>NZ_JANINM010000023.1 GCF_024509055.1 Mesorhizobium sp. | reverse complement strand
TGTAGAGGTAGACGACATGCGTCGCGACCTCGCGGGCAAACTTCATTTCATGCGTTACAAGCACCATGGTGCGCCCCTCGCGCGCCAGGTCGCCGATCACCTTCAGCACCTCGCCGACCAGTTCCGGGTCGAGCGCCGAGGTCGGTTCGTCGAACAGCATGACGCGCGGATTGATCGCCAGTGCCCGCGCGATCGCCGCGCGCTGCTGCTGGCCGCCGGAGAGGAATGCCGGATAGACGTCACGCTTCTCGGCTAGCCCGACGCGGGCAAGCAGCTTCTCGGCCTGGGCGATCGCCTCGTCGCGCTTGACGCCCAGCACATGCACCGGAACCTCGATGACGTTCTCGATCAGCGTCATGTGGCTCCAAAGGTTGAAGTTCTGGAACACCATGCCGAGCCGCGAACGGATGCGCTCGATCTGCCTGCGGTCGGCGGGCACGGTGTGGCCGTGACTGTCAGCCTTGAGCCTGATCTCCTCGCCATTGACGCGGATGATGCCGCTGGTCGGGTTCTCCAGGCAGTTGATGCAGCGCAACAGCGTCGATTTGCCGGAGCCCGAGCCGCCGATGATGGCGATCACTTCGCCGTCGCGCGCCGATAGCGAGACGCCTTTCAGCACGTGCAGTTGGCCGAACTTCTTGTGCAGGTTCTCGACATGGATGGCTTCGGCGGCGCCATTCTGCGCTTCGCCGGATGGTATTGCGGCAGCTCCCGCCGCGCTCACCGGGTAACCACCCCATGGCCGACGATGGCTCGTCGAACGTCTATCCGGCTAATCAACATACGCTGTATTGCCCACTCCAGACTTCAGCATGGACCCGACAGCGCGAGCCCGTCAATCCCGTTCATTACGGCACTTGCGGCCTTGTTGTGCAAGTGTATAAATAGCCCCAGATGAAATTTTCTTGATTTTTTTCACCTGAGAAGGGCATCGATGAGCGCTTTCGGATCACAGTCCATGGCGGCGCCTCTGCGGCGCGTGCTGATGCGGTCGGCGGCAAACGCCATGCGTGGCGCCGACAGGACTGCCTGGCACTATGGCCCGGGCTTCGACCCGGCGAAAGCTGCGTCGCAGCATGCGCATCTTGCCGAACTGGTGGCGGCGTCCGGCGCCGAAATAGAGTGGATCGAGGACAAGGCCGACGGACTTTCGGATTCGGTGTTCACGCACGACCCGTCCCTGATGACCGATCGCGGGGCGCTGATCCTCTCCATGGGCAAGCCTTTGCGCTCCGGGGAGCCCTCGTTGCATGAGGAAACCTACAGGAGGCTGGGCATTCCGATCCTGGGCCGCGTCGAGGCTCCCGGCCAGGTCGAAGGCGGCGATTGTGTATGGGTGGATAGCCGCTCGCTGGCGATCGGCCGCGGTGTCCGCTCCAACCAGGAAGGCATCCAGCAGGTTTCCAACCTGCTGACGCCGCTCGGTATTTCCGTCTACGGTTTTGATCTGCCGCTCTGGCAGGGCGAAGAGGCGTGCTTGCACCTGATGTCGGTGATCAGCCCGCTGGCCGACGACCTCGCACTGGTCTATTCGCCGCTTTTGCCGGCGCCGTTCTACCAGATGCTGAAGGCGCGCGGCATACGGCTGGTCGAAGGCGATGCCGGGGAGTTCGCCGCTTCCAACGGCCTCAGCCTGAACGTGCTGCCGACCAGTCCGCACAAGGTCATTGCCGTTGCGGGCTTTCCCAAGACCAAGGCTGCCATGGAAGCCGCCGGCTGCACCGTTGAAATCTTCGAGGCGGATGCGCTCTGCATCGCCTGCGAGGGCGGGCCGACATGCCTGACGCGGCCGATCCTGCGCCAATGAATGCGCCGTCCCGTCGCAGGTTCCGTCGCGAGGGCGAGGAGCGGCGGCGGCAGGATCTGATCGAGGCGACCTTGGACAGCGTGGCGGAGCATGGCTTGCAAGGTGCCACCTTGCGCACCATCGCATTGCGCGCCGGCGTCACCGCCGGGCTGATCCGGCACTATTTCCCCGGTAAGGAAGAACTGCTGCAGGAAGCGTATGCAACGTTGATGGGCCGCATGACCGAGCAGGCGAAGGCGGCATTGGTCATGGAAAATGCCTCGCCTCGCCAGCGCCTCGCGGCTTTCGTCACCGCCAACCTCAATGCGCCGATCGTCGACGCGCGGGTGTTTTCGCTCTGGGCAACCTTCCTTGGCCGTGCCAATGCCGATCCGACGCTCGCCCGTGCCCATCGCGACGGCTATCTTGGCTTTCGCAACGAGGTTGAAGCGGTCGTCGCCGAAGTGCTGGCGGCCGAACAGCGCAAGCCGGACGCCAGCCAGCTGCGCCGCCATGCCATCGCGATCAATGCGATCATCGACGGGCTCTGGATCGAAGGGTGTCTGGCCGCAGAGATGTTCTCGCCTGGCGAATTGGCGGCAATTGGCGTCAAGGCCATAGAAGCCGAACTCGGCCTCGGGCCGCCGGAGCAGTTCCAGGAAAGGTGAAAGGCGGCTTTCCGTCCGGAATTGCGCAAGAACAAAGACATGGAGCGTTCACTGTTTCCCTTGAGCAGTGATCCGCACCGAAGGGAGAAAACCAATGACCACCATCGGCGAAGCGCTGATTTCACTACTCGAGGCGCACGGCGTCGATACCGTCTTCGGCATTCCGGGCGTGCATACGGTCGAGCTCTATCGCGGGCTGGCGCGCTCGAAGATTCGCCACGTGACGCCGCGTCACGAACAGGGCGCCGGCTTCATGGCCGACGGCTATGCGCGCGCCAGTGGTCGCCCGGGTGTCGCCTTCGTCATCACCGGCCCAGGCCTCACCAACACCATCACCGCCATGGGCCAGGCGCGCGCCGATTCGGTGCCGATGCTGGTGATCTCCGGCGTCAACGCCACCGACACGCTCGGCAAGGGCCTGGGCTTCCTGCATGAATTGCCTGACCAGCGCGGCATGATGGAGAAAGTGGCGCTGTTCTCCGAGCGCGTCACGGAGGCCGACGAACTGCCGGGCGCGCTCGCCCGCGCCTTTGCGCTGTTTTCCTCCGCGCGCCCGGGGCCGGTTCATATCGAGATCCCGACCGATGTCATGGTGAAACCCGCCGACGGGATCGCGCCGATGCTGAGCAACGCGGCGGCGCCAGCCCCGCAGGCCGCCGCGATCGCTGAAGCGTCGAAGCTGATCAAGGCGGCCGGCCGCCCGCTGATCCTCGCCGGCGGCGGCGCCAAGAAGGCCGATGCGGCGCTCAGGCGGCTGGCCGAAGCGCTTGGCGCGCCGGTTGTCGAAACCGCCAATGCGCGCGGCCTGCTGCACCGCCATCCGCTTTGCGTGCCGGCCAGCCCCAGCCTGAGGGCGGTGCGCGCGCTGATGGCCGACGCCGATCTGGTGATTGCCGCCGGTACCGAATTCGGTCCGACCGACTATGATGGCTATGGCGATGGCGGCTTCGTGCTGCCGGCCAACCTGATCCGCATCGACATCGGCGCCGACCAGTTGGCGCGTCGCCCGGTGGCGGTGGGGATTCAGGCCGATTGCGCCGAGGCCATCGAGGCGCTGTTGTCTGAAATCGGTTCCGGCCACGTGGCCGCAAAGGATGGCGAGGCCCGCGCGGCAGCAGCGCGGCACGCCGCTCAGGCCGAACTGAAGCCCGATTACCTGGCGCAGGTGCACGCGGTGGAAGCGATCCGCGACGCGCTGCCCGGCGCGATCATCGTCGGCGACTCGACTCAACCGATCTATGCCGCCAACCTCTATTACGACCACGACCGTCCTGGCGGCTGGTTCAATGCCGCGACCGGTTTCGGCGCCCTGGGTTATGGTCCGCCCGCGGCGATCGGCGCGGCGCTCGGCGTGCCCGAGGCGCCGGTGGTGTGCCTCACTGGCGATGGCGGGTTCCAGTTCTCCTTGCCGGAACTCGGCGCGGCGCTCGATGCCGAAGCGCCTGTCATCTTCGTCGTCTGGAACAATCGCGGCTATCGCGAGATCGAAACCTCGATGCTCGATGTCGGTGTCGAGCCGGTAGGCGTCTCGCCGGCGCCGCCGGATTTCTGCAAGCTGGCCGAAGCCTACGGCCTGGAGGCCGAGCGGTTGACCGGCGCCGAGGGTCTCGCCGGCGCGTTGAAGCGCGCGCGGGCGGCGGCAAAGCCACGCATCATCGAAGTCACCGTCGACTGAAGGACGGGCGGGGCTGGCTCGGCTCGCCTACGGTGAAAAGAAGTAACCAGCCCGTGTCGGCATGGCGGCATGACGCCCCAGCGACGGCCTGACGCATGCAAAGACGCTGCGTCTGCCATGTCGATATTTCAATTGAGTGACAGCCTGAAAGGCGCGACGTTCGATACTGGGGCGGTACAACCAGAAGAAAACAATCATAAAAATGACAGGAGCGGTCTAGGTATGACGGAAACGTTGAATGGCAGGCATGTCGTGGTGACGGGCGGCACTGGCGCGCTCGGCGGCGCGGTTGTCGGCAGGTTGCTGGAACAGGGCGCTATCTGCCACGTGCCCAACGCGCACGCGGCGGCCCCGCCGCACTTTCCCTTTGCCGCCCACGCCAGCGTCCATCTGGCGCACAATGTCGACCTGTCGGATTCGGCCAAGGTCGAAGCCTTCTACCACCAGGTGCCCGAGCTCTGGGGCTCTATCCACCTGGCCGGCGGCTTCACCATGGCCCCGGTGGAGAAGATCGAATCGGCGTCGTTTGCCGAGATGATGGATACCAACGCCCGCACCACCTTCCTGTGCAGCCGCGCGGCGGTACGCTCGATGCTTGCGTCCGGCATCGCCGGCCGCATCGTCAATGTCACGGCGCGCGCTGGGCTCGATCCGCGTCGCGGCTCAGGCATGGTCGCCTATGCCGCCAGCAAGGCGGCGGTCGCGGCGATGACGCAGGCCATGGCCGAGGAATTGAAGCACAAGGGCATCCTGGTCAACGCTGTGGCGCCCTCGACGCTCGACACGCCGGCCAATCGCGCCGACATGCCCGACGCCGATTTCAGCAAATGGGTCAGCCTCGAGGCGGCCGCAGAAGCCATCGCCTATCTCGCCTCGCCCGCCAACCTGGCGATGAGCGGCACGCTGGTGCCGCTCTACGGCCGGGCCTGAGCCGCGAGCGTCGAGGCGGGGCAGGCCGCGTCCGAACCATCGCCATTGCGGTAGCTGTAGATTCGCACTGGCGATGAAGGATCCGTTGGGCACTCTTTCAACCACGCCGGCGGCCTGCCTTCCATCAGCGCCGCGGCGAATGGGTAGCCGGTTTCAAGGCCCGGCAAGGGTGGGCCGCGGTAGGCGCAGAGCGCAACATGTGTCGCCTTGGACGCATCGAGCAACGCGCGAGGGTCGGGGGTCGACGGATCAAGGAAGCGATAGCTCCGTTCGATACCCTGAGCCGATCGATGGTTGGGGACTGTCACCACCTTGGGACCATCCGCAAGAGCTACAAGATAAGCTCCGATCAGGGGCGGCGTGAGAACCACGGCGTTCGCCGGCCAGCCCCGCTGCGGCTGGAAATAGTCGAGGTCGCAAAGGTCGGCCAGTTCGCCGGCAGGGGTGGCCGCCTGGGATGGCCGCAGTGACAGGTGGTATAGCCCGATCGCCGACACGACGAGGCCGGGTAGGATCAATGTATATTTCCGCGATGCCGAGCGTATGTCCGGCACCAGATAGCGCACCAGCCTCGAACCTGATGGTAGGAAGCTTGCCGCGACGAATAGCAGACCGATGCTGGAGAAGAGCGCGACATAGCGAAAATAACGCAAATACGCGATCCCGAGGACCAGCGCGAGCACCGAGAACAAGGCGAGTATCAGGCGCGGCCTGCTTCGACTATGCGGATCGAAGCAGATGACAACCGGGGCGATCGCGCCGACAAAAATCAGCAGAGTGCCCGGAAAAATCGCGGACAGAAAATGTGGATGCCGGAAGATGCTCATTTCCTGAAGGATTCGGTTGACCATGTTGTCGCGAACATAGGCATCGAGCGAGGCATAGGGGCTGGCCAGGCATTGCGGGAACAACATTGCCAGCGCCGCCATGCTGGCGGTTGCGAACCCCAGCAGGACGACCGCCCGCATTGCCCATCCGCCGCGTGAGCCGCAAAGCAGAGGCGCGACGGCAAATGAAAGTCCGGCGGCGACGAGCGCTGTGGCATGTGGCGCTGAATAGAAGTCACACTTCACCGCGGCATAGGCTGAAAGCGGCTCGATGGCTGCCAGCAGACCGATCGCGCCCATCGCCAGGGCAAGGCCAAAACCGGTGATCCTGCTAGCGCTTTCTTCTCGCCCCAGGATCCAGTCAAAGGCGTAGATTGCCATCACCAGAGCATAGAACGGCGCAAATTCGGCGCTGATCGCAAGTGCCAGGGCTGCCAAAAGTCCGTTGACGAAGGAAGATGCGCGGTTCTGCGACAGCATCAGCACCAGGGCGGCAAGCAGAAGCAGAATTTGCAGATTGTGATAGTCGATACGCCCCGGGGCATATTCGAAAAAGGTGCCGATAGCGAAGATCAACGCTACCGGTAACGCAAGGGCCGGGCTGCTAACGCCCATCGCCACCACCAGCCGGTTGTAGAAATAGAGCGCTGGCGCAAGCAGCAGCAGCGGCACGACAAAACATGCCACCATCAACGCTGACTCCGAGCCGGCGAACGGCGCGAACAGGCGCGTGAAGGCCACATACGGCAAGTCCACGATCCATGGCCAATGCGAAACGTAGGGCTCGGGCTGGGCAATGCCGGGCAATGTGCGGTCGAAGATGTTGCCCGTTTGAAGCAAGGTGCGGATTTCGTGCAGCTTGACGAGATCGTCCGCGTCGCGATTGAGCACCAGGCCGAGGGACCGGAGGGTGATCATCACAATCGCCATCGCGCAATAGCAGAACAAGGGCGGCCACCTGGTGTAAAGGTTCAGCACAACCGAAGATGGCGTAGCGGGAGAAACGTAGCCAGCGCTCATGGAAAGTTCCTCCCCTTGGACCTAAGGCCAAATGCGCCAGGAAGTTCATCTTCTACGCTGGGGAGGTTTATTTTGCCGTAAACAAAAAACCCCGCCGGATCGCTCCGGCGGGGTTTGTCTTCTGCGCTGTGTGAGCGACTTATGCAATTTCGGGAAAACCGCTCCGCGGTCCGCCCGGAATGCCTTAGTTGCCCTGCTTCTTCAGCGCCGCGCCCAGGATATCGCCCAGCGAAGCGCCGGAGTCGGTCGAGCCGTACTGGGCGACCGCTTCCTTTTCCTCGGCGATTT
>NZ_JANINM010000022.1 GCF_024509055.1 Mesorhizobium sp. | reverse complement strand
CGGCGTGGACTTGTGAAACGCTTTGGCCTCGGCGCGCCGATCGCGAGTTGATTGCGGAGCGGCATCGTAACTGGAGACATCGGTTCGACGTCATGATTGTCCGATTTGAATCAGCATCCCTGCCTTACCGCGAGCCGAGGAGGTGACCGTGGACATGCTGGGCTACGACACTGTGCAGGCGAACCGAACCGGCGCGCATCTCAAGCTTCGCGTTGCGGAGAGGCGGAACTGCGCGGAAGGCGTCGCGGCCTTCGAACTGGTTGCCGAAAACGGTGCTGAATTGCCCGCATTCACCGCCGGATCGCACATCGATCTCCATCTGCCTGGCGGCATGACGCGCCAATATTCGCTGCGCAACGATCCGGCCGAACGTCACCGCTATTGCATCGGCGTGCTGCGCGAGGTCGCCGGGCGTGGCGGCTCGGCCTACGTGCACGACCGGCTGAAGGCTGGCGACATGGTGGAAGCCAGCCTGCCGCGCAACGCGTTCGCGCTCGACGAGGATGCTGCGTTCTCGCTGCTGCTCGCCGGCGGCATCGGCATCACGCCGATTCTGTCGATGGCGCACCGCCTGTCGGCTCTCGGCCGCGACTTTGTCTTCCATTACTGCGCGCGCAGCCCTTCGCGCATGGCCTTTCGAGACGAGATGCTGGCCTCGGCCTTTGCCGGCAAGCTGCGCTTCCATCTCGATGACGGACTGGCGGAACAGAAGCTCGATCTTGCGGCCTTGCTCTCGCGTCGTCCGCCCGGCGCGCACCTCTATGCCTGCGGACCGGCCGGCTTCCTCGACGCGGTGATTGCCGCGGCAAAAATGGACTGGCCGTCCGAGGCGGTCCATCGCGAGTACTTTGCGAATGCCGGACATGCCACGGTCACCGGCGACAAGTCGTTCCGCGTGACGCTTGCCAGCGACGGCCGCAGCTTCGAGGTCGCGCCGGGACGCAGCATCGTCGAGGTGCTCGCCGAAAACGGCGTCGAGATCCAGGTGTCCTGCGAGCAAGGCATCTGCGGCACCTGCGTGACGCGTGTCGTCTCGGGCGTGCCGGACCATCGCGACCTGGTGTTGACCGACAAGCAGCGCGCGACCGGCGACCGCATGACGCCATGCTGCTCGCGCGCGCTGACGGATGAGCTTGTGCTGGATTTGTAAGGAAGGGTCGGAGCCGATGACATTGGACGTATTCGCAAAGGCGCTGCCGAAAGCCGAGCTGCATCTGCATCTGGCCGGCGCGGTGAAGGCCGACACTTTCCTCAAGTTGGCGAGGAAGAACGGCATCGCCCTGCCGCCATTCGGCGAGGTCGAGGAACTCTATCGCTATGACAATCTGGTCGACTTCCTGCAGATATACGATCTCGTAGCGCGGTCCGTCGTCAGCGCCGACGATTTCCACCTCATCGCCTACGAAGCGCTCGCCCATGTCGCCAATGCCGGCGGACGCTATGTCGAATTCTTCTTCAGTCCGCAGGTGCACCAGGACGCCGGCATCAGCTACCAGACGATGTTTTCCGCGATCCTGAAGGCCATGGACGATGCCGAGACCGATTTCGGCCTGGTCTCGCGGCTGATTCCGGCGATCAACCGCGAGCTGACGATCGATCGTGCCTTCGAATTCCTCGACCTGGTGCTGCCGTTCCGCTCCGACAAGGTGATCGGCATCGGGCTCGACTATGACGAAGAGCCATTCCCTCCGGCGCCCTTCAAGCCCGTCTATGACAGGGCGAAGAAGGCCGGGATGCGGCTGACCGCGCATGCCGGCGAAGGCGGACCGGCTGCCAATGTGAGCGACGCGCTCGACTTGCTCTCGGTCGAACGCATCGACCACGGCTACCGGGTCATGGAGGATCCGGCGCTGGTCAGGCGCTGCATCGACGAGGACATTGCCTTCACCGTCTGCCCAAGCTCGACTGTGATCCTGACTCACTGGCGCGATTTGACGGCGGCCGACCATCCGATCCGCACGATGCTCGACGCCGGGCTCAAGCTGGTGGTCGATACCGACGATCCGCCGATGCTGCAGACCGACCTCGCCAAGGAATATCGACTGCTGGCCGAGACCATGTCGCTCGATCGCAGGACCCTCGCCGACCTCGCGCTCAATTCTCTCGACGCGGCCTGGTTGGATGATTCAACGAAGCGCGCCTGGCGCGCCTCGTGGTCCGCGGAGATCGACGCGCTTCTGGCCAAGGAGGCTTCTCACGGCAACTGAGAATACCGCCCGGGAGAGGTGGACCGGAAGACAAACAAAAAACGGGATGCAACCCAAAAATGACCCCAGAGGGAAAGGCACGATCCTATGTTCATGATCTTCGTTAGAAGAGTTGCGGCGCTTTGCGCGCTAGCCATCGCCTGTATCGCCATCGGCACCGGGCTCGCCAGGGCCACCGAGCCCGACAAGCTTCGCATCGCGGTCATCCTGTCGGCCGGCATTGAAAGCGGCTGGGACGGCACGCTGATCCAGGCCCTGGAACGGGTGAAGGCCAAGAAGCCGCATGGCCTCGAGATCACCTGGAAGTACACAGATCCGCTTTGGGGCGACGATGCCGGAGACGCCATGCGGCTGTTCGCCGAAAGCGGCCAGTACGATATCATCTGGGCCCACAGCACCTATTCGGACCAGGTGAAGAAGCTCAAGGACGAGTTTCCCGATATCATGTTCGTCGTTGTCGGCTCCGGCAATGAGGGGCTCGGCGGCAACCAGTACTGGATATACAAGCGCGTGCACGAGCCGGCCTATCTGCTCGGCACCATTGCCGGCAAGATGACCAAGTCGAACAAGCTCGGCGCTGTCGGCACGTTCCCGGCCGACGACGTCAACGACGAGATCAACGCCTTCTTCGACGGCGCCAAGGCGGTGAACCCCAAGATCGAGCGCAGCGTCGCCTTCATCGAATCCTGGTACGATCCGGCTAAGGCGGCCGAATACACCTCGGCCCAGATCGCCACAGGCGCCGACCTGATCTTCCAGCTCACCGGCAACTTCAAGCCGTGCGAGGAAGCCAAGATCCTTTGCTTCGGCAATTTCCAGGATCAGCACTCGTTCTCGCCGTCGACGGTGCTGTCGAGCACGGTCGCGCAATGGGATCCTGACGTGAACCACGTCATCGATGCATGGTGGGCCCACAAGGCCGAAGGCAAGCCCTATGCCGGCAACACCGAAAAGCACTGGTTCTCGATGAAGGACGGAGGCTCGGCCATGGCGCCCTATGGCGAGCTCGAGTCCAAGCTGCCGGAAAATGTCCGCAGCGATGTCGACGCGTTGAAGGCCAAGATCATGGCTGGGACTTTCGAGGTGCCGGTCGACGTGTCCGATCCGAAGGCGCATTGATCTTCGAGAGACCGTCCGGCCGCGACGTTCCGCCAGGGCCGTCGCGGCCACTTCCTCCAGCCTTTCGGAACCTGCCATGTCCACTGCCTTGCGCGTCGAAGGCCTGACCAAGCGCTTCGCCGGCGTCGCCGCCAACGAGGACGTCCATTTCGACCTCCGCCCCGGTGAGATCCACTGCCTCTTTGGCGAAAACGGCGCCGGGAAATCCACGCTTTCGTCGTGCATCTTCGGCCTCTATCGCCCCGACAAAGGGCAGATATTCGTCCGCGATCAGCCGGTTCACATCGCCTCGCCCATCGACGCGATCCGCCATGGCATTGGCATGGTGCACCAGCATTTCGTCCTGGTCCCGGAATTCACCGTGCTGGAGAACATCATCGTCGGCACGCAACGCTCGGGCTGGCGGCTCAATGCCGGCGAGGCCAGGCGGAAGCTCAAGGCCATATGTGACGGCTACGGCATCGACATCGACTTCGATGCCTATGTCTGGGAACTGCCGGTCGGCCGTCAGCAATGGGCGGAGATCTTGAAGGCGCTCTATCTCGGCGCCGAGGTTCTGATCCTCGATGAGCCGACCGCCGTGCTGACGCCGGCTGAGTCGCGCATCTTGTTCGACATCATGCGCAAGATGTGCGCCCGTGGCCTGTCGATCATCCTCATCACCCACAAGCTCGTCGAGGTCATGCAGTCGAACCGGGTCACGGTGTTGCGCAAGGGCAAGGTCGTGGCCACGCTCAACACCGTCGAGACGTCTCCGGACGAACTCGCCCGGCTGATGGTTGGTCGCGAGGTGTCGTTTGCAGTCACCAAGCCGGAATTGCAGCCGGGCGAGACAGTTCTTTCCGTGGAAGGGCTGACAGCGCATGGCTATTGGGGCGAGGCAGTGCTGAAGGACGTCTCCTTCGCGGTGGCGCGCCATGAGATCCTCGGCATAGCTGGCGTCGCCGGCAACGGTCAGAAAGAGTTATTCGAGGTCTTGTGCGGCGTCCGCAAACCGCGCGCCGGCTCGATCAGGCTTATGGACGAGGAGGTTGCCGGGCTGACGCCGCGCTGCATGATGGACCGAGGCGTCGGCCACATCCCGGACGATCGCCTCCGCGAAGGCCTGGTGCCGGAATTCAATGTCGCGGAGAACCTGGTGCTTGGCTGGCAGCGCAGCGCGAAGTATCGCAGTGGCCCGCTGATCAACGGCAAGGCGATTGCCAGGCTGGCGCGGGAGATGATCGCCGAATACCAGATCGCCACCCGTGACGAGAAGGTAGCTGCCGGCAAGCTGTCGGGCGGCAATGCGCAGAAGATCATCATAGCGCGCGAATTCCTGCATGCCTCCGGCCTGATGCTCGCCAACCAGCCGACGCGGGGTCTCGATGTCGGCGTCATCGAATATGTCCAGGCGCAGCTGCTCAGGAAGCGCGCGGAGGGCTTCGCTGTGATCCTCGCCTCCGAAGAACTGAGCGATCTGTTCGGCCTCGCCGACCGCATCGCTGTGATGTTCAAGGGCGAGATCATGGGCATCGTCGATCCGAGAAAGACAACCGTCGGTGAAGTCGGCGCCATGATGGCCGGGCGCCGCGAAGGGACCGTCCAATGATCCGTTTCGAACCGAGAACCGAGCGCGACGGCTTGTGGACGGCCGCTTCCTTTGCCATGGCTGTTGCCGCCGGGCTCGCCGTCTCGGCGTTGCTGCTTGCCTCGACCGGTGCCGATGTCGGCCAGGTCTTCGCGGCTTTGGTGCAGGGCGCGGTCGGCTCGCCCAAGGCGATGGCCACGACGCTGGTCAAGGCGACGCCGATCATCCTCACCGGGCTCGCCACCGTCATCGCCTTCCGCGCCCAGCTCTGGAGCATCGGCCAGGAGGGCCAGGTCTTCGCCGGAGCCATGGGCGGCTACCTCGGCGCGCAGCTCCTGGCCGGAATGTCGCCGATGCTGTTCTTCCCGGCCGTGCTCGTCTTCGGCATGGCGGCCGGCATGGCGTTCGGTTGGCTGGCCGCCGTGCTCAGGAACAGCTTCGCGGTCAACGAGATCATCTCGACGGTGATGCTGAACTATCTCGTGATCTACCTGTTGTCCTGGCTGCTGCAGGGCGGCCCATGGGGCGAGAGCGGCGGCACCATCTCCTACCAGCAGTCGCCGATGCTGCCCGCCGATGCTTTCCTGCCCTCGCTGTTCGGCAGCAGCAGGCTGCATGCCGGCGTGTTGCTGCCGTTTCTGGCCGCGGCGATCTGCTCCATCGTGATGTCGCGCACCCCACTAGGCTTCGAAATCCGCGGCCTCGGCTACAATCCCGAGGCACTGCGGCACAAGGGCGTCGACATCGGTCGCACCGTCTCCATCATCCTGATGGCGAGCGGCGCTTTGGCCGCCCTGGCCGGCGCCATCGAGTTGTTCGGCGTGGCGCATCGGCTGCGCGCAGACAATCTGATCGGGCTCGGCTACACCGGCATCATCGTCGGCATGATCGGCGGGCTCAGGCCGCTTGGCACGGTGCTGGCAGGGCTCTTCTTCGGCGGGCTGGCGAGCGGCGCCGTCTACATGCGCGTGCTCGGCGACGTGCCGGCATCGCTCGTGCCCGCCATCCAGGGCATCACCCTGTTCTTCTTCCTCTGCGCCGGCGTTCTGGCGCGCTATCGCTTGGTGAGGGTCGCCGTCCAATGAGCCAGCTGTTCCAGGAAGCGATCATCGTCAGCATCCTTGCCGCCACCATCCGCACCATGACGCCGCTGCTCTTCTCGGCCATGGGTGAACTCATCACGCAGCGCGCCGGCATCTGGAACATGGGGGTGGAAGGCACGATGCTGACCGGCTCGTTCGCCGCCTATATCGTCGCGACGACGACTAGCTCGCTCTGGCTCGCCGTGCTGGCGGCAATCCTCGCCGGCGCCTTGATGGGCGTCATCATCGCCTTCATGACCGCGACCTTGCGTGTCGATCATTTCATCGCTGGCCTCGGCCTCAACCTGCTTGCCGGCGGACTGACGCTGTACTGGTTCCAGAGCTATATCCAGGGCAGGGCGCAGCCGACGTTCTCCGGCTTCCGCGATATCGCAATTCCGCTGCTGTCCGACGTTCCGTTCGTCGGCCCGATATTGTTTTCGCAGCGCGCGCTGACCTATCTCGCGCTGCTCTCGGTCCCGCTGGTGTGGTTCCTGCTCTACCGCAGCCGCTACGGGCTCGAGCTGCGCTGCCTGGGCGAGAACCCCAAGGCGCTCGACGTCAAGGGCCTGAGCGTGACTGCCCGCCAGTTTGCGGCGGTGATGGCCGGCAGCGCCATGACCGGTCTTGGCGGCGGCTTCCTCATGCTCGGCTTCTCCGACCGCTTCCTCGCCGACTTCACCGCCGGCCGCGGCTGGATCGTTGTCGTGGCGCTGATCGCCGGAAACTGGAAGCCAAAAGGGGTCCTGATCGCGGTGACGGCGTTTGCTTTCCTCGAATCGCTCGCCACCCATCTGCAGGTGCTGGGCGCGCAGGTGCCGCATCAATTGCTCCTGGCGCTGCCATACGTGGCGTCGATCGTGCTTCTGATGGGGGTTCGTTTCCGCAGCGGCCAGCCCGCCCGCCTCGGCATCCCGTATAACCGCGAATGATCCCGCGCGGCTGACATAGGCCACCTTCCTTGCAATGTTGCCGAGCTTGCGACAGCGCTGGCAAGCGCGGTCGCCGGGCTCGACATGACCCCCGAAGTCAGCCATCGTGAGAGGCCTGCGCTGAACGCGCGAGGTGATGGCTTGAGCGGTTTGCCGCGACAGGCAGGAACTTCGCGCCGCGACACATTGTGATCGCCAAGGTCGGGCATGACTGATGTCTTGTTGGACTGCGCGCGGATGGCCGACGCAGGGTCCGGCGCGCTAGTGGAAGTATTCGAAACATAACCGCTTTCTCGGTCAGGTCGGTGGGAGTCCCACGATTGAGGATATGGAACGTAAGGCTGTTCGTTGCGGGACTGGTGTTCGCCGGGATAACGGCGCCTGCCTTGGGGCAGGAAAAATGCGTCGCTCCGACGGGACAGTTTGAGCTTGGCCAGTATTCCTGTCTGGCGGTTGGCGCCAAAAGCCATCTCGCGCGCTGCGAAACGGAACTCAACGTCCTGTCCTGGAAGAGCGTCCTCGACTATTGCCCGGGCGGTGCTGCGCAGATGTCGTCCCCGGGTGCCGTTGCGTCTTCGTGCCGAGCCAACGACCAGACGTTTCCCATTGGAGGTTACGCCTGCCTGACCGCCACGGGGCAGGGCCACCTCGCGCGTTGCGACATGGTGCTCAACAATCCCTCATGGACGAAGATGGAAGAAAGCTGCACGGCGATGCCTCCTGCGAAAACAGCCGTGAGCCCGCCGCGCCCGTGGTTCAAGAGGGCGCTGGATCTTCCCCGCGGCCTGCTCCGCTTCTAGACACTCGAACGGGGCGCGCACCGCCCGAGCGTCGCGCTGCTCGCTCCGGACCATGCCGGTCAGCCGAAGACGTACGTGGGAACACCGGTGACATCCGTCTTCACCGAAATCAACGTGCCCATATGATAGATGCCCGGGCGGTCGGTTCTGAGCGACGTGATGAAAAGCGTCTTGAGGTCGCGGCCGCCGAAGCAGGGCATCGTCGGGGCTGGCGTCGGCAGCGCGAATGTGTCGACGATCCGGCCGTCGGGAGCGAATTTCGTGATCCGCCCAGCCGTCACTCCGGCGACCCAATAGTTTCCGTCCACATCGGTTGCCGCGCCGTCCGGCAGGCCATCGCTTTCGTCGAAGGTTGCGAACCTGCGCCCTCCCGAGAGGTGGCCGCTTCGCGGATCAAAGTCGTAGGCCTGCACATAGGCTCCGCGGGAGTCTGCATGATACATGGTCCCGCCGTCCGGGCTCCACGCCAGTCCGTTCGACACCTTCAACCCGCCGATCACGCGCGTGCATTCTCCCCGCGGCGTCACCCGGTAGAGCGCGGCGGTCGGCGCGCGGGGCAGGCTCTCATGCATCGAACCGACCCAGAAGCATCCGTCCGGGCCGACCTTTCCGTCATTCAGCCGGTTCATGTCCATGTCGGGTTCCGGATGGACCAGGAATTCCAGCGCCCGGGATACAGGATCGAAGAGATGGACGCCGGTCCGCAATGCGACCACCAGCCGGCCACCGCTGGCGAGCCCGATGCTGCCGACGGGGCATGGCATCGGGTAGGTCGCCAGGCGGTTCGTCTCGAGATTCAGCGCATAGATGCAGGGTGCCAGGATGTCGACAAACCAGAGCAGGTGGCGGTCGGCGTCCCAGACCGGGCTCTCGCCGATGGCCAGATCGATGTCGATGCGTCTCTCGATGGTCCCTTTAAGGTCTACCATCCAACCTCCCCGATGTTCGGCAACTCGGCTTGCGACGCTTGCCCGCCTTTGCTTGGCATTTCTGGCGGTTTTGATATTGCAAAACGTGTTTCAGGGTCGAGGCCGGTTTTGCCGGCAAGCGAATTTTGAAATAGTATATGCCAGAATAATCGGCGAGGCGTGCGGAAGGTGCGCGGCCGTCACCACCGCAAGGCACTAACGCGCCATGACCATGCAACCGGATGAACAGCAAACCGATGCCGGGCTGGCGCTCAATCGCGACAGCCTGTCCGAAAGGATCTATGCCCGGTTGCGTCTGGCCTTGATGACCGGACAGTACGAGCCGGGCGCCAAGCTGAACATTCGAAAGCTCGCGGCGGCGTACGAGACGTCGCCGACGCCGGTGCGCGAGGCCGTCGGCCAGCTTGTGCGCGAGGGCGCTCTCGAGCTGAAGCTCGGCTACCAGGCCCGGGTGCCGGTGATCTCCATCCCGAGATACATCAACATCCGCGAGACGCGCGCTCCGCTCGAACGGCTCGCGGCGGAACTGAGCGCCGTCAATGTCACCGGGGACGATATTCGCAAGCTGGAGGATTTGCACGGCGCCTTCGTCGAGGCCGAGGCAGCCGAGCAGTGGAAGGCTGCCCTGTCGGCGAACCAGGAGTTCCACTTCACGATCTACCGGGCCTCGAACAACGACGTCCTGGTTCGCGTCATCGAGAATCTCTGGCTGCTCGCCGGTCCGTTCGTCACACATCAGTATCCGAACATCCGGCAGGCCGCGTCCGAGGTGCATCCGCATTTGCTGATCATCGATGCGCTGTCCCGCCGCTCTCCTTCGGAGGCGGGAGAGCTGGTGGTTAGGGACCTGCGCGAGGGCTCCTACCGTATCCTCGAACAGCTCAAGCTGGCCGAGGCGCATCCGAAGCGGAAATCGGTGCGCCGCTCAGGGCACGAGGAAGACTGAGCGCACGCTGCGCCAATGATCTCAGGCAGTGCCGCCGAAGGCGCGGCGGGCCTTGAGTTTCTCAGCTCCGACGGCCGCGTTGAGCTCATACATCTTCGCCAGCGCGCGGGGCTTCACGCCGATCTGGCGCACGAAGCTGCCGCGCTCAGGCGGGATATAGGCCTCGGCCGATTTCTTCGCGACGGCCTCGACGATGATCTGCGCCACCTGCTCGGCCGGCATCGGATTGCCGGCGAAGGCGAGCGCCATGGCGTCGTCCTGCGCTTCCTGTTCCAGCATCGGCGTTTCGGTCGCCGTCGGGTAGACAATCGTGAAGCTGACGGGACTATGGCGTTCCTCGATCGCCAGCGCATGGTGGAAGGCGCGCAGGGCATGCTTTGCCGCGGCGTAGCTCGCGATGCCCGGGAAGGGCAGGAAGGCGACCATGCTGGCGATGGTGACCAGGTGACCGGAACCCTGCGCCTTGAAACGCGGCAACGCGGCCAGCATGCCGATGGCCGCACCCATGAAGTTCGTGTCGAGCGTGTGCCGGTGTTTCTCGACCGGGACATTGGCGGCAAAACCCGTGTGGACGATCGCCGCATTGTTGATCAGCACGTCTAGCCTTCCATGCTCAGACCAGACTTCGTCGAGAACGGCATTCCAGTTTTCTTCCGAACGGATGTCGAGCCGCCTGGCGGAGGCATTGGGACCTATCCCGGCTGCCGCCGCATGTGCTCCGGGCTCGTTGATGTCGGCGAGAATGACCCTGTGGCCCTGTCGCGCGGCGGCCTGCGCCGTTGCAGCCCCGATGCCGCTCGCCGCGCCAGTAATCAGCATTACCTTAGCTTTTTGTTTTCTGCTCATTGTGAGGAAATGTCTCGTTAGCGTAGGTCAGAAATAGGTCCGGATCGAGCCGGTGATGCGGTAGGACGGATCGACGAGGTGGATGACCCGCCATTTGTCGAAGGTCAGGCATGGATGCGAGATGCCGAAGCCGATCATGTCGCCAACCCGCAACGGTGAACTGGCCGGCAGAGACAGATGGCAGTGCTGATCATTCAGCCTGGTGACGAAATGGCGTTTCGGTACGGGAAGCGGCTCGGGCATGCTCCCGTTTGGCCGGTACCATTTCAGCGCCACCGGCAGGTCGTCATAGGAGGTGTCCCGCTTGCCGAACCCGACGATTGCCTTTTCGGTTTCCGGGCGCGACTGCACATAGGCCCATACCTCGAGCGCCGGTTCCAGGCCGCCATGCGCGTCGGCAAGCGCCTGGTCGCGCTCCCGCATCGCGTCCATGGCGTAGACGTAGAGTACCGAGTCGAGGGTGATGTAGCAGCCCGAGCGCAGCAGGATCCGCGTTTCGCGGTTGAGTTTTGCCGAGGACAACCGCGCGGCGACAATGTCGAAGAACGACGATCCTCCAGCTGAGAGCAGCACCGTGCCTTCGGCGAACAATTGCTCGGAAGCGCATTTCTCCGCCAGCTCGACCATGGAGCCAAGCAGGCTTTCCACCTGCGCCAGCGTCTCCGCGTTGGAGGTTCCCCGCAGGAGGCCCTCGAACCCCTCGATACCGGCCAGCGCCAGGCTGCCTGATGCGTGCATAGCCCGAGCGAGGGTCAGCGCTTGCTCGACCGTACGGCATCCGGTCCGTCCGCCAATGTAGCCGAGCTCGACCAGGATTTTCATGGGCCGGTCAAGACCTGCCGACCTGGCGGCCGCCGCCAGCGCCTCGACATTCGACAGGTCGTCCACCAGGCAGAAGAATTCGAAGGCAGGATCCTTTGCCAGTTCGCGCACGACATAGTCGATGGCGCTTCTTCCGACCAACTGGTTGGCGAAGAATATCCGTGAATAGCCGAATGCCCGCGCGACCTGAAGCTGGTGCGCCGTCGCAACGGTGATCGCCCAGGCGCCGTCGTCGAGCTGCATCTCGAACAGCGACGGGCTCATCGTCGTCTTGCCGTGCGGGGCAAGGTCCACGCCGCGATCCTCGAGGAAGGACGTCATCCATTCGCGGTTATGGCGCATTGCGTCCCACTTGATGACGGCCGCCGGCAGGGGAATGTCTTCCCGCAAAAGGTTCCACCCTCGATCGCCCACCGCTTCGATCGCGACCTCGGAGATGGTTCCCGGCACGCCTTTGTCCAGCGGATTGAGCGGCGGATGGGCGGCCTTCTTTGATGCCGAAACTGTCATGTCGTCTGATCCGGAGGTTATTTTGATATATCATATTGCAAAACTACGGAGCGTTGCAAGTGCAAGCACAGCCTTGAGCGAACGGACGCTTCGGCCAGGCGTGACGTGCGGACGATCTCGCCGATAGCCGGCGACTATCGATCGCGGCGGTTATCGTGACGCTTCGGCTTTGCGCATCTCGGCGATGAGTGAGGTGCGGTTGCCGACATCGAGCTTGGCGAACAGGTTCTGCAAATGGGTCTTCACAGTGGGCAGGGAAATCGCCAACTCCTCGCCTATCTCCAGGTTCGTCAGACCCTTTCCGACAAGGTCGGCGACCTCGAATTCCCGCCTCGACAACAGGAAGTCTTTCGCGAGCTTGGTTCTTGCCCGCTCGCGCATCACCCGGGGATGCAGCGCAAGGCTCGCTTCGACATAGCGCTGCATGCTCTCGGCCAGCCTGCAGGTTTCGAGTGAAACGCAATCCTGATCATCCCTGGCCACAAGGCCTAGCCCGGCCACCGCGCGACCGTCCTGCCAGAAGACCATTTCCAAAGCGTCCGTAATGCCGCTCAGGGCCATGTACGGGCGGTACAGTTCGATAGCCTGGTTTTCGGTGCAGGCGCGCTTCAAGGTCTTGGTGCGCACCTGCTGGCTGATCATCCGCGCCGGACTGCAAGGGTCGTGTTCGTAGTAGGTCGACTGGTAGATGTTGAGCCGGTCGGGGTCGACGGCTTCGCTCGCCACGATCTGCATGCGCAAGTTCTCATCGATCCAGTAGAAGATGGACGAAGGTATGCGCGTCGCTTCCATCGCGAACCGGAGCAGTTCGACGATTGGCCTGGCCTCCTCGCTGCCCGAGGCAAATTGGGTCGCGGTCATCTTGCGTCTCGACTGCATCCGGTTTCCGGCGCGAAAAGGTGCGCTCGATCGTAAGTCAAATCAACATCTTCGCCACAGTCGGCAGACGGGCTTGAGGAAAATCATCCTTTCAGCCGATTGACCCCTCCGCCCCACTCAGTGCCAGGATGCGGCATTCGAACGACGGCTCACGCCGGGAACCCAACCCTTCCGCCCGAAAGCAACCTGCGCCGTCGAGGTCATGCGGGGAGAGATGAATTTGGCTATCGCGCCGCAGCCCGCAGACTTGCCGCCTAACGTCTTTCGCGGCGCCATGACGTTCCGCAATTCGGACGCGGCCATTCTGCGCTTTCCTTTCCCGTTCAACTCCGACCGCTTCGAGATGAGGGGTGTGGGGATCGAGCCCCAGGAGCGTAACGGACCGACCGCCGCCTACCGGTCGCTCTTCGATATCGACGAGCACTATCTGGAAGAGGTCGCCGAGCGCGCCTTAGTCCTCGATCACGATCGTTCGCGCTACGCCATGCTTCCGCACATGCAGCAGGCGCAATGGGAGGCGACGGACTATATCATGCGCGCGCTGGCGCAGGATTTTCCCGAGAGCTTCTCCTACCGGTGCGAGGGCCGGAACTGCCGGTGGGAAAACCGTCTGCTCGGGGAAACGCGGGACTTCGTCTTCGGCAGGGCCGAGACGCTTCACTGCGAGGCATTCGAATACATCACCCGCCAGGCCCAGGGCGACTTCGTGCTCATGGATCAGCGCCAGGGCACGCTGTGGCTGGACGGCGGCATGGTGACAGCTTCATATGGCTGGTCGTTCGACTTCATCCTGGGAATGAACTGGCACGACTGGCATGGGACATTGGTTGGAGCGGCGGCCGAAAGCCGGGTCATCGACCAGGCCCTGCGCATGACCATGATGCTCGCGGCGGAGGCGCCTCAACGGCGCGTCACCTGGGTGCACTCCGCCCGGCCGCGCCTCGACAAATCGCTCGAGAACAAGATCGTCTGGCAGCACGACATTGACGGCGTAACAGCCAAGTCTGTGCCCGACGATATCTTCGTGCGCAGCGAGTTCCAGCAACTCTACCGCCTACCGCGCAGCAATGCGATCATCTTCGCCCTGCGCAACTATCTCCTGTCGCTGCGCGATGTGGCGCGGGTGCCGAAATGGGCGGCGCGCCTGCACCGGGTTTTGCGCGATCTCGATCCCGGGCTTGCGCGGTTCGCGAACATCCACTTCCGGCAGGAATGCGTCGACTGGCTCGCGCGCTTCGACGATGGGCGCCCGCTTTCGCCGGGTGCCGGCCCCGACACCGATCGGCTGGAGCCTCGCCCTTGACCATCGGTATCGAGAGTTCGTCGAAGCCTGCCTATGGCCAACTGGCCTGGGGGCCCGCGCAGCGGCATATCGTGGTCTCGGACGAAGCTGGCCTGGTCGCGATCGAGCGCCTCCTGGCTACCGCATGCGCGACAGGTGACGAGTCGATACGTGTTTATGTTCTGGGGCGCGAACATCGGATTGGCTCCCCGTTGCGGGCATCGACCGCAAGCCTTGAAGTGCATGCCGAGGGACCGGGTTTTTCTTCCGCGCTTTCGGCTTGCATGGATACCGCCCCGGCGGCGAGCCGGCTTTATGTCGCCGGCTCCGAGTCCTTCCTCTCCCTTGTTCGCCGGTTGGCGAGCGATCGCGGCCTTGCCGCCGACACGATGCTTGCGGAACTCGCTGGCTCCGGCGCGCGTCGCGCCCAGTGCGTGCATTGCAAGACGGTGAGTGACGACATCGCTTACCGCGCCTTCGATTGCGCTCGCTGTCACGTGACCTTGATCGTGCGCGACCATTACTCACGCCGCATCGGCGCCTACCAGGCCGTCGTTCTCCATCCTTCGGATCCCAACATTCCAGCCTTGCGGCAAGAGCTTTTGTGATGGATGCCAAGGCGTTTCTGAGGCTGAGGCTAGCCGGCATCGAAACTGTCGCCGACGGCGTGAAGAGCTTTGCTTTCGAGCATCCGCAGGGACACGATCTGCCGGCCTTCTCGCCCGGGTCGCATCTGGTCCTGCTGCTCGACATTGGCGGACGGGTTCGGCGCAACGCCTACTCGCTGACCGGCGATCCTGATGATCGGCGCCGCTACACGATCTCTGTTCTTCATCAGCCTGACGGCCGGGGCGGATCGAAATTCCTGCACGAACATCTCCGCGTCGGTGACGAACTGACCGTGCGCTGGCCGTTGAACTTCTTTCCGATCGATCGGATGGCAAGACGCCATCTACTGATTGCCGGCGGCATAGGCATTACGCCGTTTCTGAGCATGGCATCCGAACTGGACCGTGAGGGAACTGCCTTCGAACTGCATTACGCAGTCCGCTCAGCCGGGGCCGCGCCCTTCGTCGCGCAGCTTCGGGCCCTCTACGGCTCAAGAGTGCGCATTCACGACAGCACGGCAGGCACCCGACTCGATATTTCCGCCCTGCTGCGCGGCCAATGGATCGGCACCCATGTCTATGTCTGCGGGTCGCCGAAGATGATGGATGCGGTGATCGAAACAGCCGAGGCCTTGGGCTGGCCGCCGTCATGCCTGCACTTCGAACTGTTTAAGGCGACGACGGTTGGAGGTATCCCATTCTCGGTCGTGCTGCCGGGAAAGGAAACGCGCGTCATCGCGGTTTCGTCCGACCAGTCGATGCTCGATGCGCTGGAGGATGCGGGCGTCGAGATCGATTCCATGTGCCGGGTCGGCGCCTGTGGCAAATGCCGCCTGAAGGTGCGTCGCTGCAGCGGTAGGATCGTCCACAACGATCATGTTCTGGATGCCGCGGAGCGAGCCGAAGGAACCGCCATGATGCCCTGCGTCTCAAGGGTGTTCGGCGGTGAAGTTGAGGTGGAGACGTGACCTGACCGGTGCATGCGCCGGCTGTCACGGCCCTATCATGAGGAACGTACAGACGGCTTGCGCGCGGCGTTCCGGCAGCACGCACAAATGCGAAAAAAATCGGCTAAAGTCACCCGGCGCCGTAGCAAACGGGGGCGATATATCCTATCAGAAGCCTGCAATTCGGACGCCGGTCGAGAGGGCCGGCTCACTGGCTGCGCGGCACTGGCGGAGTCTGGCCGACCCTGGTGGGCGGCGGGCGGTCGATAGCCGCGCAAGGCGCATCGAAATACAAGGAGATTGGTGGAAATGTCATACCCCGAACATGTGCTGCTGCATATCGACGGCGAGTGGAAGCCGGCCGCGTCGGGCAAGACCCTGCCGATCATCAACCCTGCCAACGAGACGCTTCTGGGCAGGCTCGCCCACGCCGAGATCGCGGATCTCGACGAGGCGCTTGCCGCTGCGGAAAAGGGCTTCCAGCTCTGGAGCAGGACGTCCGCGTTCGAGCGCTACAAGCTGATGCGCGCGGCTGCCGTTCTTGTGCGCGAACGCGCCGAGAAGATCGCGCGCGTCATGACCGCAGAGCAGGGCAAGCCGCTGGCCGAGGCCAAGATGGAAACGCTCGCCGCCGCCGACCTGATTGACTGGTTCGCCGAGGAAGGACGCCGCGCCTACGGCCGGGTCATTCCAGCACGCGCCGGCGGCGTCAGCCAGATCGAGGTCAAGGAACCGGTCGGTGTCGTCGCGGCCTTCACGCCATGGAATTTCCCACTCAACCAGGTCGTGAGGAAGCTGTCGGCGGCGCTCGCCACCGGATGTTCCATCATCATCAAGGGACCGGAGGAAACGCCGGCTTCACCGGCCGAGCTCGTCAGGGCGTTCGTCGACGCCGGCGTGCCAGCGGGTGTCGTCAATCTCGTCTATGGCGTGCCGGCCGACATTTCCTCTTACCTCATCCCGCATCCGGTCATTAAGAAGATCTCGTTCACCGGCTCCACCGCCGTCGGCAAGCAGTTGGCTTCGCTGGCGGGGCAGCACATGAAGCGCTCGACCATGGAGCTTGGCGGCCATTCCCCGGTCATCGTCCTGCCGGATGCCGATATCCAGCGCGCCGCCAAGGTGATGGCAGGTTCCAAGTTCCGCAATGCCGGCCAGGTTTGCGTGTCGCCGACGCGCTTCCTTGTCGACCAGGGCGTCTTTGATGAATTCGTCGAAGTCTTCACCTCGACGGCCAAGGCGATCAGGGTCGGCGACGGTCTCGCCGATGGCACGACGATGGGCCCGCTGGTCAGCGAGCGGCGCGTCGAGGCCGTTGGCGCCCTCGTGCAAGAGGCGGTGCAGGCCGGCGCCGAGGTGATGACCGGCGGCAAGCGCATGGGCAATGCCGGCTACTTCTTCGAGCCGACGGTTCTTTCGCGGGTGCCGAAGACCGCGCGCATCATGAATGAAGAGCCGTTCGGCCCTGTCGCCCTGATGGTTCCCGTCGATGGCATCGACGAGGCGATCGAGGAAGCCAACCGGCTCAACTACGGCTTGGCGGCTTATGCCTTCACGCGCTCGGCCGATAACGCCGCAAGGATGAGCAGCCGCGTTCGCTCGGGCATGCTCTCGATCAACCATCTCGGCCTGGCGCTGCCGGAGGTTCCCTTCGGTGGGATCAACGATTCCGGCTATGGCACCGAGGGCGGCGCCGATGCGCTGGAGCCTTACCTGAACACCAAGTTCGTCACCCATCTGCAGGTGGAGTGACGGCATCGCGGCCTATGAGCCGACGGGACCAACCCGAGTTGGTCCTTTGCGCCTGAGCCGGAGCATCCGGGCAGCGCGGGGTAGTCATTGACGGGGCTTGGGGAGGTGCATCGTTCGCATGAGTGTCAGGTTCGCCGTCATTGCCGACGATTTCACCGGCGGCCTGTTCGTTGCCAGCAACCTCGAAAAGCTAGGCATCCCGGCTCTTTACGTTTGCGATCCGGATATCTTGCCGGCCGTCAGTGACCAGGAGGTTCTGGTTGTCGCCACCCGCCTGCGCTTCATGCCGGCCGCCGAAGCGGTCGCCACGCTGGATCGCCTGACCACAGCGCTCGATGCCATCGCCGCCGAGCATATCTTCTACAAATACTGCTCCACTTTCGATTCCACCGATGAAGGCAATATCGGGCCCTGCGCCGACTTCCTGATCGGCAAATATCGGCAGCCGCGACTGATTTTCAGTCCCGGCTATCCGGACCTTCGCACCTACGTGCATGAAGGCTACATGTTCTACAAGGATCGCATCATCTCGGAATCGATCAAGCGCTTCGACCCGATCACGCCGATGAACGACCCCGACATGGCCCGCGTGCTGCAACGCCAGACCGCGGAGAAGGTTGGCTTGCTGCCGCATCGTGTCCTGCATCGCGGCTCGGCATTCGCTCACGATTATGTGCGTGAACAGCAGGACAAGGGCGTGCGCTATTTCCTCATGGACTGCGTCGACAATGACGATGTGGCGCTCGGCGCGGCCATCTTCCGCCGCGACCGCGTCACAACAGGCGCCGACGCCTTGGCAATCGAACTGGCGTCGCAATGGAGGAACGAAGATGCGAGGCACGCTGCACAAGACCGGCCTCGGCCGGTTCGCGGGCAGGGTGGAGAAGCCGTTCTGGTGGGAAGCTGCAGCGAAGTTACGCTGAGGCAGCGCGACCATTTCGCGCTGTCGAACCCGGTTCTTGACATCGATATCTGCGGGGCAGAGGGCGATGTCCTGACGGAAGGCTCCCTGGACTGGGCGCAGACGCAGCTCAATGCCGGGCGGGCAATCGGATTTTCGGTCGCCGGCGATCCGGCCGCCGTCACGCGGGCGCAGTCGATGTTCGGCGTGATGGGGGCAGCGAAGAAGGCCGAAGGGGTGTTGGCCGGCATTGCCAAGGGGCTTGCGGAGAGGGGCGTTCGCAAGTTCGTCGTATCGGGAGGTGAATCCTCCGGCGCCATCGTCCAGGCGCTCGGCATCCGCAGCATGCAGGTGCTTCCCTTCGACGAACTCGGCGCCGGCTCCTGCGTCTCGCATGACGACCGTCGCATTTCGCTGTTCCTCAAGCCTGGAAAGATCGGCACGGACGATGTCTTTTCCGCCGCGCTCGAGAAGATGAGGACGTAAGCCTTAGCGGATGCCGGGCGGATTTGCCGGTTTGATCCGGCGGATGCGCTCGCGAAGGACCGTCAGCAGCCCGGCGCTGGCGATGATGCCTACGCCGATAACCGCCGGCAGATCAGGGTATTCGCGAAAGACGATGATGCCGAACAGCATGGCCCAACCAAGCTGCGAGTAGGCGACCGGCGCGATCTGGGTTGCGCTTCCATAGCGCGCGGCGCTGACGAAAGCCCATTGGCCAAGACCGACGCAGAGGCCTGACAGCGCCATCAGCACCAGATCGTGCAAGGCGGGCTTTGTGAAGCCGTGGACCGCCATGCCAAGGCCGTTGATGGAGACGAGGTAGAGGAACAGCGTTCCAAGAATGCTCGTCTTCTTGGCGGAAGAGCCCAGGCTTCGCATGATGATGATCGACGTGCCGGTTGAGAGCCCGGCTACAACCGCACTGAAATGTCCGAGCTGGAACACTTGGAACACGGGCTTGACCGCCAGCAGGACGCCGCCAAAGCCGAGCAGCACCGCGAACCAGCGCCACAGCCCAACCTGTTCCTTCAGGATTAGGACCGACATGACGGTCACGAAGAACGGCGCCAGGAAGATGAGCGAATAGGCGTCGACCAGCGGTATTGTCGTGAAGGCGTAGATGGCGCAAAGGCTGGACAGCACGCCGCATAGCGCGCGCAAATGGATGGGCCAGGGGCGGCTCATTTTCCAGAACTCGACCCAGCGCTCGTTCTCATGGCGTATGGCTAGGAGGACCACCGAAGCGAAGGCATTCTCGAAGAAGCCTATCTCGAAAACGCTCAAAGGCCCATGCAGGGCCTTGGTGAAAGCGTCGGAGATCGAGAAACACGCGTAGGCCGCGAAGGCGCAGATATAGACGTTGGTGAAGGGAGATTGCCGGGCTGGCATCGGCTGCGCCTGCTTGTCTGTTGTTTGCCGGCCGCCACTCGGCGGCCGGAGTTCGGGAGCTGTCGGCGCACCTCGCTCCCTGTTTGTCAGATCGATTTTGCCTGGATGGCCTTCTCGGTTTCCTGCAGCGCTTTCTTCATCTTGGAGCCGATCTCCTCGACGTCGCCCTCGTCGATAATGAGGGGCGGGCAAAAGCCGACCGTGTCGCGCATGGCGCGAACGACAAGGCCGTTCTCATAAGCGCTCGCGGCAAGGCGGGCGCCGACCTGGCGCGCTGGCGCGAAAGGCGAGCCGGTCGACGGGTCCTCGACGAGTTCCACTCCATACATCAGTCCGACGCCGCGAAGGTTGCCGACAATGGGCGAGTCCTTCGTCACGTCCGTCAGCACCTGGTGCAGGCGCGCGCCGATCTTGCGGACATGGGAGACGATATCGAGCTCCTCATAGATGGCGATGGTCTCGGCCGCGACCGCCGCGCCGACCGGGTGCGCCGCGTTGGTGAAGCCGTGGCCGAAAGAGGTGCCCCCTTCATTGTAGCGCTCGACCGCGTCGAGGATCTTCGGCGAAACCACCACGGCGGCAAGCGGGAAGTAGGACGAGGTGATGCCCTTGGCGAGCGACATCATGTCCGGCGCCATCTGCACCGTGTCACGCCCGAACCAGTTGCCGGTGCGGCCAAAACCGCAGACCACCTCGTCGTCGAGGCACAGGATATCGTATTTCGTCAGGATATTCTGGACGGCTTCGAAATAGCCCTTGGGCGGCGGAATGATGCCGCCGCCGGCAATCACCGGCTCGGCGATGAAGGCCGCGATCGTGTCAGGCCCCTCACGGAGGATCATGCGTTCGAATTCGCTAGCCAGGCGGGCGACGAACTCCGCCTCGCTCTCGCCCGGCAGCTGGACGCGATAGCTGTTGGGGCAAAGGGTGTGGATGAAGCCAGGCAGCGGCAGCCCGAACTCCCGGTGCATCATCTCCAGTCCGCACATCGATCCCGCCACGATGGTCGATCCGTGGAAAGCGCGGTCGCGCGCGATCACCTTTCGCTTGGTCGGCTTGCCGCGCGAGGCGTGGTAGAGCCAGGCGAGCTTAACCATGGTTTCGTTGGCCTCGGAGCCCGAGGTGACGAAGAAGGTCTTGCCGCCCGACATGCCGGTCAGTTCGACCAGCTTCTTGCTCAGCGCGGCTGCCTTCGGATTCGTCCGTCCATAGAAGCTGTGATAGTAGCCGAGCTCTTCATATTGCTTGGCCGCTGCCCGCCCTAGGCGCTCGTTGTTGAACCCCAGCGACGCGCACCAGAGGCCCGCCATCGCGTCGATATAGCGCTTGCCGTTTTCGTCGATGACATGCGCGCCGTCGCCCTTGACGACAATATAGGCGCCCTCCCGCGAAAGGGCCTGCGGATTGGTCTGGGAATGCAGGTGGTAAGCGAGGTCGGTCGCGTTGATTTCGGAATGCGCGTTCACGGCAATCTCGTCGTTTGGTTGTGAAATGTCAGCGATGATAATGAAAAAAATTCGATTATCAACGCGCGGATTAGGTGCAGGGGCTTTATTCTTTGGAGCCAGTGCGGCGATGGATCGAGCTTTGACCGCCGCGCATTTTTGAAGATCGGCTAAGCCGCGGCCGCGGCTTCCTTGATCATGTTCCTGGCGATCAGGATCTGCTGGATCTGCGTCGTTCCCTCATAGATGCGGAACAGGCGCACATCGCGATAGGCGCGTTCGATACCGTATTCCTCCATGTAACCGGCGCCGCCGTGAATCTGCACTGCCCGGTCCGCGACGCGGCCGACCATTTCGCTGGCAAACATCTTGCAGCAGGCGGCCTCGGTGGAGACGTTTTCGCCGCGATCCTTCGACCGCGCGGTTTCGAGCACCATGCAGCGGGCGGCGTAGGCCTCCGCCTTGCTGTCCGCGAGCATCGCCTGGATCAGCTGGAATTCGGCGATCGGCTGCCCGAACTGCTTGCGCTGCATGGCATAGGCCAGGCTGTCCTCGATCAGTCGTTCGGCCATACCCACGCAGAAGGCTGAGATATGCAGCCGTCCCCGGTCCAGAACCTTCATCGCGGTCCGGAAGCCCTGGCCCACCTCGCCGCCCAGGACGGCTGCGGCGGGCACGCGGCAGTCCTCGAAAATGACGTCGCAGGTGTGGGAGCCGGCCTGTCCCATCTTCTTGTCGATCTTGCCGAGCGACAGTCCGGGCGCTCCCCGCTCGACCAGGAAGGCCGTCACCGCGCCACCGGGTTTTTGAGCGGTCTCGGTCCTGGCGAAGACGGTGAATAGATCCGCATAGGGCGCATTGGTGATGAAGCGCTTGGTGCCGCTGAGCACATATTCCTCGCCATCCCGGCGAGCGGTCGTGCGCAACGAGCCCGCGTCGGAGCCCGCCTCCGGCTCGGTAAGCGCAAACGAGCTGATCAATTCTCCCGTCGCCAGTCTCGGCAGGTACGATGACTTCTGGATGTCGGTGCCGTCCATCACCAGGCCCTGCGAGCCGATGCCGTTATTGGTGCCGAACACCGACCGGAACGCGGGAGATGTGCGTCCAAGCTCGAAGGTGATGTGAACCTCTTCCTCCATGTCGAGGCCGAGGCCGCCATATTCCTGTGGTATCGACAGCCCGAACAGCCCGAGCTCGCGCATCTCCTGCTTGATCTCGGCGGGCATCCTGTCCATGCGGGCGACGTCGGCCTCCCGCGGAACAAGGCGTTCTCTCACAAAGCGCCGCACCGTGTCGCGAAGCTGTTCGAAGAGGTCTGCTTCAAGGGCCATCGGGTGTCTCACAATTATCGTTTCAGCGCTCTGCGGCGCGCTATGTCCGCCGGTCCATGGGAACCGGGTCTGCGATCGCCGTGCGCCGCCGCGAGGGAGGCAGCTCAGTGATCGGCGCGTCCGAGCGCCAACATCTCGTTGACGATGGAGAGCGTGAGTTCCGGCTGCTCCAGATAAGGCATGTGACCGCATTGCTGGAAAGCGTGAAGGCCGACCCGCCCTGGCAGCGAATGACAATGGGCGAACGGAATAATGCGGTCTTGCATGCCGAAGGCGATGCGGACCGGAATGCGAAGCCGCTCGAGGTCTGGGCGGATCGAAAAGGTCTGCGTGCCGTCGCAGAAATAGCGTTCCGCCAGGCTGGCCAGGGCGTTGGACATGGCTTCGTCCTTGCGTTGCTCGACCACGCTGCGGACGAATGCCTCGGAGATGAGGCTGTGATCGAACACCAATTCGTGCAGCCAGGGCAGGATGCTGGCCGGCTGCTTGGCGGCGACGAAGCCCTTGATGAACTGATGGCGGATTTCCGGGCCTAGCCCTGCCGGCGATATCAGCAACAGCGAATTGATCCGGACCAGGCCGCGGTTGGCAAGCCTTGCTGCCACGGCGGCGCCAAAGGAATGGGCGACGAAGGTGGCTTCGTCTATACTTTCGGCGGCCAAACGCTGCTCGACCATAGCGCAGATCGTGTCGAGGTCTTTCGGGATTGTCTTCAACGATCGTCCATGTCCTGGCAGGTCGACGGCCAGCATCCGCGCTCTCGGCCGGCCGGCGGCGAGCAGGCCGCGCCAGGCGTTATGGTCGGAGGCAAAGCCATGCAGGGCGACAAGCGTGCCGGGGCCGTCCTTCTGCAGCCAAACCGCGTTGAGCGACGAGTCGCCCACTGGTGCGAGCGGTCTTGGTGCCGCGACCGGCAGATCGATGACGTCGCGCTTCTGGATGCGCCCTCTAGGCCCGGAGCCGCGAATGCCCCGTAGGTCAATCTGCTGCTGCTCCGCAATGCGCCTCGCCAGCGGCGTTGCGACGATGCGATCGGAAGATGGGTTGCGCTGTACCGCTTCGGCCTTGCCGTTAGCATGATTTGCCACCGGCGCCGCTTTTGCAGCCGGCTTGCCGGCGGTCGCCGGCACTTGCTCGTTGGCTTGCAGGATATGGGCGACGACATCGCCGACCTGCACTTCTTCGCCCGCGCCGCGCACATAAGAGATAACGCCCGATGCCGGCGCCTCCACCTCGACCGCCGCCTTGTCGTTGTCGATCTCGAACAGGGCTTCGCCTTGGCTGACCGCCGCCCCGTCCTCCTTGAGCCAACGCGAAATCGTTCCGGCGTCGGTCTCGAGGCTGACTTTCGGGAAGACAACGGCAGTCGCCATGAAATTATCCTTCGTTGCCGGACCGCGTCGCCGCGGTTGGTTCGCCCATTGGCGGCGGAACGGCGCCGATCAGACGGCTCTGAAGTTCCGCGAGCAGCGATTTGAGCTTGGGGACGTAAACGGAGAGGCAGGCCTCCACCGGCGCGAGGTCCTTGATACCGCCGCAGGTGATGGCCACCAGTTGCGACCCGTCGGTGGGTCTGAAAGGCACGCCGACGGCGTTGATGTAGCTGTACCAATCCCCGAACGAGCCGACGAAGCCATGCTTGGTGTAGCTTTCAAGCCCGCTGTCGATGGCGTGCAGGATCTTGTCCTTTGCGTTGGGATTGGTCTCGACCAGCTGGCGGATAACCCGCTCGCGCAGCGATTCCTCCATGGCCGCCAGATAGGCGAGCCCCATCGATGTCTGCCATATCGGCAGGCGCGAGCCGACATTCAGCCGGAGCGTCACAGGCGTTTCCGGCCGGCAATTGGCGACATAGACCATTTCCAGCCCATCTCGCATGCCCATGGCCACCGCGACGCCGGTCTCGAATGCAAGCGCCTGCATGAGCGGCTTGGCCATGTAGATCACCGCGCTGCTGCTCAGGCCCGAATAGCCGAGCGAAACGGTGGCGGGGCCGATGCTGTACCGACCGAGCAGTGGGTCGTAGATCAGGTAGCCGAGGCCGACCAGCGTGTAGGTCAGGCGCGATATGGTGGCCTTGGGCAGGCCCGTCCGCTCGATCAGTTCCTGGTTGCCGAGCGTGACGTCCGCTGGCGTGAAGGCGCGCAAGATCTGCAACCCGCGCACCAGGGCGGAGGCATGCTGGCCCAGCTCTTCGTCCGACGGCGCTACGATGGGTTTGTTTCGTTTTCTCATGCTGCCTCCCAACAGCTTGGTGGGACCTTTGCCGGCCCGTTCGGGGCCGTCGGGAACCCCACTATGTCAGGAGCGGAGAGCGCCCGAAAGGCTGTGTACGAAATTTGGAACTTAATTTCATTTCTATTGACTGGTGTTTTCAGCCTTGTCAATATCGCCGCACTTTCACTCCAGGGGTAGGTGCGGAGCGCAATGCCAAGAGACGGCCGATGCTGAACTACATTCTGAGGCGCAGCATCGCGATGCCCTTCATATTGCTGGGCATCGTCACCATGGCGTTCCTGCTTTCGGCGGTAACCAAGGGCGATCCGCTCACGGCCGTCGTCAGCGAGCAGCAGATGAACAATCCCGAGATCGTCGCGGCTGCCCGGCAGCGCTGGGGACTCGATCGTCCCTTGCCGGAGCGTTACCTGATCTATGTAGGCAACCTTCTGAAGGGCGACATGGGGACGTCCTTCGTCACGCGCCGCCCGGTCTCGGCCGATCTCGTTGCGCGGCTGCCGGCGACCTTCGAGCTGGTGATTGCGGCAATGATCATCGGCAGCGTCATAGGCATCGTGTTCGGTCTTCTCGCGGCCTATTACCGCGACACCGCCATCGATCAAGGCGCGCGCATATTCTCCCTTTTCGGCTCCTCCGTCCCGATCTTCTGGCTGGGCCTTGCGCTTCTCTTCCTCCTGTCGGTCAAATTTCAGATATTGCCCGGGCCGGGCCGCATCGACCCCAGGATGTCGCCGCCACCGGTCGTGACCGGTTTCATGACCATCGATACCCTGCTCGCCGGAAACTTCGCCGCCTTCAAGGACGCGCTCGCTCACCTCGTGCTGCCGTCGCTCGTCCTCGGCTGGACGGTGGCAGGGACGATTTCGCGCCTTGTCCGCGCCAACATGCTGGAGGTGATGGAGCGCGAGTTCATCCTCACCGCCAGGGCCAAGGGGGCCGGTGAGTTGCGTGTCGTGCTGCGCCACGCCTTCCGCAACATCTTGGTCCCGGTGCTGACGGTGATCAGCTATTCGTTCGCCTATCTCATCACCGGCGCGGTGCTCACCGAGGCGGTCTTCGCCTGGCCAGGAATGGGAAGCTACGCCGTGACCGCGGCGCGTTCGCTGGATTTCCCGGCGATCATCGGCGTCACGATCGTCGGCGGCGTGATGTTCCTCATCACCAATCTGCTCACGGATATCGCCTATGTGCTGGCCAATCCGCGCGTGCGCCTGAACTGAGGGTGATGCAGATGTCTTCGGTTCAAGCCTCGCCATCGGCACGCTTTCGCCTTCCTGAATGGGCCTCGCCCGCTTTCGTGGTCGGTGGCGTCGTCGTGCTCTTCTGGCTCGTCGCCACCCTGTTTCCGACATGGCTTGCGCCTTATGACCCACTCACACTCGCGGGCCGGCGGTTGCAGGCGCCGAACTCGACCTACCTGCTGGGGACGGACGCGCTTGGTCGTGACGTGCTTTCGCGCACCATCCATGGCGCGCAGCATTCGCTGCCGATAGCGCTTCTGGTCGTGGTCAGCGCCGTGGTGATCGGATCGGCCGCGGGCGCCATTTCCGGCTACAAGGGCGGTTTCATCGGTGCCGCCATCATGCGGCTGGTCGACATCACCCTTTCCTTTCCTCCGATCCTGCTGGCAATGGCCGTCGCGGCTTCCCTCGGGCCGGGCCTGGGCAACGCAGCGATCGCCATGGTGGTCGTCTGGTGGCCGGTCTATGCCCGCCTGATGCGCGCCCAGGTGCTCGAAGTGCGTGAGCGCGAGCATGTCGAGGCCGCGGTCGCAGCCGGCGCCGGCCATTTCCGTATTCTCACCAAGCACATCCTGCCGCTGTGCTGGACGCCCATTCTCGTCAGTGCGACGATGGATCTCGGCCAGGTGATCCTGCTCGCCGCGTCGCTTTCCTTCATCGGCCTCGGCGCCACGCCGCCGACGCCCGAATGGGGCGCGATGATCTCCGACGGCGCGACGTTCTTCTACAGCTGGTGGATCGCGTTCGGGCCGGGCATGGCCATCCTGACCGTCGTCCTCGGCTTCAACTTCATAGGTGACGGCCTGCGCGATTACTTTGACCCGAGGTCGTCCAAATGAGCGCGGCCGAAGTTACCAGCCAAAAGGCCGCCGGTGAACCGTTGCTGCGCATTCGCGACCTCAAAGTCGGCTTCGCGTCGCGGGACCGCGTGTTGCCGGCGGTGCGCGGCCTCGACATCGAACTCTCCAAGGGCGAGGTCCTGGGCATTGTCGGCGAGTCCGGGTCGGGCAAATCCCTCGGCATGCTTGCGTCGCTCGGGTTGCAGGCACGCAACGCGATCGTCACAGGTTCCGTCGTGTTCAAGGGCCAGGAGCTCGTGGGCCGTCCGCGTCGGGACATGCGCGCGCTGCGAGGCGCCGAGATCAGCATGATCTTCCAGGATCCGCTGTCATCGCTCAATCCGGTGATGACGGTTGGCGACCAGATCCGTGAGGCGCTTCTCCTCCACAACAGGGGCATGGGCAAGGCGAAGGCGACCGAGCGGGTGCTCGAGCTCCTGCAGCTTGTCGCCATTCCGCAACCGGATCGCCGGATCAACCAGTATCCGCACGAGTTTTCCGGCGGCATGCGCCAGCGCGTCATGATCGCCATGGCGGTCGCCAACAATCCCGAACTGCTGGTAGCGGACGAGCCGACGACGGCGCTCGACGTCACCGTGCAGGCCCAGATCATGCGCATGTTGCGCGAGCTCAAGGAAAAGCTCGGGCTGGCGCTCATCCTGATCACGCATGACCTCGGCGTCGTCGCCGGGCATGCGGATCGGGTCGCGGTCATCTATGCGGGGCTGGTGGTCGAGGAGGCCGAAGTGCGCGAGCTCTTCGCCAATCCCCGCCATCCTTATACGCGGGGCCTGATCGACTCGATCCCGAAGCTGACGGCCTCGAAGGAGAAACTCTATTCGATCCCCGGCGCGCCGCCGATGCTTGGCGCGCTGCCGGAGGGCTGCGCCTTCCATCCGCGTTGCAGCTTCGCCCAGGACATCTGTCGCAAGGCCGCCCCTCCGGTCGTCGAGCTCGGCCGCCACCGGGCGGCCTGTCACTTCGCCGAGAGCCTGCCGTCATGGGGCGGCGCCGACCGTGCGGCGCTTGCGAAAGAGCACAGCAATGGCTGATACATTGATCAACAAGCAGGCCGTGTCCGGCGAGGGCGTCGCCCTATCGGTTCGCAATTTGTCGAAGACTTTTCCGATCATGGGCGGCACCCTTGTCCGCCGGGAAGTCGCCCAGTTGAAGGCCGTCACGGACATCTCCTTCGACCTGAAGCCTGGCGAGACGCTGGGGCTGGTTGGGGAATCCGGTTGCGGCAAGTCGACCCTTGGCCGATGCCTGCTGCGTTTGATCGAGCCGACATCCGGTAGCGTGAGCGTGAACGGCGTAGATGTCGTCTCGCTCGGCCCCCAGCAGATGCGCGACATGCGCCGACACCTTCAACTGGTCTTCCAGGATCCGTATGGCTCGCTGCATCCGCGTATGCGCGTCGAGGACAGCATCGCCGAGCCGTTGCGCATAACCACGATGAGCAGCGCGCAAAGGCGCGAGCGCGTGCTGGAGATGCTCGATCTCGTCAGCCTCAGCGCCGCGCATGGCCGGCGCTATCCGCATCAATTGTCGGGCGGCCAGCGTCAACGCGTGGTCATTGCCCGCGCTTTGGCATTGAAGCCGGAAGTGCTCGTCCTGGACGAACCGGTCTCGGCGCTCGACGTGTCGGTGCAGGCCGGCGTGCTCAATCTGCTCCAGGAAATACAGGAAAGGATGCGGACCGCTTACGTCTTCATCGCGCATGACCTGTCCGTCGTGCGCCACATCTCGCACAAGGTCGCGGTGATGTATCTCGGCCGCTTTGTCGAGGTGGCGCCGGCGGAAAAGCTCTATGAGCGGCCGCTGCATCCCTATTCGCAGGCGCTGATGTCGGCGGTGCCGGTCGCCGACCCGGATCTCGAACGCGGACGCAAGCAGATACTGTTGAAGGGGGATGTGCCAAGCCCCATCAACCCGCCATCGGGCTGTCCGTTCCGGACCCGGTGTTTCAAGGCGCAGGACAAATGCGCCGAAGCGACGACTCCGCTCGTGGAGGTCGAACCCGGCCACTATGCGGCATGCCATTTCCCAGGCCCGACGGGCGTCGGATTGACGGCCTGAGTACAAGCTAGAGCAAGGAAGCAAGAACCTATGTCGGAATCCGTTAGGCCTGCGGGCGAAGCCTCAGCGGGCTTGCCGCTGGCAGGCATCAAGGTGCTGGACCTTTCCCGTGTGCTGGCCGGTCCTTGGGCCACCATGTCCCTGGCGGATCTCGGCGCCGAGGTCTGGAAGATCGAGAACATCGACGGCGGCGACGACACGCGCGCGTGGTCGGTGCCGAGCTACAAGGGCGTCAGCACCTACTACCTTTGCGCAAATCGCGGCAAATCCAGCATCGCTGTCGACATCAAGCATCCCAAGGGACATGAGATCATCCATCGTCTGGCTGCCAAGGCCGACGTGGTCATCGAGAACTTCCGCGCCGGCACGGTTCAGCGGCTGAAGATCGACTATGAGACGCTGAAGGCCTTCAACCCGGGTATCATCTACTGCTCGATCTCCGGCTACGGGCAGACCGGCCCCGAATGGGATCGGCCCGGATACGATTTCGTCGTCCAGGCCGAGAGTGGCCTGATGTCGATCACCGGTCCCGTCGACGGCGAGCCGCAGCGCATTGGCGTTGCGATGACGGACATCATCGCCGGCATGGTTTCCGTGCAGTCGGTGCTGGCCGCGCTCTATCAGCGCCGGGAAACCGGCCAGGGGCAGTATATCGACGTATCGCTGCTGGAATGCGCGCTGAACACCTTGATCAATGTCGGCAGCGGCTACCTGAACGCGGGTGTCATTCCGCGCCGTTATGGCAATGCCCATCCGACGGTCGTGCCCTACCAGATCTGTGAGTGCTCGGATGGCAGCTTCGCGCTGGCCGTGGGCAACGATAAGCAGTTCACCGCCCTGTGCGAAAAGGTCGTCAGCATGCCCGAGCTTGCCAACGACCCTCTCTACAAGACGGCGGCGGCGCGTGCGCTCAATCGCGAAAGCCTGCTCGCCAGGCTCAGCCAGGCGTTCCGCTCCGATACAAGGCACCATTGGATGGAGGCCTGCCTGCGCCACAGCGTTCCGGCGGGTGAGGTCAAGTCGGTGCCGGAGGCCTTCGAAAGCCCTACGGTCAAGGCCCGTGACGTGGTGCAGACTTTGCACAGCCAGCATCTCGGACCGGTCTCGCTGGTCAGGCCGGCACAGGGGCTCGGCGCGCAGCGCGGCGCCGCATACAAGGCCCCGCCCATGCTCGGCGAGGATACGGCCGCCGTGCTCTCGGAGGTGCTTGGCTATGCCCCCGAGGAGGTCGAAAGGCTCATAAGCCAGGGCATCGTGCGCCAATATTCGCCTTCCGTCGCCTGACGGCGCGGCGCAAGCCTCCTTGCTCTTCGTAGCATAACGAAAGGTTATTCAATCCAAAGGTTTTTGCCAGTGTACGGCATGGCGTCAGAGTGCAAGAAGCAGACGTAGGCCTACGGATTTGTAGCGCTTCGACGAAACAGCTGTGCAAGCGGCGTGATGCTGTCACGCATAAAAGTTTCTTTCGCAGCGAGCAGGCCGCCGCGGTGCGTCAGGCACTTCCTTCAGGCCCGGCACGGGTGGATTTTGGGTGAGTTCAATGGGACGTCAGCTACACTTCGTAGGTTATTGCACGATCGGGCCGTCGTGGCACAACAATGGAAGCTGGCGTCATGACGAAAGCGACGGGATGGACTTCCTGAACCCGACCCGCTACGAGAATATCGCGCGCATCCTCGAGGACGGAAAGTTCGACGGTCTCTTCTTCGTCGATGTCCAGACGCTCTACGACACCTATGGCAGCGTATTCGACCCCTGCATCAAATATGGCGGGCATATGTGCATGCTCGATCCGATGCAGATGCTGACGGCGATGGCGCGGGTGACCAATCACATCGGCCTGTCGGCGACGATGTCGACCTCGCTCTATCACCCGTTCCACATCGCCCGCGCTTTTGCCTCACTCGACCATATCAGCGGCGGCAGGGCGGCCTGGAACATCGTGACTTCCGCGACCGATCGCGAGGCGCAGAATTACGGCATGGACCGGCTGCTGGACAAGGCGCAGCGCTATGACCACGCCGACGAGGTCGTCGAGGCCTGCACGGCGCTCTGGAACAGCTGGGGACCGGACGCGCTGGTGCTCGACCGGCAGGCAGGTATTTTCGGCGATCCTTCGAAGGTCCAGTACGCCAACTACGCCGGCAAATATGTGAAGACGCGCGGCCCGCTGATGACGCCGCATTCTCCGCAGGGCAGCCCTGTGCTGATGCAGGCGGGGTCTTCGGAGCGCGGGCGCCAGTTCGCCGCGCGCTGGGCCGAGATCGTCTTCACGCTCCAGAACAACAAGCCCGACATGCAGGCCTTCTATCGCGATGTGAAAGATCGCGTTGCCAATACCGGGCGCGATCCTTCGCACTGCGCGATCCTGCCGGCGACCGACATCGTCATCGGCGAAACGGAATCGATCGCACGCGAGCGGGCTGAGTACATCGACTCCCTCGCCAATGCCGAGCTTGGCCTTTCCGAGATGTCGAACCATATCGGCATCGACCTGTCCGGCTTCCCGATGGACCAGCCGCTGAGCGAGATGGAGATCACGCAGGGCGCGCGCGGCGTCTTCGATATCATCATGAGCGGCGGCAAGGGCAAGACGCTGCGCGACGCCGGCCACCAGTACGGGACCACGCAGATGTCGCCGCAGCTTGTCGGCACGCCGATGATGATCGCCGATCACATCCACGAGTTGTTCGAGGCCGAGGCCTGCGACGGCTTCGTTATCTGCCCGTCCATCACCCCCGGATCGTTCTACCAGTTCGTGAAGTCGGTGGTGCCCGAACTGCAGCGTCGCGGCATCTACCGTCGGGACTACACCGGCAGGACGTTCCGGGAAAATCTGCGCTCGTGACGCGCAGTCGCGGCACGGCTTCGGCCGCGCCGCAAAGCCATGAACTTTGATCGAGGGATGACATGAGCGGTTCTTCAAAAGGCGCGGCGCGCGGCAACAGTTTCGAGCCGACGCCGGAGGTGGTGGCGATGCTGAAGGAGCGCGCCCGCTTCGTTCGGCTGGAGACGATCCGGCTGATCGAGATCGCCAAGACCGGGCATTACACGTCGGTGTTCTCGGCCGCCGAGATATTCGCCGCGCTCTACTTCGACGTCATGCGGCTTCGCCGCGGCGACCCGAAATGGGCAGGTCGCGATCGCTTCACCATTGGCAAGGGACACGCCGCGGTCGGCCTGTTTCCGATTTATGCCGATCTAGGCTTCTTCCCGAAGGAATGGCTCGATCAGTACACGCGCCTGGGCAGCCCGCTTGGCGATCACCCCGACATGAGGAAGGTGCCCGGCGTCGATTTCTCATCGGGCTCGATCGGCCATGCTCTCTCGAATGCGCTGGGCATGGTGCTGGCGCAGCGCTGGACCGGCGAGAAGGACTACCGGGTCTTCTGCATGATGGGCGATGGCGAGATGCAGGAAGGACAGGTGTGGGAGGCCGCGATCAACGCCGCCCAGCATCGCGCGCGCAATCTCATCGCCATCATCGACCGCAACGGTTACCAGCTGGACGGCCGCGTCGACGATCTGATGAACATCGAGCCGCTTGGCGACAAATGGCGTGCCTTCGGCTGGGAAGTCCATGAAGTCGATGGCCACGACGTCGCGAAGGTGACCGAATTGCTGCGCCGGGTGAGGGCCGATGACGAGCGCACCAAGCCTTGCGTGATCATAGCCAGGACCAGCAAGGGCAGGGGTGTCTCGTACATGGAGACCGAGCCCGGCTGGCACCTGGGCTACCTCGACCCATCCGATGCCGAAAAGGCCATCGCCGAAATCAACGCGCTGGATGCTTGAAATGAACGGTCCTCTCTCCCCCAATTCCTGGCAATATCGCGGCCTCAACGCCGTCAATCCGGGCCTCGATCATCTGTCAAACGGGCTGATCGATCTTGTGAAGGCAGGCCATAACGTCATGGCCGGATCGGCCGACCTTCAATACTCGAACGGCCTGAACCGCTTCGCGGCGGCCTACCCCGACCGCTACGTCTCCTTCGGCATCTCGGAACAGAACATGGTCAGCACCGCCGCCGGCATTGCGACCTGTGGAGTGGTCCCCTTCGTGGCAACCTTCGCTTCCTTCCTGGCGTTGCTTGCCTGCGAGCAGATCCGCATGGACGTCGCCTATTCCGCGCAGCCGGTCCGTCTCATTGGTCATCACACCGGCATATCGCTGGGCTTCTACGGCACCTCGCATCACGCCACCGAAGACATCGCCATCATGCGTTCGATCGCCGATCTTGCTGTCGTGTCGCCGGCCGACGGTCCGCAGCTGGAAGCGGCCATCCGCGCTTCCGCGGACTATGACAAGCCGATCTATTTCCGCATCGGCCGCGGCCGCGATCCGGTCGTCTATTCCGGCACCCCGACATTCGCCTTCGCCAAAGCGCATGAACATCTGAAGGGCGAGGAACTGACCATCATCGCATGCGGCATGGCCGTGCATGGCGCGCTCGATGCGGCGAGGGCGATGAATGCGGAAGGGCGCTCCGTCGGCGTGATCGACATGGCGAGCATCAAGCCGCTCGACCGCGACGCCATTCTCGATGCGGCTTCCCGCTCGAAGAAGATCATGACGGTGGAGGAGCACAATGTTCTGGGCGGACTTGGCAGCGCGGTCGCCGAAGTTCTCTCCGACGAGGGGCTTGGCGTGAAGCTCAAGCGTCACGGCATCTACGACGAATACAGCCTGATCGCGCCGCCCACCCATCTCTATGCCCACTACAAGCTCGATGGCGCAGGCATTCGCAGCGTCGCCGAGGCCTTCATCGCCTGAGGCTATAAACAGGGCGGAGGTTGCCACGACCGGCAACCTCCAATGACGGGACCAGTATCCTACTTGCTGCCCGCCGCCTTCTTTCTGCGGCGCGCTTCCGCCACGGCCGCCTGCAACTGATCGAGGCTGAGGCCGCCGAAGACGACGAAGGACTGCACCAGCCATGACGGCGTACCCTGCAAGCCGATCGTGTCGGCCTGCAGGGCGTTTCGCGCGATGAGCTTATCGATGTCGGCCTTGTGCGCCGCCGCGTCCTTGTCCAGCCTCGCCATGTCGATGCCGGCTTTGGTCAATACGGCGGTGACCTCCCTCTCCTGCTGGAAGCGCTTCGGCGACGACATCAGAGCGTCGTGCGCTGCTTCGTACTTCCCCTGCCATTTGGTGGCGATCGCCATGCGGGCCGCATATTCGGAAACCGGACCGAAAACCGGCCAGTCCTTATAGACGACGCGCACCTTGGGGTCGCTCTCGAGGAGCTTCTTCAGCTCCGGATGGCTCTTCCGGCAGTAAGGACAGTTGTAGTCCATGAATTCCGCGATCGTGATGTCGGGAGTCTTGGCCCCGACGAACGGCATGTCGGGATCGGTAAGGACCTGTTCGCGCGTCAGGCCCTCCTGGGCGCGAGCGGGCAGGACCGGCAGCAGCGTCGCGGTTGCCACCAGCGTGGAGGCGCCAAGCAGGAAGCGCCGGCGTCCGATCGGATTTTGGTTGAGCATTAAATGACCTCTTGAGCGGCATCGCCGCTCTTCATGGATGAACAGCAGCGCGCGGGCGGCCATCCGCCCGTGCGCATCGAATTCAGACGATGAAGGAGGATCGGGGCGGTCTCGGTTCTGCTTTACGGAAGACGGGCTTCGTTGCAGGTAGGGCCATCATGGGAACGCAATGCCTGGAGGTGCGCGCCTCGCCGTGGGTTGCGCCTTCCGGCAGGCCGATCTGGGGAAAGCAGGATATGCCCGCCGTCCGCACCGTGTGGTAGCAGGGCTTGAAGGTCGAACGCTCCGCGGTGGCGGCCGACGGCTCGACCGTGACGATGGTGGCCGGCCGCGACAGCGACGAGGCCAGCGCCCAGGATGGCCACATGCCGGCGGCGATCGCCACCAGCAGGAACCCCAACGCCGTCAAAGAAACACAGAGCCGCATTGGCATTATCCCGGACGCGTCTCCCGAAAGTGGGAACCAAGTCTCGGGAAGATGCTGTAGAGCCTTCCGTGCGAGCTTGAAAGGCTAGAGTTCGTCCGGCCGGTCAAGACTTGGTCATAACGCAGGCCCGGCATGCCAGGGCCGAGCGGTTCCGGCCGGCGGGGAGCTGAGGCAGCTCAACCGGCCTGCACGGTATGGAACGACCGCTTGAAATGGATGAGTGGCTCGCCGCCGAAATGCTCCATGTCTCGCACGTCGCCGATCATGATCTCATGGTCGCCGCTCGCGATGATGGAGTTCACGTCGCAGCTGATACAGGAGACAGCGCCCTCAATGATGGGCACGCCCATGTCGGAAAGGCGGTGGTTGACGGAAGCGAACTTGTCGGCGGCCTTGCTGGCGAACAGCATGCAGATGTCCTGCTGCTCCCTGCTCAGGAAATTGATGCAGAAGCGCCGTGTCTCTTTCAGCACCGGCAGCGTGTTGGAAGTCTTGTCGACGGAGATCAGGAACTGCATCGGCTCCAACGAAAGCGCGATGACGGCGCTCATGGTCAAGCCATGCAAGGTGCCGTCGCTGGCGGCCGTCGTGATGACCGCCACGCCGGATGGCCAATGGCTGGATACGGTCTTGAACAGATCGCGGCCGATCGGCAGGGGAGCAGGCGGGATGACGACGGGAGCATTCATTTGTCGGTGCGTCCTATGATCGCGCTTTGGTATTGCGAGCATGCCCAATGGCGTTGATTGCGTAAACGCGCAAAATTCTTGGCGACCCATAACAAATCCTTGTGCCCATGCCGTTGAGCGGAAAACTCAGGCCAGAGATAACTATATGAAATTATTGGACTAAGGTTGGAGCGCCGCTTTTTTGTGGATATGCTCTGCGATGTGGGAAATGCACGGTGTCTGCGAGATAGCGGGTCCATCATTGGCTTGCGGATCGTGTTCTCTTGGCATTAAAGTTTGTTATGTCATTGCTGCGCAAAAGCATCCCTTCCCTGGTGTCGCTGATCTCGTTCGAGGCGGCCGCGCGGCTGATGAGCTTCACCAAGGCGGCCGACGAACTGAACATCACGCAAGCGGCCATCAGCCGGCAGATTCGCGAGCTGGAAAACTTCCTTCAGATCGCTCTTTTCGAGCGGGGACACAGGTCGATCGAGCTCACCCCTGCCGGCGCCATGCTCAATGCGTCGCTGCCAGTGCATTTGACCGCGATAGCGTCGCTTGCCGACCGTGTCAGGGAGTTGCGCGACCCGCAGGCGATCGTCGTCGGCACGACGCACGCTTTCGGCACCTACTGGCTGGCGCCGCGGCTGGTCGAATTCAGCAGTCTCCACCCGGATGTGGATTTGCGCCTCGCGGTCAACGATGAACTCGTCGACATTTCCAAGCAGCGCATCGACATGACGGTTCGTTTCGGCGGCGGCTCATGGCCGTCCATGTCCGCCAGATTCCTGATCGGCTGCGAAGTGACGCCTGTCTGCCATCCGTCCTATTGGGATGGCCGCAAGCGCCCGGCCCGCCCGGCCGACCTCCTGGGCGAGAAGTTGCTCGACATCGAAGGCCGCTCGGTGCAGGGCGGCGGCTGGAGAGACTGGTTCCAAGCGCATGGCGTCGAGGCCACGAGGGGCAAGCACCAGATCACGGTGAACAACTTCTCGGTGCTCATGCAGGCGGCGTTGAGCGGCCAGGGGATTGCCCTCGGAGGCAGCCCTTTGGTGGACGATCTCTTCGCCAGTGGGGTTCTGGTGCCGGCGCTGGACGTCGCGCCTTACAGGGTGCGGGGTTCGGATTACTATGTCGTCGAACCGGCCGGCCAGCTGCGCAAGCAGAGCTGCGAAATGTTCTACGCCTGGCTTTATGACAGGATGCGCAGGGACGCGGCTATGACCAACAATGAACATCTGCTGGTCGAAACTCATTCGCAAAGCACGTGATCCTGTCTCTACAGTTGGTCTCGTTCACCGAAAGTGCTGCCACAGCCAACCATGCTGTGGAGGAGAAGATTGGCTTGATTGCTTGAAATCTTTGGTGTCTTGACCTCGGGGCGCGTTTCTTCTTGTGTCAAATTCAAGACTCCCCGCAATCCGAGGTGACGATGAGCAACGATGTCGAGGAGAAGGCCGCCGCCGATCGGCAGCCGAAGCGCATTGTGGCCCGTCGGCCCCAGCGAAAACCCGGGCAGCTTCGCTTTCGCAAGCTGCTTGAGGCTTTGGACGAGTTGCTTGTGACCAGCAACGTCCAGGACATCGGCCTTTATCAGATCGCCGCCAAGGCGAAGGTGCCGAATGCCTCGGTCTACCATTTCTTTCCGAGCACCGAGGCCGCGCTGCTGGCGCTGGCCGAAGTGCATCATAACGCCTTGCTCGAGCTCTCCATGCTGCCGCTGGAGGTTCGGCCGGCGCGTTGGCAGGACCTGTTCCGGCTGAAGGTGACGAGCGCGGCCCACTATCACAACAACCATCCGGCGGCGTTGCGGTTGTTCCTGGGCGCCAACATCAGCCTTGAGGTCAAGACGGCCGACATATCGCAACTGCATCGCCTCGTTGACGGCAGGTCGCAGCTTCTGGCCCATTATTTCCACGTGCCTTCCGTCCCGGATTGGGAGCGTCGGCTCGCCACCTATTTTTCCATGATCGATGGCGTCTTCTCGCTGGCCTACAGCGAGCACGGATACATCCGCGACGACTATATCGCGGAGGCGCATCTAGCGGGCATCGCCTATCTGCGCTGCTATCTTCCAGAGATCCTCGTGCCCCGGGAGCAGACCGAACAGCGCGCTTTTCCGGACCGGCCAGGCGCGGCCTGAGCGGCCTATCCGTCCTGATCAAAAAGACGGCCCAGCGATCTTGATCGCTGGGCCGCTCGGTACCCCCGGATTGTCGTGGTAATCAGTTCTGCAGGTTTTCTCGGAAGGTCGCGTACTGGTACTCCTTGCGGAACACCCCGCGGCGCTGCAGCTCCGGAACCACCGTCTTGACGAACTGCACGTAGGTTCCCGGACTGATGGACGGGCAGATCATGAAGCCGTCGCAGCATTCGGCCTCGAAGAAGTCCTGCAGGTGATCGGCAATCTGCTTCGGCGTGCCGATCAGCTGTGGCGTCATCTGGCTGGTCGCCCAGGCCTTGCCGGCCTGGCCTAGCGTCAGCCCATCCTTCTTGGTTCCTTGCAGCATCACGTCGAGAATGCCGCGGCAGCCCTGGGTCAGTTCCAAATCCTCCAGCGGCTTGTCGAGGGGTTCCTTCGACATGTCGACGCCGAGCGCGTTGGAGATTTCGGCGACGCCGAGCGTCGGGCTCGCATATTCGTTGATGGCCTCGGCGCGTTCCCTCGCGATCGACTCCGTATCGCCGAGGATGACGTCGACGGCGGGCACGATGGCGCATTCGTTCGGCCTTCTCCCGCTGGCGACGACCCGATCCTTGATGTCGCGATAGAACGCCTGCATGTGCTCCTTCGAGTTCTGCAGCGTGAAGATGATCTCGGCCCAGCGACCGGCAAACTCGCGGCCGCGCGGCGACGAACCGGCCTGCATGATCACCGGCTTGACCTGCGGCGAGCTTGGCACAGTCAGGGGGCCGCTGGTGCGCACGTATTTGCCTTCGTAGTCAGCGTAGTGGACCTTGTCGGCATCGGCGAAGAGGTTGTTTTCGCGATCGCCGACGACCGCTCCCGGTTCCCAGCTCTGCCAGAGCTTGTTGCAAGCCTCCAGCACTTCATCCGCCATGTCGTAGCGCTTGTTCTTGTCCATCAGCCCGTCCATGCCGAAGTTCTTGGCCTCGCGCTCCATCGCCGAGGTGACGACGTTCCAGCCGGACCGGCCCTTGCTGATGTGGTCGAGCGAGGCGAAGGCGCGCGCGATGTGGAAAGGGTGGTAGAAGGTAGTCGACATGGTCGATGCGAGGCCGATGCGCGAGGTGACGCGCGCCATCGCCGCCAGCAGCTGCATCGGGTCCATCATGCATTGCTGGCCGCCTTCCTTCAGGTTGGTGCGGTAGCCGCCGGCGTAGGAATCGAACAGCATCAGGAAGTCGACGAAGAAAAGCCCGTCGAACTTGCCCTGTTCCAGGACGCGGGCAATCTCCTCGTAGCGGGCGGGGTCGAGCATATCGAGGCCGTCGCTCTCGGGGTGCCGCCAGCTCCCGTAATGATGCCATGTCGGTCCCGCCAGCACATAGCCTATCAAATGCATTTGCCGCTTCGACATGAGTGGGAATCCTCCGCGTGGCCGGGACAGTCATGGTATGAGAGGCCGCTAGGATTACAGAGAAACTTATTTATTATCAACTGGCATTCTGAGTGAATTGTCGCCCCTGATGCGGAAGGGCGCAACCCACGACCTCTTGCTCAAAATGCTTGAATTTCACGTAAAATGGGCGCAAATCCCTGTAATTCGAATCCTCGCTCGGATTGGCGAGCCCAGGATTAATAGTCGATATTTATCATATTACGGGAACCATGCATCTGCGGGAGGGACAAATGGACGAGCGCCGCATAACCGGGCAGACGAAGATCATGCTGCTGATGGCGGATCCCGTCTCGCATGTGGTCGGTTCGGAGGCGATTACGGCTTTCATACGGGCGGTTGGGCATGACTTCGTTTGCGTCCCGGTTCACGTCGGAGCGCAGGATCTGACCGCCGCGATCCAGGCGCTGCGGGGATTTCGAAACTGTGTCGGGTCGGGCGTCACCATCCCGCACAAGATCCCGGTTCTGCCGTTGCTCGACGAACTCACGGCTCGCGCCCGGACGATCGGCAGCGTCAACTACATTCGGCGTGATCAGGACGGAAAGCTGACCGGCGACAATGTCGACGGCGCCGGCTTCGTGCGCGGCGCCACCGAGGCCGGCGTCCAGCTCAACGGGCTTCGTGTGCTTCTGCTGGGTGCTGGCGGCGCCGGGCGCAGCCTGGCATTTGCGTTCGCCGAGGCGGGCGTGGCGGAACTGGTCATCTCGAACCGCGACCATGCCAAGGCCCTTGGGCTTGTCGACGCGGCTTCTTCAGCCTTTCCGCAAGTGTTGGTGCGGACTGGCGTGGCTGACGCGACTGGCTTCGATATGGTCGTCAATGCGACTTCGCTAGGGATGGTCGGCGGGGAGGATGGCGACCCGATAGATATAGCCACGCTGTCCGCCGGCATGGTCGTTGCCGACATCGTCATGAAGCCCGAGAAGACCCGGCTCCTGCAAGCCGCTGAAGCCAGAGGCTGCCGCCTGCTGTTCGGTCGCCAGATGATGGACGGCCAACTGGCCCTGGCTCGGGCATTTCTGGGTCTTTGACACGATGGCGGCCGGACCGGTCCGTGGTTCAAGGCCGAACCGGGGTTCAGGAGAATAGATCAATGGCAGAACGAGAGCGTCCGCTGCTGTTCGGCGCGATCGCCGACGACTTGACCGGCGGATCCGAACTGGCGGCCATGCTGGTGGCGCGGGGCGTGCCGACAAGTTTCGCGACCGGCATCGAGGCGGTCATTCCCGCTGGCTCGCTCGCGCATGTGATCGCGTTGAAGACGCGCGTGATACCGGCCACGCAGGCGGTCGATCTCGTCCTGCGCGCCGCGCGGCGGCTGATATCAACAGGCTGCGATCAGATATTCTTCAAATATTGCGCGACCTTCGATTCCACGCCGGCTGGAAACATCGGCCCCTGCGCCGAGGCGCTCGCCGATCTCCTCGATGCGAAGCTCGTCCTCTTCTGTCCGGCTCTTTGCGAGACACAGCGAACGGTGTTCCAGGGCTATATGTTCGGCGGCTCACAGATACTGGCGGAATCGCCGAAGCGCTTCGACCCGCTCACGCCGATGACGGATTCCAACATCGTTCGCGTTCTTGCCGCGCAGAGCCGCAGCCGCGTCGGGCTCGTCGCGCATCCAGTGGTCGATCGCGGTCCTGACGCCATCGTCAAACATTGCGAGGCGCTGACCGGGGAGGGCATTCGCTTTGCCGTGACCGACACGATCTATGAGCGGGACCTTGCTTCGATCGCGGGGGCTGCGGCGCCGATGCCTCTGTTGACCGGGAACGCGTCTGTCGCGGCGCATCTGCCCACGTCATGGCGGCGCAGCGGCAAGCTTGCCAATCCCCAGGTGGCCGAACTCCCCGGCGTCGATGGCCCCGCTGTCGTGCTTGCCGGCAGCGTAGCGCCGCGCACCGCCGAGCAACTGGCGCATTTTGGCCAGCAGAACGAGGTCGTCACGGTCGATCTCTCCCGCGTCATGGATGGCGCGGATGTGCTTGCTTCGACATTGGCGTCGGCCAATGTGGCGATCGGCGCGGGCAGGGCGATTGCCATCGCCACGATGGCGCCACAGGACGAAGTCGAACGCCTCCAGGGCAGATATGGCCGTGACGTGGTGGCGCGCGCCGCCGAGGACTTTCTCACCGATCTCGCGCAACGCCTGATCTTCGACAGCGGCGTTCGCCGGCTTGTCGTCGCCGGCGGCGAGACCGCCGGAGCCATTGTGCCCAAACTGCCGATTGCCCATTTCATCGTTGGCCCTTACCAGGGCCTGGGCACCGGGCGCATGGTTGCCGAAATGCCGTTTCCCGTCGCGCTGATGCTGAAGTCCGGCAAGCTTGGTGGACTGGACGTCTTTTCCACCGTGCTCGACGAGATGCGCCGGCCGGTACGGACCGAACCTTATCTCGAACAATGGCCGCCACAGGCGAGGAACCAATGACTGCTCAAACGACAACCATGCGTCAATCCCTTGTCGACGCGGTGCGCGTCATCGCCTCGAAGGGTTTGAACAGCGGAACCTCTGGGAACATCAGCCTGCGGCTCGAGAGCGACGGCATGCTGATAACGCCGACCGGCATCTCGCCTGAAAAACTCGATCAGGCCGCCATGGTGGAAATGACGCTCGACGGCGACTGGAATGGTGAGTTTCGCCCGTCCAGCGAATGGAACATGCATGCGGCGATCTACAGGGCCTTCCCTCAGGCGCAGGCCGTCGTGCACGCCCATCCGGACCACTGCGTCGCGCTCTCATGCCTACGGCAGGACCTGCCGCCGTTCCACTACATGATTGCCTCGTTTGGAGGCGACGATGTCCCATGTTCCGACTATGCGCCCTTCGGCACTGCGGAACTCGCACAGGTCGTCGTCCGCGCCCTGGCGGAACGAAACACCTGCCTCATCGCGAACCATGGCATGATCGCCCACGGGCCGGATCTCGCCACCGCGGTCGCTCGAACCGAGAAGCTGGAAACGCTGGCCAGGCAGTACATGCTTGCCAGCACGGTCGGCCGTCCGGTCATGCTGACCGACGATGAATTGAGCGTGGTCAAGAACCGGTACAAGACCTACGGCCAGCAGAAGCCGAAATAGAAAGCGGAGCAGGCCGCGAACTGCGACCGGCTGTAAGCGTGGTCTCGCCGAAGATCGATCGCGACTATTCCTGAAGGATGGTCATGTCGTCGGCCGACCAGCCGATATCGACGGCGCTTCCAGTTTCGAAAACCTCGGTATTGCCCTGCGGCAGCACACGCACCTTCAGCGCGCAGCCGGTGCCGTTGAGCTCGACCCGGTAACGTATGCTGCCCGGCGTATAGAGGCTCTCGCGCACGGTGCCTGTATAGGTATTGTCCATGCTCCGGGCCTTCGGACCGACGGTGACCCGCTCCGGCCGGATGCAGGCGAAACGGCCCGGACCCGCATCCTCATCCGTGCGGATCGCGGCCTGCGTGCCATCCTCCAGCACGATCTGGCGAGGCTGGCCGTCCTGCTTTCCCGACGCCGATTTGACCGGGAAAATCGAGGCCTCGCCGAGGAACTCGGCGACGAAGCGGCTGTTGGGCTGCTCGTAGAGCGCGCGCGGGCTGCCGATCTGCGTCATGGCGCCGTCGCGCATGATGGCGATGCGGTCGGCCAGGAACGCGGCTTCCTGCTGGTCGTGGGTGACGTAGATGACCGTTGCCCCGAGCTCCTGCTGGAAGCGCTTGATCTCTTCCTGCATCTCGTCGCGGAGGTTCTTGTCGAGCGCGCCGAGCGGTTCGTCCATCAAGAGGATCGACGGATGATAGATCGACGCCCGCGCCAGCGCGATGCGCTGCTGCTGCCCGCCGGAGAGTTCCGAGGGCTTGCGCGACGCAAAGGCTTCAAGCCGCACCATGGCGAGGCTCTCGCGCACGCGCTTGGCAATCTCGTCCTTCGCCACGCCGCGGATTTTCAGCGGGTAGGCGACATTCTGGGCGACGGAAAGATGCGGGAACAGCGCATAATTCTGAAACACCATGCCGATGTTGCGGCGGTAGATCGGCTCGGGAACGATGTCGCGCCCGTCGACCACGATCTGCCCTTCCGTCGGATCGATATAGCCCGCGATCATGCCGAGCAGCGTCGACTTGCCGGAGCCACTCGGTCCGATGATGGCAAAGAAGTCGCCAGAATCGATCTCGACCGACGTGGGTACGACGGCCTCAAAACTGTTGTAGCGCTTGCAAAGATTGCGAATGGAAACCGCGGCGCCCCCTGCGGCACGGTTCTGACCTGTCGCCGATCGATCGGGCATCTGCAGCATCCTAATTGTCCGTGCCGAGACGGGGCAACAAAGTTGCCGCGAGAATGAGTAGGCTTGTTACGGCGAGAATGACGCTGGCCGCGGCAGCGATTTCAGGCGTGACCTGGAAGTTGAGCTGCTCCCAGAGCAGGAGAGGCAGTGTCCGCGTCGACGGGCTGCTGAGGAAGAGCGCCAGCACCAGTTCGTCGAGCGACGCCGCGAAGGCGAAGATGAAACCCGCGATCACCGCCGGCCTGATCATCGGGAAGGTGATCAGCCGGAAGGTCTGGAAGGGATTGGCGCCGAGCGTCATCGAGGCGATCTCGATGCGGTTGGAGTACGATGCCAGCGCGCCGCAGACCGTGATGAACGGAAACGGCAAACCGATCACCGCATGCGCCAGGATCACCGCCCATAGCGTTCCCTGCAGCCCCAGCCACACGCTGATCGGGAAGAGCCCGATCGCCAGAACGATCTGCGGCAGTATCGCGGGCGCGACGGACAGGGCGCTGACGATCGTCGAACCTGGTGCACCGGCGCGAACGGCGGCCAATGCCGTGGAAATTCCGGCGATCGTCGCCAGCGCCGCGGCGGTCGCCCCGATCATCATGCTGTTGAGGATCGCGGAGCGGTAGTCGTCATTGCCGATGAATTGCTGGTACCAGCGCAGCGAAAAATCCGTCGGCGGGAACGATAGATAGGACTTGCTCTGGAAGGACACCGCCACGACGACCAGGATAGGCACCAGGAAACCGATGAGGATGGCCCCGACCATGCCGGTCAGGAAACGGCTCCAGGCGGCCCACAGCTTCTTTTCGGAGATGCTCATGCGAACACTCCCGCCTGCGCCTTCCCTCTGCGCCGCGAAGCCAGCTGGCTGAGCCGCAGCAGAGCGAAGATGACGATGGTGAGTAGAAGGACGATGATCGCCAGCGCCGAGGCGAGCGGCCAGTCCAGCAGCCTGTTGGCCTGCTCGCTGATCAGCATCGAAACCACGGTCAGGTCGCCGCCGAGAAGTGAAGGCGTGACGAAGAAGCCTAGTGAGGTGACGAAGACGATCGTGCAGCCGACCGCTACATTGGGCAGGGAAAGCGGCAGTGTGACGGCCAGGAACTGGCGCCATGGATTGGCGCCGAGCACCGCGGCGGCCCGCGGAAGGTTCGGGTCGATGCCGCGCAGGCCGTTGAGGATGGGCACCACGATGAACGGCACCATGATGTAGGTCATGGCGATCATCAATCCGAGCCCGTTGTCGATGAAGCGGATCGGGTCCGTGATGAAGCCGAGGCCGAGCAGCATGGAGTTGACCGGCCCCTTGCGGCCGAGAAGGATCATCCAGGCGAATGAACGGATCACCGTGCTTGCCCAGAAGGGCAGGAAGATCAGGAATATGCCGATGGTGGCCCATCGTCCTCGGAGCCGCGCCAGCACATAGGCGACCGGATAGCCGATCACCAGCGAGAAGATCGTCACCATCGCGGCGACGTAGAATGTGTTGTAGAGGACTGTTCGGATGCCCTGGTCGGTCACGACCTTTGCGTATTCCGCCCCGAAACCTTGCTGGCCGCTGAAACTCTCCGTCCCGATCATCGCCATCGGCGCAAGGAAGAAGGGTGCCAGCAGCAGCGCGACGGGGATGTAAAGCAGGAAGCTGCGATGCTTCATGGCGTCAAAATATCCTAACGCGGATCCGGGTGCTCTGGACGGGCGCGACCACTTCAGCAGATTGCCAGGCTTTCGCACAACCGATGTCGAATCGAAACGAAAGAAGGAACTGCGCGAGTAACAGGTTACCCGCGCAGCTCCGCCTTGAAAGGTTCGCCTATTTCGTCACGACCCAGGTGTTGAAGCGGTCGTAGATCTTCGTGCCGTTCTCGAGCCAGTAGTCACCATTGATCGCGACCGAAAGCTTCCGGTTCTCCGGAGCGCTCGGCATGCGCGCACGCTCCTCCGACGACAGGATGTCGAACGCTTTGTCGTTCGTCGGCCCATAGGGGATCAACTTGGAAAAGGCCGCCTGGACCTCCGGGTCCATGCAATGCGCGATAAACTTCATCGCGGTGTCGCGGTTGCGGCCGCCCTTGGGCAGGCTCCAGATGCCGGGGGTATGCAGCGAATAGTCGAACGTGTAGTCGATCGGACCGCCCTGTTGCTTGACCGGGTCGACACGGCCGTTCCAGCACATGCCGAAATCGGCGTCGCCATTGGCAAGAAGCTGGGCGCTCTGGGCGCCGGACGTCCACCAGGTGATGGACGAGCGAATGCCGTCGAGCATAGCGAAGGCGCGGTCGATATCCAGCGGATAGAGCTTGTCTAGCGTCTGGCCGGCGCCCAGCGCCGCCACTTCCATGGTCTGCGCCGCGTTCTTCCAGAGCGTCCTGCGACCCTTGATCTTGGGATCGAAGAATTCCTGCCAGTTCTTCGGGCGGCCGTCCTTGGAGTCGGTGTTCCAGCTGAGCACGCAGCCGGCAATGTAGCACGACGTCCAGTATTTGCTGGCGGCGCCATCGATCAGCCCCGCCTTCGGCACGACGCTGTAGTCGATCTCGTCGAGAAGCCCGGCAACGGCCAGCGGCGCGGCTTCGGACGAATCCGTGTCGGTCACGTCGATATCGACCGCGCCGGCCTCGACCATCGCCTTCAGCCGAGCGCCTTCCATGTAAGGAGCGCTGATGATCTTGATGCCGGTCTTTTTCTCGAAGGTATCGAAACACGCGGCCTTGAAGGCATCGCCCAGCGCGCCGCCGCCATTGGCGACAGACAACGACGTCGGAGCTGCCCGGCCGATTGCCGGCATGGCGAGAAATGAAGCCGCTGCCGTACCAGCCCCAAGCTTCAACACGCTGCGTCTGTTCAGGCCATTCTTGATGATGTTCATGGATTCCCCTTTGGATTTTGATTTCACGCTTGGTGCCGCCGCGTCTCTAACCCGCTGATCGAATTGAACGTGCCTCAGGCAAGGTTGGCTTCTCCAACGATCAATCCTACCATTGGCATGTCTCCTGACGCGCGACACTGCGAACCGGTCTGCGGTGGCGGCTAATGCCCGCGCATTGCCCGGCGCGGAGTTTTGTAACCGAAAAGGAACGGACAATCCATCGGATTCATCGTTGATAGCAGATATTTTTCTTGCTATAGCCTGCGACGTAAATAGGGGTATCACATCAATGACTTGGTCGAATCGTCGGAATTCTGAGCTGCTGGAGCGCGCCCGCCGCGTCATACCTGGGGGTATGTATGGTCATGAATCTACAGCACTTTTGCCTTCCGATTTCCCGCAGTTCTTCAGCCGCGCCAGCGGCGCCAGGCTGTGGGATGTCGATGGTAATGAATATATCGACTATTTGAGCGCCTATGGCCCTAATCTATTTGGCTATGGAAATGTCGACATCGAGGCCGCCGCGCGTCGGCAGGCTGAGCTAGGCGACACCATGACCGGACCGTCGCACCTGATGGTGGACCTCGCTGAAGCGATGGTCTCGATGGTGTCCCATGCCGATTGGGCGATGTTCTGCAAGAACGGCAGCGACGCCACTACGATGGCGATGACGACGGCGCGCGCTTACTCGAAGCGCCGCAAGATAATGGTGGCGACGGGCGCCTATCACGGGTCGCAGCCCTGGTGCACGCCGAACCTCACCGGCATCGTCGACGACGAGCGGCGCCAGATCATCGCCTATGAATATAACAACATCGAAAGCCTGGAGGCGGCGGTGCGATCGGCGGACGGCGACGTCGCCGGCATTTTCGCGACACCGTTCAAGCACGAGGTTTTCGCCGATCAGCTCATTCCGTCCGAGGCTTTCGCCAAGGCAGCCCGCAAGATTTGCGACGCCGTGGATGCGCCGCTGATCGTCGATGACGTACGGGCCGGCTTCAGGCTGGCGCGGGATTGCTCCTGGTCAATTCTGGGCGTCGAGCCGGACATCAGCTGCTGGGGCAAGGCGATCGCCAACGGACATCCGATCTCGGCGATGATGGGCTCGCAGCGGTTCTACGCGGCGGCCCGCTCCATCTTCGCCACTGGCTCCTTCTGGTTCTCCGCCGTTCCGATGGCGGCCGGCATCAAGACGCTGCGCCTGATCCGCGAAACCAAATATCTGGAACACACCGTGGAGCTGGCTGACAAATTGCGGGCCGGGCTCGACGAGCAGGCCGCCGACTTCGGCTTCTCGCTGCGCCAGACCGGTCCCTCGCAGATGCCGCAAATACTGTTCCATGACGATCCGGACATGCGCCTCGGCTACGCCTGGGTGACGAATGCCCTCAAGCACGGGGTCTATTTCCACCCCTATCACAACATGTTCCTCAACGCGGCCATGACGGCGGCCGACATCGACCAGACGCTGAAGGCGAGTGAGCAAGCCTTCGCAGAACTGAAGGCCGAGCGCACGCGAATTCCCGCGAACGAGAATCCGCTGGTCCTCGCGAGGCTCAAAGTCGCTCGCTGAAGGCGGGCCATGCGGCGATCCGACGAGATACGGATCGCCGCATTTCCGGGGGATATAGTACGAACCATCAGGGCGCCTGCTCATGGGGGCGGGCGTCAGAATTCATGCCCAGGGATGCGCGGATCGCGATGAACGACTACAGCATTTTCACCGAAGCCCGCACCCACAACAAGTGGACGGACAAACCGGTGTCCGACGAGACGCTACGGCAGCTCTACGATTTGCTGAAGATGGCGCCGACCTCGGCGAACTGCTCGCCTGGCCGGTTCGTGTTCGTCAAGTCGCTCGAAGCCAAGGAGAAGCTCAGGCCAGCGTTGAGCAGCGGCAATTCCGCCAAGACCATGGCGGCGCCGGTGACCGCGATCGTCGCGTATGACGAGGCATTCTACGACCGGTTGCCGGAACTCTTTCCGCACACCGACGCGCGTTCCTGGTTCACCTCGAGCCCTGACGTCGCGCACGAGACCGCCTTTCGCAACGGCACGCTGCAGGGCGGATATCTTATCCTCGCCGCCCGCATGCTGGGGCTCGACGCCGGACCGATGTCCGGGTTCAAGAACCATCTCGTCGACGAAGCCTTCTTCGCCGGCACGAGCTGGAAGAGCAATTTCCTGGTCAATCTCGGCTATGGCGATCCCGCCGGCCTGTTTGCGAGGCTGCCGCGGCTTGCCTTCGAAACCGCCTGCCGGATCGCCTGAACGACCCTTCCCGAAATGAAGAAGGCTGCGACCCTTAAGTGGGTCGCAGCCTTTTCATATCGCGGCACGAAATCCGTAGTTGAAGCCGAGCCGGCTGTACGCCGGATCGTCGCTCAATAGTTGATGGCGAAGCTGCGCATCGGGTCGTAATGGGCTTCCCAGTAAGCCTTCCAGATCGTCTTGCTGATCGGGCCGACTTCTCCGTTGCCGATCGGCGCTCCGTCCAGCTTGGTGATCGGCATGACGCCGCCGGCCGTGGTGACGAAGAGCAGTTCGTCGCAATCATAGGCCGCGCTTACCGGAACGTCCTCGACATGGCATTCGACGCCGTGCGTCTTGGCGACTTCCAGCACCGTCTTGCGCGTGACGCCTTCCAGCACGCCGCGCTTCGGCGTCCGCAGCACGCCGTCCTTGATGATGCAGACATTGAAGCCAGAACCTTCAGTCAGGTTTCCGTCGCCGTCCGTCAGGATCGGGTAGTTGGCGCCGCGATCGCGCGCTTCGAACATGCCGCGCACGAAATCGCCCCACTGCAGGTTCTTCACGGTCGGGTCGATGGCGCCAGGGGGGACGCGGCGGACGTCGCGGGCGATGATGGCGGAGCCGCCGGTTTTCTGAAGTTCCTCTCCCATCACCCAGACGAAAGGCTGCACCATGAGGTAAAGATTGTTCTCGATTTCATCGGGGCTGTATTGGCGGATGAATTTCAGGCCGCGCGTCACGATCATGCAGACATAGGCGTCCCGGATGCCGCTCTTGGCCGCCATCTCGATCAGCTTCTGGCGGATGCCGTGGCGGTCGAGCGGGCTGCGCAGCCGCAGCTGCTTCAGGCTGCGCTCGAAGCGGTCCAGATGGTCGTCGAGGCGGAAGAAGCGTCCGTCCCAGATCGAGGGCACGTCATAGGTCAGGTCGGAATGCAGGAACCCCTGGTCGAGGATGGGAATGCGGGCTTCGTGGATGGGATAAAGCTCGCCTTCGACATAGGCGACCCCCTTTGCGAACGGATTGTCGCTGGCCTCGAGTTCGGCAACGCGCTTGCGGTAACCGTCGAAAATAAAGTCGGTGTATGCCACGGCTCTCTCCACACTAGTCGATTTTTATCGATTATTGAATCGTGCAATCAAGGCATTGATTTGTCAATGATATTGGAGGGGGAATTCGCCGCTGTGGTTGTGCCAGGAAAGAATTTGCGGTGGCCAGGATAACCATCCCGACCACCGCGGCAATCTAGAAGACACCGTTGACTGGAATAGTACCCGCGAGCCCATCCAAGGGCCTCGCGGATACATGGATTGCGACCTCAGTCGTCGAGCGAAATCTCGTAGAGCGGAACGTTTGAGCTCGGCGAACTGCGAACGCCATGGACCTTGCTGCCGTAAGCCAGGATGGTGTTCGGGCTGATCATCGGAATGATCACGTTCTGCGCTTTGATCTTCTCGCCGATATCGAAATAGATTTTCTCGGCCTTTTCGGGCGAAGATTTCAATGCCTCGGCCAGCATCTCTTTGGTGTCCTTGAGGACGAAGGACGGGTCGGTGGCGGCGCCCGCGCGCTTGGCCCAGGTCGAATCCGGCGCCAGTCCGAAATAGTTCACATATTGCGACGTGCCGTAGAAGTCGGGAGCGAAGAAGACGAAGGTGAACGGGATGTGATCCTTGTTCGCCGCCTCGCGCCAGTTCGGGAATTCGACCGGCTTGAGTTCCAGCTTGATGTTGACCGCCGCCAGGTCCTGCTGGATCTTCTGCATGGCGAGCGTGAAGTCGACGCCGTAGACGTTCAGCTTCGGATAGATCGCTTCAAGCGTGAAGCCGTCGGCGTGGCCTGCCTTGGACAGCAGCTCCTTGGCCTTGTCCGGGCTGTATTCCGGGATCGAATGTCCGGAGCCGCCGGGAAAATCCAGCGGGAAGGGCACGGAAATCAGCCGGCCATTGCCTTCGCCCAAAGTGAAGTCGACAAGCGACTTGCGATCGACGGCGAGCGAGACCGCTTCGCGGATGTCGGCGGTCATCGGGAAGGGGTTGGCGACGGCGCCGGGGCTGATGGCAATGTAGACGAAGTTGTTGGACGGAGCCGATTCCGTTTTGACGTTCGGGCCAGTCAGCGTCTTGGCCGTCTCCGGATCGATGTTCATGGCGACGTCGGCCTGGCCGCTCTGCAGCAACTGGGCCTGGGCAACAGCATCGCCGACCTGGCGGATGACGATCTCGTCGACCTTGGCCGGTTCGCGCCAGTATTTTTCGTTGCGCTTCAGCCTGAGTTCCGCCCCCGGCTGGTAGGATTCGAGCACGAACGGACCGGCGCCCGCCGAATGCGCCAGGAACCACGGTTCGGCCGGGTCGGACTGCGCCGCGTCGGCACCTGCCATGGCCTTGCCTTCAGCCTGCGCCACCTTGCTGTTGACGATGCCGAAATAGCTTGCCGCCAGGACGTTCAACAACTCGGAATCGGGCTCTGTGGTCTTCACGATGACGGTTTCGGCGTCAGGCGTTTCCACCGATGCAATCGCCGAGGCGAGGTCGGACGGGCTGCCCTTGATGTTCTTCAGCCGCTCCCACGACCACTTCACGTCCTTTGACTCGACCTTGGAGCCGTCCGAGAACACGGCCTTTGGGTTGAGCTTGAAGGTGAAGACGGTCTGGTCGTCATTGACCGTCCAGCTCTCGGCGATCACCGGCACCAGCTTGTTGTTCTTGTCCAGCGCGAGCAGGCCGTCATAGACCGCGGCATTGTAGATCATGCAGGTGTCGCACCAGCTCTTGTGGATATCGAGCGAGTTGACATCCATGTCGCGGGCGATGACCAGTGTCTTGGCCGCCGCCGGCATCGCCGTGGCGACGAGGCCGCCAAGCATCGTCGCCGCTGCGAGCGTCTTCCAGTATTTCGAGTTCCCCAGTCTCATTACCATGCTCCTTCTGGCACTTTTCGGTTCACGCACTTTCGGTGATCAACTCCATCGCCTGCCGTAGCTTCTCGGTGGAACCCAGCGCGGCCTTGTTCAGAACGGCCGAAACGACGGGCGCCGAAAGGCTGCCGGTGACGTGGAGTATTTCGTGGTCGAGGTCGTCGAAGGCGCGTGCCTGGATCTCGGCGATCCAGTGCCGGCCAAGCGAAAGGCCGCTCGCGACCTGCTCGACGATGACGACCCGGTTTGTCTTGGCGATGGATGACAGCACAAGCGGCCAGTCGGTCGTGAGCTGGCCGATGCTGCGCATGTCGATGATCTCGGCATCGATGCCGGTTTCTTCCGCGACCTTCATGGCGGCGGGGACCATGACGGACGTTGCGAGAACGGTGCAGGCCGAACCGGGCCGTACGATCTTGGCCTTGCCGAACGGGATGCAGTAGTCGCGCTCGTCGCGCGGCACCATGCTCTCGCGCTGGTAGAACTCGACATGCTCGATAATCGCGACAGGGTCGTTGGTCCTGAGCGCCGTGTTCAGCAGCCCGACATAGTCGAAGGCCGTCGTCGGCGAGACCACGTGCCAGCCCGGGAACATCCTGAACAGCGCCGCCGGGTCGCCCGAATGCTGCGAGCCGTAGCCGGTATGCGGCGATACGCGCACGCGCATGATGAGCGGCACCGGAAACCCGTCGCCGAACATATGCCTTACCTTGGCGATGCCGTTGGCGATCTGGTCGGCCGCGACGAAACAGAAATCGCCGAACATGATTTCGACGATGGGCCGAAGCCCGCGCAGCGCCGCCCCCAGTGCCACGCCGGTGAAGCCGTTCTCGGCGATCGGCATGGCCAGCACGCGACCGGGGAACTGCTCGAGGGCGGAACGGGTAAAGCCGCTCACGCCGCCGCGCAGCCGGTGGACGTCCTCGCCAAGCACGACAATGGTCGGGTCGGCCGCCATTGCCGCGCCGAGCGCCTCGCCGGCGGCCGTGACGAAACGGGCTTTGACGAGCTGGTCGGGCGCGAAGTCCTCCATCTCGCGATGGTTGAGCCCGTCGGCTTCGGAAGGCGGCGCCAGGATGCCTGTATCCACCGACAGCGCGGACGGCCATAGGGCTTCCGGTATGCGAAGCTGGTTGCTGCCCGGCGCCGTTTCCGTCAAGCGGTTGGCCGCCGACTGGACGACCGCGCTCAGGCGCTCGTCGATCAAGGCCAGGCTAGCGCTGTCGAGAATCCCCAGCTTGGCAAGCCGCGTCTCCGCGAGGCGCACCGGGTCGCGCTTCAGCCATTCCTGCTCTTCCTCGCGGCTGCGATAGCCAAACTCGCTCCCGGTCTTGCTGCCGCTCTGGTGGAAGTGGCGGTAGCATTTCGCTTCGATAACGACCGGGCCGCGTCCGGCGCGGATCGTCTCGATCGCATCGGACATCGCGCGGTGGACCGCGACCACGTCCATGCCGTCGCACTCGATGCCGGTGAAGCCGAGCATCGGACCGCGCGAGGCGATCCTGGGTTCGGCCGTCACGTCGTCGATATGCGTGGAGACGGCGTAGAGATTGTTCTCGACGAAGAAGATGACGGGCAGCTTGTAGGCCGCCGCGATGTTCATCGATTCATAAGCAGCGCCCTGCAGCGAGGCGCCATCGCCGAAGAATGCAACCGAGATACCATCCCGGCCGAGGACGTTGTCGGCAAGCGCATAGCCGACGGCATGCGGAATGTTGCCGCCGACGATAGCGCTGGTGCCGGCGACGCCGGACTCGGCGTGGCGCATGTGCATCGAGCCGCCGCGTCCCTCGCAATAGCCTGGCGAAAGGCCCATGATCTCCGCCATGAAGCGGTAGACGGCGTCGTCCATACGCTGCGTGAAATCCTGGTTCAGGATATCGAAGCCCGGCTCGGTCTGCGCATTGACCAGCTTGGTCAGCACCTGATGGTGCGCGCGATGCGTGCCATTGATCTGATCGTTGGCGCGCAGCATCGAAACGGCGCCGACGGCCGCCGCCTCCTGGCCGATGCTGGCATGGGCCGGCCCATGGATGAGGCCGGCCTTCTCCAGGTCAAGGATCTTTTCCTCGAACCGCCGGATCAGCTTCATCTGGGTGTAAAGGCGAACGAGGTCCGGCGCGGGAACGTTCGACCAGTCGGACTCGTCCACCTCGATCCGGTACCACGGCGCCGAGGGCTTCAACTCATGCTTTTGGGCCAAATCAACTCCTCCCGGCCAACTTATTCTTCCAGCGCCAGCCCCAGTTCCGCGCGCCGGCGCAGCCACAGGCTTGCCCGGTAGCGGGGATCCCGGGTGCGGTCATGGATCGTGTCCAGGATGCGCAGAATGCGGGCAGGGCCGAGCTTGTTGCCCCATTCCAGCGGTCCGTGCGGGTAGCCGAGCCCCAGCCGCACGGCGGCGTCGACATCCACCGCCGACGCGATCTTCTGTTCGACGATCTCGCTGCCGATGTTGACGATCATCGCAACGACGCGCTGGCAGACCGCGCCGCAGCTGTCGTTCACGAGCGTCGCTTTGCGGCCGGTGCTTCTGACGAGCGCGAGGGCCGCGCCTTTGGCGTGATCGGATGTCGCGGCCGATGCGACCAGCGTGATATGACGGTCCAGGCCGAAATAGGGATCGAACCCGACGCACAGTGAAGGCGGCAGGCCGAGGCGGAGCGCCGCGCCGGCGACATCGTGTCCCTCCAACCCCACCAGGATGAGACCGTCCTTCTCGGGTGCCGGCCCCTCGAGGCCGGAAACGCTGGCGCCGGTCGAAGCGACCAGCATTTGCATGTCGCCCGCGTCATTGTCGGCGACAACGGTAACTTGTCTTGGAATTCCAGCCTCGGCCGGCTGTGCCGTTTCCGGCGGCGCGACCTGTCGGTTGCCGTCGTAGCTGTAGAAGCCGCGCCCCGCCTTGCGGCCGAGCAGGCCCGCCGCCACGCGCTGCGCGGCGATGACGGAAGGGCGGTAGCGCGGGTCTTGGTAGAACTGGGTGTAGACGCTTTCCATCACCGGGTGCGAGACGTCGAGGCCGGTCAGATCCATCAGCTCGAACGGACCCATCTTGAAACCGGCGGCATCGCGCAGGATCGCGTCGATCTCGCCGATCGAGGCGACACCTTCGCGCAGCATCGCCAGGGCTTCGGTGCCAAAGGCGCGGCCAGCGTGGTTGACGATGAAACCGGGTGTGTCGGCGGCGACAACCGGGCGGTGGCCGAAGCGGGTCGCGAGATCGACCAGCACGCGCTCCACTTCGGGCGCCGTGTGGGCGCCGGGGATGACCTCGACCAGCTTCATCACCGGCACGGGATTGAAGAAGTGGTAGCCGGCGACCCGCTGCGGCCGTTTCGCCGCGGCCGCGATCGCCGTCACCGACAGCGACGAGGTATTGGTCGCGATGATTGCATCCGGCCCAACGATCTTTTCCAAGGCCTCGATGAGCTGGCGCTTCGGCTCGATGCGCTCGATGATGGCTTCCACGACCAGATCGACGCCTGCCAGGCGGTCGAGGGCTTCGACGGGCTCGATGCGGGCCAGCAGCTTTTCGACCGTATCCGCGCTGATTTTGCCCGCAGTTACCCGGCCGCGCTGCCGCGATGCGATCTGCTCTACGGCGGCCGCCGCCTTTCCCGGCGCTTCATCGACGATCATCACGTCGATGCCTGCCGCGGCAAGGACTTCGGCTATGCCGGAGCCCATTACCCCGGCGCCGACGACGCCGGCCTTCTCGATCCGATCTCTGGACACCCCTCCCGCGCCCTCCAAGTCAGCGCCCCTTGAACGAGGGCTTGCGCTTCTCGATGAAGGCGGCAATGCCTTCCCGCTTGTCGGCCGTATCGAAGAGCAGCTGGAACGCCTTTCGTTCCAGCCTCAGCGCCGTTTCCAGCGGAGCGTCCTCGCCATGGATGACGGCTTCCTTGATCTGCTCGACGGCCAGCGGCGGGAGACGGCTGATCTTCTGGGCGATCTGCAGCGCCTGCTGCAGGGCCTGGCCCTCATCCGTGAGGGTGCTGACAAGGCCGGCGCGCTCGGCATCTTCCGCCGGAAACATGTCGCCTGTCAGAACCAGCATCAGCGTCTTGTACTTTCCGATTGCCCTGAGCAGGCGCTGGGTGCCGCCGGCGCCCGGCATCAGCCCCAGCTTGACCTCCGGCTGGCCGAAAGTGGCTGTGCGTGCCGCAACGATGATGTCGGCATGCATGGCAAGCTCGCAGCCGCCGCCGAGCGCGAACCCCTCGACCGCGGCAATGACCGGTTTCGGACATTTGGCGATCACATCCCAGTAGCGGTGGGTGCGTTGCAGAAGCATATCGGCCGAGCCGAGCTTCTCGAACGCCTTTATGTCGGCGCCTCCCGCGAAATTGCCGCCGCGCCCCGTGATGACGATCGCCCGGATTTCCGGGTCTTCCGAAAAACCGGCCACCGCGGCAGCCAGCTTCTCCCGCACCTCCAGGTTCAGCGCGTTGCGCACTTCGGGACGATTGATTTCTACCAGCCCTACGTTTTCGACAGGGCGACTCTCGACTACGACGAGAGATTGATCGCTCGCGGAACTCATTTTTACTGCGAAATCCAGAGAGTGGAATTTAATTTCATATCCGCGACTATAGTCAGCAGCCGTGAGGGCCGCAAGGGCATTGTTCGATGCCTCCGGTGCGATCCTGAGAGCGGATTTGTGGAGTGAAAGGCGCTGGGCCCTGGCAAGGAACCGCCCCGGATATCCACCGGTCGGCGCCTTATGCTCCTAAGGGATGAGGAGAGAGAGTCGACATTCAATGAGGATGTCACTATATACCGGCGGCTTCGAGCAGCGCGCCTGGATGGCGCGCCGTGAAGTGGCTGGAAAGCGTGCTACGCATTGTGACACAAATCGTGATGAAATATCGGGTCTGAGACCAGATAAAAAGCGAATAAAAACAATATTGTAGCATCAGGGATAGGCCCAGCCCAAGCAACCATGGTTCTCAATGATCTGAACGTGCCGTTGAACCGTTCCCTGCCTCCGGCCGCGCCGAGTTTGGGCAAGGCGTCTTGCCGGTCGAGGCCGACTCGGCTCGAATGGGGCATGCATCCTTCGACGGGGTGTGGGCGTTCATCACTACCAACCGGCTTTGCCGCTAGGGAAAAAGCATTATGAGTGAACACGCGATCGAGTTCTTGCGCGGATGGATTGGCGAAAAGGTCCATTGCCAGCATTTGCCGATCAAGATCGACGAGCAGGCCGAAACGCTTGCCAAGGAGTGCTGCGCCAGGGCTGCTGAGGCAGGTATTCTTCTGGAAGATATCCAGGAAGAGGTCGGCGATATCCAGGAGCTGATCGCGTCGCGCCTCGAGGAAGCCGCCGAGGAGAGCGAGCACGGCACCGCGACGGACAAGCCGTCTGAATAAGGCCGTAGTCCCTGCGGCAGCCGGGACGCAAATTTTCGGCTAGCTGAATTTCCTTTTCAGCCACGCCTTGGGCAGTGCCGGCACGAAATTGCCGTCGCGTCCGGTCATATCCTCATTGGCGGTGAGCGCATTGAGGATCGCTTCCTCGACCCCTTGCACCACAGCGTCGAAGAACGGATCGATGTCCACGTCGGGGATGAACTCGACACGTCCGATTCGCCCTGAGGCTGCCAGCGCCGCTTCCGGATTAGCTGTGGAAAAGGCGAGAAAAATGTCGCCCGAGCTGTGATAGCCGTAGCCGCCGGTCATCGCGATGCCGAGCGGCACGCGCCGCGCTAGCCGCTTCATCTGGTGCGGCAGGAATGGTGCGTCGGTGGCGACGATGGCGATGATAGAGCCTTTTTCGGCGCGCGGCGTGCCTTCGCGGATCGCCGGTTCGACCAGCTCCGATCCGACGTGTTGTCCGCGGATCGTGAAGTTGCGCCGCTTGCCGAAATTCGACTGTACGAACACGCCAAGCGTATAGCGCCTGTCCTGCCATTCTACGATGCGCGAGGCGGTGCCGGATCCTGACTTGAAGCCGAAGGTTATCATGCCGGTACCGCCGCCGACGCTGCCTTCCTCGATGGCTCCGCCCATTGCTCCGTCGAGTGCTTCGGCGACGTGATCGAAACCGATGTGATGACCGTTGATGTCGTTGAGGAACCCGTCATAGGTCTCCGCTGCCACCGGCAGGCCCCAGGCGCTGTCGAGCGCGGTGGGCAACACCTTGTTCATCCAGCGCAGTGTGCCGTCGCGGGTGACGCCGCAGGAATGTGTGTTGGTGATGGTGATCGGGAAGTTGAAGGCGCCGGTCTCCTCGATGATGTGCGTGCCGGTCAACTCGCCATTGCCGTTCTGGCTGAACACACCGGCAAACACCGGCGTTGCAAGCTCGCCGACCGGCCTTGGCAGGATCGCGGTGACGCCGGTCCGCACCGGGCCGGTACCGACCTGCAACGGGCCGTCGCCGGAGATCAGCGTCGCGTAGCCGACCGATACACCCGGCACGTCGGTGATCGCGTTGAAGCGGCCAGGCATGCCATCGAGCGCGATGCCGAACGAGCGCAGGCGCGGCTTGCCCGACGGGGTGCGGAGATGCGGGTCGTGAGTGCTCATGCCGTCCTCAGAACAACGAGCCCTGATTGCCGGGCTCCTTGGCCTTGGCGGACGGTTTGGCGGTCAGTTTCGGCCGCGCGCCGCCGCTGGTGGCGATAGCCTCTGCGGTACCGTCGGCAAATTCGAGCTGCAATGCTGCTCCAGGCGCAAGGTCCTCGACTCGTTTGATGACGCCGCCTTCGGCATCCTTGACCAGCGCGAAGCCGCGCGCCAGCACGGCCTTGTGCGAGAGCGTGGCGAGCAGCCGGTCCGCCTGGGTAAGGGCGGCCCGCAGTCGGTCCAGCCGCCGCGCCATGGCCTGGTCCTGCCTTCGCGTCAGCCCGGCCAGCGCGTCTGCCTGCAGCTTCTGCCGCCTGACGATCGGCGCCGGCGACAGTCTTGCCGCGGTGCGCTTGTACCGCGCCCTGCGCTCGCGCACGATGGCGAAGAAGGCCGCCCGCGCGCGGGCGATGTCGCGGCCCGTCAACGTGCGAGCCTCGTTGAGACGGCGCGACAAGGTCGCCGGCGTCAGCCTTTGCCGCTCTAGCGTCGCCCTCTTGCGCTCGATGTTCACGGTGAGCCCGCGGCCGAGCCTGCTGGTCGCTTCGTCGAACCGGCGGCGCGGCAATGCCAGCAGTTGGTCGGGCGAGGGCAGCGCCCGTGCGGCGCCGCGCACGGCCTGCCGCTTTCGTTCCAGGTTGCGGGAAACACAGGCGCTGAGCCGGGCGCCGAGGCTCGCCAGCGTCGCCTCGAGGTCGGCCTTCACCGGCACCGCGATTTCGGCCGCGCCGGTCGGCGTCGGCGCGCGCATGTCGGCGACGAAGTCGATCAAGGTCCAGTCCGTCTCGTGCCCCACCGCCGAGATCACCGGGATGCGCGAGTTGGCAACGGCGCGCGCCAGCCCCTCGTCGTTGAATCCCCAGAGATCCTCAAGGCTACCGCCGCCGCGCGCCACGATCAGGACGTCCGGCTGTTTTATCGGGCCATCCCAGGTCAGCGCGTTGAAGCCGTTGACGGCGGCCGTCACTTCCCTGGCCGTCGTCTCGCCCTGCACCCTCACCGGCCAGACCAGCACATTGAGCGGGAACCGGTCCTTTATGCGATGGATGATGTCGCGGATCACCGAGCCGGTCGGCGAGGTGACCACGCCGATGACCAAAGGCATGAAGGGTAGCCTGCGCTTGCGGCCTGCATCGAACAGGCCCTCCGCCTGCAGTCGGCGCTTGCGCTCCTCCAGCAGCGCCATCAGCGCGCCGGCGCCCGCCGGCTCGAGGTTGTCGATAACGATCTGGTAGTTGGATTTGCCGGGATAGGTCGTCAGCTTGCCGCTGGCGATCACTTCCATCCCTTCCTCGGGGCGGAATTTCAGGCGGCCCATGGTGGTCTTCCACACCACCGCGTCGATCCGCGCGCGGTCGTCCTTCAGCGCGAAATAGGCATGGCCCGAGGAATGCGGTCCGCGATAACCAGAAATCTCGCCACGCACCCGCACATTGCCGAAGGCGTCCTCGACCGTGCGCTTCAGGGCGCCGGAAATCTCGCTCACCGTATATTCGGTGGCGTTGCTGCGTGATTCGGTTGCTGCTTCGCTCATCGCGTGATTGGGGAACGCTTATCGGGCGGCGTCAAGGCAACGAGCAATCCTCGCAAATATTATAACGCGATTTTAAGCCCGATTTGCTTTGACTGGCGGTGACGAGAGTCGGCCGGGGACGCATGAGCCAACGCCAAAATAGCAGCCCATTGACGCATCAGGTCACCCTGACCGTGCTGACGCTTGCCGCCTTCGCGCTGGCCATTCTCGTTGGTTTCGGCTTCTACGCCGCCTTCCAGGCCGACCATGCCTCGCTCGAACGGCAGAAGATGTTCATCGCCGATGGTCTCAAGGACCAGATCGCCGCTGTCGAGCGCGAACAGGAAAGCGTTTCCATCTGGGACGATTCCGTGACCAACGCCAAGACCGGCAATCAGGAGTGGATGGCCGAAAATCTCAGCGTCTGGATGTACACCTATTACGGTCATAACCAGGTCTACATACTCGACGCCGCCGATCACCCTGTCCACGCCATGCGGGAAGGCAAGGTGGTCGATACGTCCGCCTTCGGCGAGGACGCGTCTGCTCTGCTGCCCACCATCGGGAAGTTGCGCGCCATGCTGGCCCGGCCGCCGAAAGCCGATGCCTCCGGCCAGCCTGCCAGGATGGTGGCGGAAGATTTGATCTCGCTTGGCGGAAAGCCGGCGATCCTGAGCGTCATGCCGCTGGTGCCGAACTCGAGCCGCGTTACCCAGGCGCCGGGCACCGAATATCTCCACGTCTCGGTCGAGTTCATCAACGACGCGGTGGTTGGCAGGATCGCGGGAAAGTACCTGCTCGACGGCGCCCGGCTGGCGCCGCTGTCGCAAACGGTCGGCGCGGCCGCCGTGCCGCTGGTCGATTCCCATGGCGTCATCCTTGGCTATATCGGCTGGGATCAGGAAAGGCCCGGACTCGACCTTCTGCACAAGATGGGGCCGGCCCTGGGGGTGGCGTTGCTGGTCGCCGGAGGCGTCCTGGCCTTCCTGCTGCGGCGGCTGCGCCGCGCGTCGTTCGCGCTGCAGTCCAGCCAGGATCAGGCGCAATATCTTGCCTTTCACGACACGCTCACCGGTCTGCCCAACCGGGCGCTGTTCGAGGATCGCCTGCGGCGCATGCTGCTTTTCGCCGGCTATGACGCCGCGAGGGTTGCGCTGCTTTACCTCGACCTCGATCGTTTCAAGCATGTCAACGACACGCTCGGCCACCCGGCGGGCGACGAGCTTGTCCGGCAGACGGCCGCCAGGCTCAGGCACACGATCCGCGAGGTCGACACGGTGGCGCGCATCGGCGGCGATGAATTCGCCATCATCCTGCTCGATGTCCGCGACGTCAGGAGCGCCGAGGATATCGCCGAAAGGCTGCTGCAGAAGCTGTGCGAGCCGTTCAGGCTGATCGACGACCAGATATTCGTCGGCGCCAGCATCGGCATCGCGCTGTCGGCGGGACCGGAAACAGACGCAGACGACCTGCTGCGCAAGGCCGATATCGCGCTCTACGAAGCCAAGAAGAACGGTCGAGGCCGTTATCAGGTCTTTGCCGGCGACATGGACGACCTGTTGCTGCGCAAGCGCAAGGTCGAGGCCGAGTTGCGCAAGGCACTGACCGGCGCCGGCGGCATAAAGCTCGCCTATCAGCCCGTTTATGCCGGCGAAGGCCGCAGGATCCTGGGCGCCGAGGCATTGATCCGCTGGGGCCACGAGGTGCATGGCGCGCTTCCTGCGGCGCAGTTCATCGCCATTGCGGAAGAGCGCGGCCTGATCGGCGAGCTCGGCAAATGGGCGCTGACGGAGGCCTGCCGTTTTGCAGCCGCCACCGAATTGCCCTGGATCGCCGTCAACATCTCGCCGATGCAGTTGCGCGACGTCAATTTTGCCGAGGAGGTCGCTTCGATCCTTCAGGAAACCGGGCTCGATCCGGCCCGCCTGCAGCTCGAGACCACCGAAAGCGTGCTGCTCGAGCACAACGACGCGATCGGTTCGGTCATCGCCGCCCTACGCAAGTCCGGCATCCGCATGGTGCTCGACGATTTCGGCACCGGCTATTCCTCTCTCAGCTACCTGCGCCGCCAGGCTATCGACAAGCTGAAGATCGACCGCTCCTTCGTCCGCCTGCTTGATGAAGACCCGAGCGCTTCGGCGATCGTCAAGGCACTGATCGACCTCGCGCGGGCGCTGGATGTCGAGGTGACCGCCGAAGGCGTCGAGACCGAGGAGCAGAGAGTCCTGCTGCTTGCCATGGGCTGCAACCAGCTTCAGGGCTATCTTTTCTCGCCGCCGCTGGAGCCCGGACAGTTCCTGTCATTGCCCGGGTTGTCGGCCGGCCCTCAGGAGCTGACCAACGCCCGCGCCTGATCTCACCAGCCAGGCAGGATCTGGCTTGGCCTGGTCCGCTTCATCCGGGCAAAGGCAAGAGCCGCGAAATCGAAGCTCCCAGCCTCTTCGCTGACGGGCACCGAAATATTGTCGAGACTTTCCGCGATATGGCGGGCCAGCGCGTCGACGATCTCCGGCTGCGAGGTCTGGCCGCGCATGATGCCGATACGGCAATCGGGCAGGGCGCCGAAACCGTCGGCCTCGCCGAGCACGCGCATGCCTGGCCGCAGCGCGCATTCCGGCAGCACCGAGATGGCGAGGCCCGAAAGCACGGCGGCGGTGATCACGGTCGCCGAGAAGCTGGAGAATAGGATGCGGTACTCGCGGTTCTGCTGGTCGAGCACCTCGACCGCGGCACGCCGCCAGATGCAGTTCGGCCGCCCGAATGCCATCGGCAGGATTTGCTGCTCATGCGTGGCATGGTTTGCCGAGGTGACCCACAACAGCGGTTCACGCCTCACCACCTCCGACTGGCCGCGCGTGTCGTTATGCGTCACCAGCGCGAGGTCGAGATTGCCGCGTTTGATGTGCTCAACCAGCCCCGGCGTCGGCTCGCACACCACGGTCAGTTCGACCCGAGGGTTGGAGCGCGAGAAGCGCGCCATGATCTCGGGCAGGAAGCGGTCGGCGTAGTCGTCCGGCGTGCCGATGCGGATGGTGCCTTCGAGCCGCTGGTCATCGAAGGCGGCTAGAGTCTCGCGGTTGAGGTAGATGAGCCGCCTTGCGTAGGAAAGCAGCCTGTCGCCTTCCTCGGTCAGCTTGTTGGTGCGGCCGTCCTTCTCGAACAGCGGCTTGCCGATCCGCTCCTCCAGCCGGCGCATCTGCATCGACACCGCCGACTGCGTGCGGTGCACTTCCTCGGCCGCGCGGGTGAAGCTGCCGGTATCGGCGATCGAGATGAAGGTCTGCAACTGATCGAGATCGAGCGGCGCTTTCATCGGTCCAACCCATCATTGATGTTGATGCTAAAGATTAGAAACATTCGTTGGATTAATCAATCACGTGATGGCAAATTGGCATTGTCCACATGAAGGCATGTGTATCGAGACCGCAACGACGCTTCTCCCAAGGCGCCGGTTGTCCGGTTTCGTCCGCTCGACTCCGAAGGAGAGACTGACATGACCGCGATCGAATTCGCCTCCGAGACCTCGCGCATCACCACGCGTCCGGCCGTCGCGACGCGTGTGGTCAACGTCCTCGCCAACAGCTATCGCGCCTGGAAAAATCGACGCGCCTTCTATCGCCTCGGCGAGATGTCGGACGCCGAGCTCGCCGATATCGGGCTGACCCGCGCCGACCTCCACGTCGCCATCGACGTGCCGTTCGGCAGCGACCCCACGGCGAAGCTGCGCTCGATCGCCAGCGACCGTGTCGACACGATCGAGGATATCGCCCGCAAGGTGGCCTGAACGGGCTGGGCTTTAGCCTTTCGGGTCGCGGTGAACCTTTTCAGGGCTCGGCGCGACCAAGCTTCATGCAGGCTTCCCACTCCCTGCCGGTTCCCCGCCGGCCAGCCTGCACATTGCCCGGTTCCCTTTGCGGACCGGGCATTTTTCTATCCAGGATATCAGTTGGCGACCTATCACCGGTCCATGCCACGCTTGAACTGGTCGAAGATCGTCTCCACGCCTTTCTGATAGTCGTCGCGCTGCTGTGCGCCTGTCTCGAACATCTTGCCGAAGATGTCGTCGAAAGGATTTCTCGGCCGGCCGCTCGGATTGGTCTGCGGCTGCGGCGCCTGAGGCTGCTGCGGCGCTTGGCCGCCCGGCATGCCGAAACCGCCACCGCCGAAGCGCAGCATCTCCTCGAACATCTTGCCGAGAGGATTGTCGCCATAAGGATTCCGCGTCTGGCTCGGCTGACTCTGTGGTTGCTGCGCCGCGCCGCCGCCAAACATGTCCTGCAGCACCTTGCCGAGGGGGTTGTCTCCGTAAGGGTTGGGCGCGGGTTGCGGCTGTTGTGCGCTACCGCCGAACATGTCCTGCAACATCTTGCCGAACGGGTTGTCGCCATAGGGATTGGGTGCCGGTTGCTGCGCCTGCCCGCCGCCCGCCTGCCGCATCATCTGCTCGATGATCTGACCGAGCGGATTGCCGCCGCCGAAACCGCCGGCCGCCTGCATCTGATTGTTGGTCTGTTGAGCCAGCCCGCCCATCATCATCGAAGCCATCGCCGGCAGCATCTGCTGCAACATCTGCTGGCTGAGACCCGTCGCCTGCGCGGCTTGGGCAGCCACGGCGCGCGACAGATCCTTCGAGCCGAACAGATAGCCGAGGATGCCATTGCCTTCGTCGATGCCCTGGGGCGAGAACGCCCGGGTCGTATCCTCGAAATATTTGGCGTGCTGGCCGCTCGCCATAGCCGTCATGAAGGCGCCCATCCCGTAAGGATCGGCGGTGTTGCGCTGAAGCCCTTGCGAGAACGCCGGCAGCAGCGCCTGTACTGCTGCTTGTGTCTGTTGCATCGAAAGCCCGAATTGCTGGGCCAGCGCCTGCATGGCGGCGCCGTTCTGGGCTTGCGCGAACATGTCGAACAGGGAAGGCATGGGGTCTCCTCCGCTATATCCTCGCGAAGGAATCTAGTTCGTTTCCATCACCGATTGAAGCGCCATTTGCCGGCGCCACTGTCAGGCGGCGGTTGAACGGTTAATAGGCATATTCCATGAATACCGGCTCGATCGAGCCGCCCCAGCGCGTGTGGTAGGCCGAAAGCATCTCCTCGGCGCTGGTGGTGCCGCGCGCCACGACCTCGTCGAGCGTGTTGAGGAACGACGTCTCGTCATAGCCGTCGCGGTTCTTGCGGGCGCGGTTCCTCAGTCCCATGCGCGAGATGGCAAGCACGTCGCGGGCGACCTCGCGCAGCGTGGTGTTGCGGAAGGGCGCCGCAATGCCTTGTTCCGGCACTGCGTTGCGTTGTGCCAGCGCTTCTTCGTAGGTCCAGCTCGAGGTCAGCGTCTCCGCCGCGTCCAGTGCCTGCTCGTCATAGAGCAGCCCGACCCAGAATGCCGGCAACGCGCAGATTCGGCGCCACGGTCCACCGTCGGCGCCGCGCATTTCGAGGAAGCGCTTGAGCCGCACGTCGGGGAACAGCGTCGACAGGTGGTTCGCCCAGTCGCCCATTGTCGGCAGGCCATCGGGCACATCGTTGCGCGCGGCTCCCGCCATGAACTGGCGGAACGTATAACGCGTCATGTCGTGATAATGGCCGTCGCGGATGACGAAATACATCGGCACGTCCAGCGCCCATTCGACATAGTCGGCAAAGCCGAAATCGGGCGAGAAGCAGAATTCGAGCATGCCGGAGCGCTGGTTGTCGGTGTCGCGCCAGATGTCGCCGCGCCAGCTTTGCAGCCCGTTCGGCCGGCTCTCGGTGAAGGGCGAGTTGGCGAACAGCGCCGTCGACAGCGGCTGCAGCTTCAGCGAAACCTGCATCTTGCGGCGCATGTCGGCTTCGCTCTCGAAGTCGAGATTCACCTGGATCGTACAGGTGCGGTACATCATGTCGAGGCCCTTGGTACCGACCTTCGGCATGTAGCGCGTCATGATCTCGTAGCGCGACTTCGGCATTTTAGGCGTCTCGGCCAGCGACCATTTCGGGCTGCCGCCGAGGCCGAGGAAGCGGATGCCCATCGGCTCGGCGATCTCGCGCACCTGCGCCAGATGCGCGTTGCCCTCGCGGCAGGTCTGATGGATGCTCTCCAGCGGCGCGCCGGAAAGCTCGAATTGCCCGCCGGGTTCCAGCGAGATCGCTCCCTGGCCGGTCGGCTCGACAAGGCCGATGATGCGGCCGGCATCCATGATCGGATCCCAGCCGAGCTTCTCCTGCATGCCTTCCAGGATCGCGCGGATGCCGCGCTCGCCGCCATAGGGCACCGGCGCATTGCCGTCGACATAGAAGGGGAATTTTTCGTGCTCGGTGCCGATGCGCCACTTGTCGCGCGGCTTGTTGCCGGCGGCCAGATAGTCGACAAGCTCGTCGACGCCTTCGATCGGCCGGAAATCGGTTGTGTCGCGCGCCATGTAGCCCTCCGCAGCGGCCAGACGACCGCCGGCGCTAGATGGACGAAATGTCAGGAGCCGATCAAGCAAAAAATCCTGAGCCACGCCTCAACAGGATTTGATCACCAGTCGCCGATCGATGCCTGCATCATTGCAAGCGCCGCGACGGCGGCCGTGTCGGCACGCAGGATGCGCGGTCCAAGCGGGATGGCGGTGACGAAGGGCAGGGCTCTCAGCATCCTGCGCTCGTCGTCGGAAAAGCCGCCTTCCGGCCCGACCAGCAGCGCGAGCTTTTTCTCCTTAACCGCCTGCAAGGCCGGTAGCGGGTTGTTGGTCGAGGCATCCTCGTCACAGAAGATCAACCGTCGCTCCTTGTCCCAGCCACCAAGCAGCCGCTCGAGCTTTTCGGCCTCCCGAACCTCGGGCACCGCCAGGATGCCGCACTGCTCGGCAGCTTCGACGACATTGGCGCGCAGCCTCTCGATGCCGGGTTTGGCCACCTGCGTATGTTGCGTGATGACCGGCTGAAGCGTGCCGGCGCCCATCTCCACCGCCTTCTGCACCAGGTAGTCGAGCCGGCCCTGCTTGAGCGGAGCGAAGCAATAGACGAGGTCGGGCAACGGCGGCTGCGGTCGCTGCTGCGCAAGCACCTTCAGGCGCACCGCCTTCTTGCTCCTGGCGGCGATCGATGCCGACCATTCGCCGTCGCGGCCGTTGAAGAGAAGAACCTCGGCGCCTTCGCCGAGCCGCAGCACATGCGTCAGATAATGACTTTGCTGTTGTCCGGCATCGAATTCGAGGCCTGGCCCGAGATCGTCCGGTACGAAAAGCCGCTGCATTTTGTAGTTGGCGCGCATGGCCGAGCAATGGGCGAGGGCAGCGTTGCCGTCAAGTATCGGCGGAGGGATGCCAGGCGGGCGCGTAGCCTTGCCTCAGCACCGAAATACTGGTGGCGGGCGTGAGCACCCGCATCGGACGCCCGGCAAGCTTATCGAACGCCGTTCGATCGCCATAACCCGCAAATGACCAGCGCATGGCCTTCCTGCCTCGAAGCGCGTAGGCGGCATCGCCATCGGCGACCATGGCGCCATCCGGCAGGGATGCCAGTTCGTCCGCGGCGACCGCCGGCGGCGTCCCGCCCGAAGCGAGGCGTTCCTTGTGCAGCCGTCTGTCGACCATCGGTGCGCGCGGCTCGGCGATGCCGAAGGCTTCGCCGAAGCGGCTGACGAAATCGCTTGCCCGTTCCCGTCGGCAGAAGAAGCAGGGGCGATGGCCGGCGGCCAGCGCCGTCACCTCGTCGAGGAAGAAGAGCTCGGTCCAACCGGCCTTTCCACCTGGACGGTTGCGGCCCATCGGCTCGCGGCGCACGCCGCGGAACTGGCACGCGCAGATGATCCAGGCCGGCAAGGCCCAGCGCTTCTTCAACAGCGTCTTCGTTTCAGGGTCGTGGATGATGCCGCGATTGCCGGTGAACAGGCCGCGATCCGGCACCGCGTGGATGGCGCCGAACGGATCGACCCGGTTCTGCAGTGGCATAGTTCTCTCTCCGGCTGCGCATCTTGGCTGAAATACGCGCCGCATGATATCGCTCACCCCAACGTTTTCATGTCAGCAGGTTTTCGATGCGGGTCTTGGTCGTCCAGAATTTCGACAATGAGGGCCTGGGCCAGATCGGCGCGGCCCTGGCGGAAGCCGGCGCCGATATCGACCTGCGCAAGCCCTATCGCGGTGAAGCGTTGCCCGAAGACAGCAACGAGCACGATGCTATCGTGGTGCTTGGCGGCGCCCAGAATGCGCTCGACGACGAGATCTGCCCTTATTTTCCTGCGTTGATCGACCTGACGCGCGATTTCGCCGACAAGGATCGCTCCGTCCTCGGCATCTGCCTCGGCAGCCAGCTTCTGGCGCGCGCCTTCGGCGGCAGGAACCAGATCGGCGGTGCAACCGAATTCGGCTGGCACCAGGTGTCGCTGACGCCGGCCGCGAAGTCGGACCCGGTATTGGCGGCGCTGCCCGAAAGCTTCCCGATCTTCGAATGGCATGACGACACATTCGGCTTGCCGGAAAACGCCGTGCGGCTGGCCGGCAGCGCGGTGGCCGAAAACCAGGCCTTCCGGCTCGGCCGCGCCGCATATGGCTTCCAGTTCCATTTCGAGGTGGACAGCCCCATGGCGCGCGATTGGAGCACTTGCTTCGCGTCGCTCATCGCGCAGCGTCATCCAGACTGGGCCGGCAAGCTCGATGACGAGATAGCGCGCAACGGGCCGGATGCCGACGCCGCCGGCCTGGCCATTGCCCGCGCCTGGGTGGCGACGATCTAGAATCCCGGAGTCCTGCCGGCTGGAAAGCGTGGCATAATTGGCACGGGCCGCCAGTTACGCTTGGGGAAAACCCGCTTCATCCTTGGCTTGTGTCCGCGCGCCATCCTAGAAGGCGCGCGCTCCGTATCGCTTGTGCAACCGCCATGAACCTCTTGTGTGATCTGCGCGACACACCGGCGATACAGAATCTGCTTAGCTACGCGAAATCGTCGAAACATTGA
>NZ_JANINM010000021.1 GCF_024509055.1 Mesorhizobium sp. | reverse complement strand
AAGGAAATGATCGAGGATCCGCACCAGAAGATCGGCCGTCCGCGCCAGCTCTACATCGGCGCCACGGAACGCGATTACGTGCCGATTGCGAAGAGGTGAGTGAGTAGCGAATAGGGAGTAGTGAGTAGGAGCGCCGCTGAGTGAATGCGTACTCACTACTCACTACTCACTACTCACTACTCCCCTCCTGATACAGCCGATCACCACCTCGGCGGCGATCTCGCCCGAGGGTCTGCCGGTCGCCATGCGACGGGCAATCTCGGCAAAGCCGTCTTTTTGCCAGGCGCGCATGCCGGTGTCGGAAAACAGAGCCTCCAGTTGCCGGGCAAGGTTCTCGGGCCGGACATACTGGTTGTAGAATTCCGGAACCAGCGCCCGATCGGAAATCAGATTGGGCAGCAGGGCCGACCAAGTGGTCACAAGATACTGTGAAATGAGGCGCGCGATGGGATCGAGCTTGTAGCTGGAAACCATTGGAACGCCGCTAAGCGCAAGCTCCAGAGAGACAGTCCCGGAAGCGATCAATGCCGCATCGGCCTTGCCGAAGGCCTGCCATTTGCGCTCCGGCTCGATGATGATCTCCGGTTTGTCATCCCAGGTCGAGACGGACGCCCTGACCAGATCGGCGACATGAGGCACTGTCGGCAGCAACAGTCGCAAGCGATGGCCGCGTTGCCGCAGCGCCGACATTGCTTTGCCGAACGGTTCGATCAGCCGCCGCACTTCGCCGCGGCGCGAGCCCGGCAGAACGAGCAGCGTCTTCACGCGGTCCCCGGACAGGTCCTTGGGCAGGCCCTGCGCGCTGGCGGCGCCGAGCACGCCCGGATCCTTCGTCAGGCGATGGCCAACATAGGTGCCGGGCGGTCCGCCGAGACGGGCAAGCGCCTTCACTTCGAACGGCAGGATGCAGAGAATGTGATCGACATAGGGTTTCATCGCCACCGCCCTGCCGGGCCGCCATGCCCAAACGCTTGGGCAGACATAGTGGACGATCGGTATAGTCGGGGCTATGGAGCGCACCTTCTTCGCGACACGCAGCGAAAAATCGGGGCTGTCGATGGTGATGAGGCAATCGGGTCGCTCCGCGGCGATCGTCGCCGCCGTTTGGCTGATGCGGCGCATCAGGCGTGGCAGATCGCGCAGGACCGCCGTAAAACCCATCAATGCAATCTCGCTGCCGTCGAACAGCGGCGTCAGCCCCAGTTCCTGCAGATGACGGCCACCTATGCCCACAAGCTGGATCTTGCGGCCCGTCGTCCGCTGAAGCGCCCGCACGACGTCCGCGCCTAGCAGGTCACCCGATTCCTCACCGGCGACGATCGCGACCTTGAGCGGCTTCTCACCCGCCATTGACCGGCTCCGTCACAGGCAGCCCCACGATGAATAGCCCGAGCGCATTGGCCAGCGACAATGTCGCCGGCCCCTCGAGGATGAGCGAGCGGCCGGCCTCGACAGCGATGCCCGCAAGCCCCGCGGCATGCGCGGCCTCGACCGTCTGCGGACCGATGGAAGGCAGGTCGGCGCGCAACTCCTGACCAGGCTTGGCGCACTTGACCAACACCCCGCGTGCCTTTCCGGCGACCCTGCCGTGATGCCGCAATTCCTTCGTCCGTTCCAGCAAGCCGGCAGTGCCTTCGATGCCCTCCAGCGCAATGACCCGACCGCCAACCGCAATCGCCGCCTGGCCGATATCTAGCGCCCCGATCGCTTTGGCCGCGGCGCGGCCCGCCTCGATGTCGAGCCAGTCGGACCTTTCCGGCTCGACCATCGTCAGCGTGCCTTCGGCGGCGGTCAGTTCGGGAACGACCTCATGCGCGCCAACCACCTTGACCCCCCTTTTCTCGAGGCCCCGGGTCAGAACTTTTAGAAGTCCGTCGTCGCCACGCGCCAGCGCCAGGATCACCGACGGCACGATCGCCAGCAATCCGAGGCTGGGACGCATGTCGCTCAACTTCGGCCTGCGCTTGATCTCGCCGGCGAGGACCAGATGGGTTACGCCATGGCGTCTCAGCGTCGACATCAGGGAACCGATCTGCTCGAGCGCCATGACGACATGCTCGTATCGACGGAGCTGCGGCTCCCGGTCGACCTCGCCTTCCATCAACAGAATGAACGGGGGATAGCCGTGCGTGGCCAAGCCGTCGGCGACCTCGACCGGCAGGCTGCCGCCGCCAGCGATGATGCCGACCCTGGAGCCCGGCGCGAGTGCAAGCGCTGGCCTGGCGAAATCAGACCTCGTCATCGCCATTGTCATCGTCACCACCGCCTTTCAGCGGCGGGACGGTATAGTGCCGCTTGCCGCGGCTGGCGATGAAGTCGATCATCTTCATGGCCGCCGGTGACGAGGGAAATTCCGCCCTGGCAAACTCGACATTCTCGCCGACGGTGCGGGAACGGTCGAACATCGTCCTGTAGGCCTTGCGCAGCAGATAGATCTCGGCGCGCGGCAGGCCGGAGCGTTTCAACCCGATAATGTTGAGGCCGCGCAGCTTGGCGCGGTTGCCGGCAGCAATGGCATAGGGAATGACGTCGCCGACGACAGCCGAACAGCCACCGATGAAAGCGTTGTCGCCGACGCGCACGAATTGATGGACCGCGGTCAAGCCGCCGATATAGACGTTGTCGCCGATCTCGCAGTGGCCACCGAGCGTCGCACCGTTGGCGAAGGTGGCATTCCTTCCGACGACGCAGTCATGTGCGATATGGGCATAGGCGAGGAAATTGCCGTTGTCGCCGACGCTCGTCTCGCCGCGGCTGGAATCCGTGCCGACATGCATGGTGGCGCCTTCGCGGATAGTGCAGTTCTCGCCGATCACCAGCGTGGTGCGCCCGCCCTTGTGCTTGGTGTTTTGCGGCGGCGCTCCCAGCGTTGCCATCGGATACACCTTGGTCGCGGCGCCTATGGCGGTAGCACCGATCACCGAAACATGGCTGACCAGCTCGACGCGGTCGCCGATGATGGCGTCGCCACTGACATGGCAGAATGGTCCGATCCGGACGCCTTCGCCGAGTTGGGCGCCTTCCTCGACGATCGAGGAAGGATGGATTGATGTCTCGACTTTCATGAGCATTTCGAACCGTCAGTCGGTGACCATCATAGCCGAAACCTCGGCTTCCGCGACCTTCGCGCCGTCCACGACGGCCTCGCAGGCAAACTTTAGCAGGTTACCGCGCTTCTTGATTTTCTTGACGTGGATCCTGAGCTGGTCGCCAGGGACGACCGGCTTGCGGAACTTCGCGTTGTCGATGGTCAGGAAATAGACGAGCGACGGCTTTTCGGTGTTGAGGCTGCGGATGCAGATCGCGCCGGCCGTCTGTGCCATCGCCTCGACGATCAACACACCCGGCATCACCGGTTGCTGGGGAAAATGCCCCTGAAAATGCGGTTCGTTGATGGTGACGTTCTTGATGCCGACAGCGGATTCGTCGCCGTCGATGTCGACGATGCGGTCGATCATCAGAAACGGATAACGGTGCGGCAGAAGCTTCATCAGCCCCAGAATGTCGACCGCCTCGAGTGTCGTCGCAACCATGTCAGCCATTTCCATCGCCCTGCTTGCGCGTCCTGGCCATCCTGCGCAGCATCGCAATCTCGCGCATCGCTTCAGCCATCGGCTGCGCCGGATAACCTGCCCAGACCTCGCCTGCCGGAACGTTGCTCATGAACCCACTTCTCGCAGCAAGCCTTGCTCCCGGCCCGATGGTCAGATGATCGGCGAGGCCGACGCCACCACCCATGGTGACGTTGTCGCCGACGACGACGGACCCGGAGATACCCGAAAGCCCGGCTATAATGCAATTGCGACCGATGCGAACGTTGTGGGCGATCTGCACCAGATTGTCGATCTTGGTGCCTTGACCGATGACGGTATCGGACATGGCGCCGCGGTCGACGGTGGAGTTCGAGCCGATCTCGACGTCGTCCTGGATGACGACGCGGCCGATCTGAGGAACTCGCTCGGGCCCCTTGGCGCCGGCCACGAAGCCAAAACCGTCCTGCCCGATCCTGGCGCCGCCATGTATGATGACGCGGTTGCCGATCAACGCATATTGGACGCTTGCGCCCGGGCCGACATAGCAGTCGCGGCCGATCTGGCAGGCGCGTCCGATGACAGCGTGCGGCGCGATTACGGTACCGCCGCCCACCGATACGCCCGGACCGATCACGGCGCCTGCCTCGATGATGGCGCCAGCCTCGACATGCGCAGAGGCATCGACATAAGCCTGCGGCGAAACACCGGTTTCCCCGGTCATCGGTCCCGGGGTGGCGGCCTGCGGAAACAGCAGCCGGCCGACCATCGCGAATGCCTGCTGCGGCCGCGGATGAACCAGAACGGCGATGCCTTGCGGCGCCTTGCTGGCGAAATCGGGCGGGCACAAGACTGCGGCCGCCCTCAACGACTGCATCAGGGCGAAATTGCGCTTGCCATCGACGAACACGAGCGCGCCGTTGCCGCCCTCATTGGCGGGCGCCAGCGCCTCGATGGCGATATCTGATTGGCCGGAGTCGAGCAGCGACGCGCCGGTCAGATTCGCGACTTCGCCTGCCGTGTACCGGCGTGATGGCGCGAAGAACACCGGATCGGTCATTCCAGATGCTATATCCAGCTAGGTCGGATCAATCTCTTCCGGGCCGTCCGAAGGCCCGGAAACATCATAACCCGCGGATCAGAAACGGGTCGCTATGCCGAAGTTGAATTCCTGAATGTTGTCGCTCGCCTGCTTCTTGACCGGGATCGCATAGTCGATGCGGATCGGACCGAAGGGCGAAGCCCACATCAGGCCGAGACCGACCGAAGCGCGCCACTGCATGCCGGTCGTGGTCGTATCAACGCCCTGAAGCGTGTTGCCGTAGAGCGTTGCTGCATCCGCGAAGACCGCGCCACGCAAGCCGAAGCTCTCCGGAATGACCGGCAGCGGGAACTGGGCTTCCGCCGAGGCGTTGAAATAGGTCGAGCCGCCCAGATGGTCGCCGCTACCCCCAGAAGCGACCGGACCAATGCCGCCATATTCGAAGCCGCGGATCATGCGGTCGTTGCTCTGGAAGTAGTCAAAGATGCGCAGGTTGCCGTTGCCATAGCCCTCGAGGTGGCCGGCGCCCCCCGAGATCAACCCGACCACGTCAAGCTGCTCGGAAAGCGTCTGGTAGACGCTCGCGCGCCCCGTGAACTTTACCCACTTGGCGTCGCCGCCGAGGCCGGCGAATTCCGTACCAAAGTTGGCGTAAAGACCCTCATGCGGGTTCTTCATGTCGTCGATGGTGTTGTAGACCAGCCCGAGGCTGACCGAAGACTTGAGCCACGGGCTTTCCTGGATACCCGCTTGGACGGGAATGGAAACGTCACATTTTGCGGGATCCAGCACCCCATTGGTGAGACAGTTGTCAGGATAAGAGTACTTTTCCTGCGAGATATTATACGCAAGCTGCGTCGAGATGCTGTTGGTGATCGGCAGGCCGAAACGGACGGTGGCGCCAGTGACGTTGGTGTCGTAGTGGCTGTACTCGCGGGTCGATCGGTAAATATCGAAGCCAGCCGCGATGCGCCGTCCAAGGAAATATGGCTCCGTGAAGGAGAGGCTGTAGTCGCGCGAATTCTTGCCACCGCCTGCAGCCAGCTTGATGTACTGGCCACGACCGAGGAAGTTGCGCTCCGTGATCGAGCCTTCGACCGACGGTCCAGGCGTTTCACCACCGGTCGAATAACCGGCGCCGACAGAGAATTCGCCGGTCGACTTCTCGACAACGGTGACCACTAGAACGACCTGGTCCGGAGCCGTGCCAGGGACAGTCGAGATATCGACGGACGTAAAGTAATCAAGGGCTTCCAGCCGCTTCTTCGCGCGCTGGATGAGAACCTGATTGAAAGCGTCGCCTTCGCTGACGTCGAACTCGCGACGGATGACATAGTCGCGCGTGCGATCGTTGCCGCGGATTTCGATACGCTCGATATAGGCCTTGGTGCCCTGGTCGATGGTGTAGACGACCGAAATGGTGTGGTTTTCGAAATTGCGATCACCACGCGGCGTCACCTGGGCAAACGCATAGCCCGAGCCCGCGACCTTCTCGGTCAGCGCGACGATCGAATCCTCGACGTGCTTGGCGTTGTAGACGTCACCCTTCTGGGTCTCGACCACCGACTGCAGCGCTTTCGAGTCGACCTCGGGGATCGTGCTTTCGACGCTGACATCGCCGAACGTGTAACGATCGCCTTCCTGAACGGTGATGGTGACCGTGTATTTGTTGGTGGCGCTGTCGAGCTCGCCGACAGCCGAGACGACCTGGAAGTCGGCATAGCCATGATTGTAGTAGAAGCGGCGCAGCAACTCCTGGTCGGCGCGCAGCTTGTCCTCGTCATAGACGTCGTCGCGCAGCACGAAGGAGAGCCACGACGACCGCTTGGTGTTGATGACGTCCGACAGGCGGCGGCTGGAATAGGCGTGGTTGCCGACGAAATTGATCGCGGCGATCTGGGTGCGGCCGCCTTCGGTGATGTTGAAGACGACGTTCACGCGGTTGTCGCCGAGGTCCATGACCTGCGTCGTCACGCCGGCATCGTCACGGCCGATGCGCTTATAGGCCTGCTTGACCGACTCGACGTCGGCGTCGAGCGCCTGCTGCGAGAAGGTCGCGCGCGGCTTCAGCTGGATTGCGGCCTGAAGCGCGTTGTCCTTGATCTTCTTGTTGCCCTGGAACAGGACCTGGTTCACGACCTTGTACTCGGAAACCTTGACGACCAGGGTCGATCCGACCTGGTTGATCTGGACGTCCGAGAACAGGCCCGTGCCGAACAGCGCCTTGACCGCGGCGTCGACGTCAGCGCTGGAAAACGGCTTGCCGGGCTTGATCGAAATGTAATTGCGGATGGTCTCCGCATCGACACGCTGGTTGCCGGTGACCTCGACCCGCGAGATGACAGCAGCCTCGGCTACCGATGTAGCAACGAACTGCACGGCGAGCGCGCCTGGCAGAACCAGGGCGGCGGACAGGGCCGCCGCTGACGCGGCGCTCAGAAACTTGGATGCTGCCTTCATCGGGCTTTTGTACCTTTTTCTCGTAGTCCCCACGGCGAGAAAACCGGACGTGCGGTATTTCCCCTACCGTATTAACCGGATTTTCCCTACACGCAAGGCTCCCGGTTAATTTGTATTTACTTAACCGTACCGCGTGGCTTTCGCGTCACGCATATCCCCACGCATGGTAAACGGCATCTCAA
>NZ_JANINM010000020.1 GCF_024509055.1 Mesorhizobium sp. | reverse complement strand
ATCAGCACCCTGGCCGACCACAACGGCGTCGGCTCGGACCTGCTGCGCCGGACCAATTCCTGACCCATGCCGCCGTCGGTGAGGATGACGGAGGTCATGCCCGCAGCTTCTCGTTCTTCGGATCCCATAGCGGCTCGTCGTTCTGGACGACGGCTTTGAAGCGATCGCCGAAAATCTCGACCTCGACCGCGGTGCCCGGTTCCGAGAGATCCGTGCGCAGCATGCCGAGCGCGATAGACTTGCCGACGCGGTGGCCCCAGCCGCCCGATGTCGTCTCGCCGACGATCCTGCCGTCATGCCAGAGCGTCGACATGTAAGGCGCGTCGCAATCGCCCGGATTTTCGACGACAAGCGTAACGAAACGCTTCTTCACGCCCTGCTGCTTCTCGTTGAGCAAGGCCGCCTTGCCGCGGAAGTCGGGCTTGTCCCATTTGACGAAGCGTTCCAGGCCGCCCTGCAGGATCGAATAGTCGGTCGACAGGTCGCCCTTCCAGGCGCGGTAGCCTTTTTCGAGCCGCAGCGAATCCAGCGCGTACATGCCGAACGGCTTGAGCCCATGCTTCTGGCCTGCGGCCCAGACCGCGTCGAAGACCGCAACGGTATCGTCGACCTTGGTGTGGATCTCCCAGCCGAGCTCGCCCGCGAAGGAAACGCGCACCAGCTTCGCCCAGCGCCCGGCGATGGTCGTTTCCTGATGCGTCAGCCACAGGAGCGAGAGGTCGGCGTCGCACACCTCGGCCAGAATCTTGCGTGAGTTCGGCCCCGCGAGGATCTGCGTCGAATACTCTTCCGTGCGGTCGGTCAGCGTGAAGGCGGCATCGGCCGGCATACGCGACTTCAGCCATTCGAAATCGTGCCATTGCGCGACCGCCGCGGTGATCAGCGTCATCTGGTCCTCGCCGTGGCGCACGACCGACATCTCGGTGACGATGCGGCCCTTGTCGTCGGCGAAATAGACGAGGCCGATGCGACCGGGTTTCGGCACAAGGCCGGTGACTTGCCGCGCCAGCCAGTCGGCTGCACCCGGACCTTCGAGATTGAAGCGAGAGAAACCCGGAAGGTCGAGAATGCCGGCGGCGTCGCGCACCGCCAGGCATTCCTCGCGCACCCGGTGCTGCCAGGGTCCGTCGCGGCGGAAGGTCAGCGTCGACTCCTCCGAAGTGTCGTCGCCGGAGCCTGCATACCAGGTGGCGCGCTCCCAGCCATTATAGGCGTCGAACTGGCCACCCAGCGCCTTGATGCGATCGTGCAGCGGCGACAGCTTGCGATTGCGTCCCTCCGGCCAGGCATGGCGCGGGAACTGGATGGCGTATTCGTTGCCATAGATTTCCATGCCCTTGGCCACGCAATAGTCAGGCGCGGAAGCAAAGGAGGTGAAGCGGCGCGGGTCGCAGGACCACATATCCCATTCTGTCTGGCCCTCGGTGATCCACTCCGCCAGCACCTTGCCGGCGCCGCCGCCCTGGGCAATGCCGAAGGTGAACACGCAGGCCTCAAACGCGTTCGGCACTCCGGGCATCGGCCCGATCAGTGGATTGCCGTCAGGCGCGTAGGGGATCGGCCCGTTGATCACCTTGGACAAGCCTGCGGTGCCGAGGATCGGGACCCGGGCGACAGCGTCGGCGAGATAATGCTCGAGACGGTCGAGGTCGTCGGGGAAGAGCTGGAAGGAGAAATCCTCAGGCATAGGATCGTTGTGGGTTGCCCAATGCGCGCGGCAGTTACGCTCATAGGGGCCAAGATTCATGCCGCTCTTTTCCTGGCGCAGGTAATAGGACGTGTCGACGTCGCGCAGCAGCGGCAGTTTTTTGCCCTGTTCCTTCGTCCAGGCGGCGAGTTCGGGGATTTCCTCGAACAGGATGTACTGGTGGCTCATCACCATCATCGGCACTTCGCGGCCGAACATTTTCCCGACTTCGGCCGCACGGTAGCCGGCGGCGTTGACGACGATCTCGCAGCGGATTTCGCCTTGCGGTGTGGTGACTACCCATTCGTCATTCTCGCGGCGAACGCCGGTGACCGGGCAAAAGCGGATGATTTTCGCGCCCATGTCGCGCGCGCCCTTCGCCAGCGCCTGCGTCAGCTGCGCGGGGTCGATGTCGCCGTCGCTCGGATCGTAGAGTGCGCCTTTCAACTCATGCGTCTCGATGAAGGGGTAGCGGCGCTTGATCTCGTCAAGGCCGACGACGTCGATATCCATGCCCTGGTAGCGGCCCATGCCTTTGGCGCGCTGGAACTCCTGCATGCGCTCGTTGCTATGGGCGAGCCTGAGCGAGCCGGTGACATGGTAGTTCATCGGATAGTCGACCGCATCGGCAAGCCCGCGATAGAGCTCGGTCGAATAACGCTGCATGTTCATCAGCGACCAAGACGAGGAGAAGGTCGGTACGTTGCCGGCTGCATGCCAGGTCGAGCCCGAGGTCAGCTCGTTCTTCTCCAGCAGCACACAGTCGGTCCAGCCTGCCTTGCATAGGTGGTAGAGCGACGAGGCGCCGACGACACCGCCCCCGATGATCACCACGCGTGCCGTGGTCGGCAAACCGGCCATGTTCTTTCCTCCAAAATCCAAATCAGTATACCGGCGGCGAAACCACCCAGATGACGACCGCTGGCTCGGTGCCCGGATTGCGCCAGCGGTATGGCTTGCCCTCGAAGCGGAACGAGTCGCCTTCGCCGAGCCGGTGCCAGACGCCGGCTATCTCGATGTCGAACAATCCGGAGGCAATGTAACCGGCCTCCTCGGTCGGCCGCAGCGCAGCCGTCTTCATCTCCGCGCCCGGAGCGAAGACGGAGCGCACCACCTCGAAGCTACCGCCAAGGTCGGGGGACAGAAGCTCCTCCACCAGACCCGATTCACTTGTGCCAAGCACACGGCGGCGGCCGCCTCGCACGATGACGCCTCGCTCCTGCTCGACAGGGACGTCATGGCTGAAGAACAGACTGATCGAGACGCCGAAGAGTTCCGCGAAGGCCCTGAGGTCGCCCAGCGAAGGGACCGACAGGCCGCGCTCGACCTGGCTGACCCAGCCGACGGAGCGGCCGAGCTTGAGAGCAATCTCGGCCAGCGTCAGTCCGCGCGCCTTACGCAGCGCACGGATATCGCCGGCGAGCAGCCGCTCGGCATTATCCTGCTCCGGTCTGTCAGCGGTCGCGGCCAATCGGCTCTCGTGAAAAAAGGTGAACAAATTTCATGAGATAGCAAGCTCATGAAAAAATCAAGTGGATTTTCATGGGCCACAAGATTTGCTTGCGTGATTTTTGCGGTTGATGCAAAGGCTCGCGCACGAACGGCGAGTGGGGACGTCCGGTCGGGGACCATTTTAGTTGTTAGGTGTCTGCGGATGGTCGTTGCGGGAACCGGTTGCGGGTTCCGGCCATGCGCGAAGGGACGACCCATGCTGGAAAAGAATAGCCGGATCGCTTCGGATGAGGCGATCGTCGACGAGGCGATCATGTCGCGCCGGTCGGTGCGCGCCTTCCTGCCCGATATGGTGGATGACGAGACGATCCGCGCCATCCTGGCTGTCGCGGCGCGCGCGCCGTCGGGAACCAATATGCAGCCCTGGCGGGTCTATGTGACCAAGGGCGAGGTCAAGCAGCGAATCAGCGACGCCATCCTGAATTCGGGCATCCGGGCCGAGAAGGCCGAGTGGGACGAGTACCGCTACTATCCCGACCAGTTCTTCGAGCCCTATCTCACCCGCCGCCGCGCAAACGGCTTCGGTCTCTACGGCGCGCTCGGTATCGGTCGGCGCGAGGTCGATAAGATGCGGGCGCAGCACGACCGCAACTTCGTCTTCTTCGATGCGCCGGTTGGCATGATCTTCACGGTCGACCGACGCCTCAACCAGGGTTCGTGGATCGACTATGGCATGTTCCTGCAGAACATCATGGTCGCGGCGCGGGGCAGGGGCCTGCATACCTGTCCGCAGGCGGCCTTCGCGCCTTACCACAGGCAAATCCGGCCGGTGCTCGACATTCCAGACGAGGAGATCGTCGTCTGCGGCATGGCGCTTGGCTACGAAGATACCTCGAAGCCCGAGAACGAGTTCCGCACGGACCGCGCGCCGCTTGAGGACTGGGTGACGTTCGCAGAGTAAGGCGACTGCAGTTCAGCAACACTGCGCGGCCCGGAAGCCTACTCGGTGTTCATATGCGCGCCATGGCCGCTGACATGGGCGCCATCCCGTGGCGTCAACCGGAGATAGGCGAACAGGGCGCACAATGTGATCAGGCCTTCGACGACGAACAGGATACGATAGTCGTTGACACTTGCCTTGCCGCCGCCGGCGAGCAGCGACAGCAACGCCGCTGCGAGGCCGACGCTGATTGCCACCGCCAGCTGCCAGAGGATGTAATAGAGCGCGCTGAACCGGGAAAGCTGCTCGGGCGCGATATCGGAATAGGCGAGATTGCCCGTCGAGGCCCATTGCACGGAGCGAAAGAGGCCGAAGACAAAGATGTAGGCGAGCACGATCCAGGTCGGCATGCTTTCATGCATCAAGGCAAAGCCGGCGACCAGCAGGGCGACGATCGGCGTGTTGGTGATCAGCACCCGCTTGAAACCGAAACGGTTTAGGATTCGGGGCATGAAGAAGCGCATCAGCAGTGATCCGATCGCCGCCACGAAGGTCAGCGATCCGGCCTGCACGGCGCTCATGCCGAAGCCCAACTGGAACATCAGCGGCAACAGGAAGACCACCGAACTCAGGCCGATCGTGTCGAGGCCACCGCCGGTGAGGAAGCTGATGCGGAAGGTGCGGATGCGCAGCAGCTTGAGGTCGAGCAGCGGATTTCGAGCGCGCAGGCAGTAGAGGGCCGCGACGCAAAGGATGGCGATCGCCAGCCCGAGCTCCAAGGCGATAATGCTGCTTGCCGCATCCTTCGCGGCAAGCGAGTCCATGCCGAAGACGAGAAGCCCCATGCCGCTGCCGACGAGCAGGAAGCCAGGGAAGTCGAAGGGGGTGCGGACCGGCTTGGTCGTGGAGGGAAACAACGAGGCAGCGAGCAGCGCAGCGGTGAGCGCGATCGGGATGTTGATGTAGAAGATCCAGCGCCACGAAACATAGGTGGTGAGCGCGCCGCCGACGAGCGGCCCGACCAGCGGACCGGATTGGCCCGCGAGAGAGATATACATGTTGATCTTGAGCGTGCGGTCGCGCGGGAAGCTCGACAGGATCACGACCTGGCCCAGCGTGCCCATGAGAGCTCCGCCGAAGCCCTGTAGCGCGCGCGAGCCGACCAGCATCCAGATGTTTTCCGACAGGCCGCAGAGCGCCGAGGCGCTGGCGAAGACCAGCAGCGCGAAGCAGTAGACGTTGCGCAGGCCGAAGCGGTCGGCCAGCCAGCCGCCTAGCGGCATGGTGACGATGAGGCTGGCGACATAGACGGTGATCAGCAGGCCGAGCTGGCTCGGCGGGCGATCCAGGCTCTCGCCGATGCCGGGCAGCGCGGTGACGACGACGTTCTGGTCGAGGCTGGTCATGAAGACGCCGCAGGCGACTGTTGCCGGCAACAGCATCGACGGGCCGTCCGCTGGAGCAAAGCGGGTCGTGGCCGTCGCCGAAGTCTCTAAAGTCATGGAAGGGTATGGTCGAACTGGTTGCCTGGACGGGCGCCTGCCCCGGCAAAGCGCCCGTGATTCCTATCTATCATCATTGCTGGCCCAAGGCTCAAGCAGCAGTTGCGGCCGTCGATAGTGCCAGAAGCACGCTGGACCAATGCTTTGGCTCATAGCTCACGCGGAAGGAAACCTCGGGCCTTTTCCCGGGACTGCCTTACTGGACCTCGTAACCGACTTCCTCGCTGGCGTGGCACAAGGCCTTCCAGAACGAGCGCGCGAAGGAGCGGAAGACGTATATGTCGAACTGGTCGGCCCCGGTGCGCTGGATCTGGGCGAAAATGTCGTGATGGTTGGTCGAACGGCCGGCGCCCAGCGGGAAGGCCGGCAAGGCGAAGTCGATGGCGAAGAACTTCGCCATGACCCATTCAGCTTTCGGCCCGGCGACACGGATCGCGGTACGGCCGTGGGAGAGATCGGTGACCGTACCAACCGTAGACGTGATGACGCCCGTGAAAGCGGACGCCAGCCCTTCCGTCTCGCCCACCACTGTGAACTTGCCGGGTGCGAAGCCGAATGCCGACTTGGCGCCGTTGGTCACGCCACCGCCGGCGGCATCCGGCAAGGCGAGGCCGGTCACCTTGTAGATGCCGGACATCAGCCGCTTCTCTTCGCCCGGCCATGCGGCGAGCTGCAGGATCGAGCCCGGCCGTGTTTCGGACAGGATGACGTCGACACCATGTTCGAAATTGCCATGCGAGCCCGGATGGTATTCCGGCTCGAGCGGCGACAGGCGTTCAGGCAATTGACGCTCAGCCATGCATGCGGCTCCCGTCCGGATCGTAGAAATGGTTTGAGACGATCTCGATCGGCCCGAACCGGTTGCGCAACGGGTCGGAGACGAAGGCCCGTGTGCCGTGGCGCGCCTTGCCGCCCTTGACCAGGGCCAGCGCGATGTATTTGCCGAGCGCCGGCGAATAGCAACAGGCCGTGATGTGGCCGATCGAATCGTGTGGATTGGCCTCGTCCAACTCCTCGACGATGTGAGCGCCGCCGTTGAACGGCCGGTTGTCGAGCGAGACGAGACCGACGAGCTGCAGCCGATCGGAGGCGACCAGACCCTCGCGGTCCATCATGGCCGAGCCGATGAAGGGCTTCTTCTTCGACAGCATCCAGTCGAGGTGGAGATCGCGGGCGGTGGTGCGGCCGTCTATCTCCGCGCCGGTGACATGGCCCTTTTCGATGCGCATGGTGCCGAGCGCTTCGAGCCCATAGGTCACAAGGTCGAAGGGCTTGCCGGCCTCGATCAGCGCTTCCCAGACGCGAGTGCCGTAGCCGGCGCCGGAATAGACCTCGAAGGCCATCTCGCCCGAGAAGGAAAGCCGGCAGATCATTACCGGTACGCCGGCGATCTGGCCATGGACGATGCCCATGAAGGGCAGGGCGGCGTTGTCGACAGCGGTGCCGGTGACGCAAGAGGCGAGGATGGCTCGCGCGTTCGGTCCACCGATTGCGGCGCCCGCCCATTCGTCGGTCACCGAGGTGACGGTGACCTTCAACTCAGGCCAGACGACGTCGAGGAAATATTCCAGATGCTGCATCACCTTGCCGGCATTGGCGGTGGTGGTGGTCATCAGGAATTCCTGCTCGCCGAG
>NZ_JANINM010000019.1 GCF_024509055.1 Mesorhizobium sp. | reverse complement strand
GCGCGGCGAGGGGATCTGGTTCATCGTCTTCATCGCCTCGATGATGAGCAGCGTCTGGCCCTCCTTCACCTTCTGGCCGATCTCGATGAACGCCTTGGTGTCCGGCGAGGGGGCCAGATAGGCCGTGCCAACCATGGGCGAGGGCACTGCGTTCTTGCCCGGATCCGAGGGCGCTGCGGCGGCCGAAGCGGTCGCCTGGGCCGGCGCGGCCACTGCGGCAATCGCGGGAAGGGGAGCGGCAACGGCATGGACCGCTTGCGCCTGGCGCGACACGCGCACCTTGAGATCGCCGAGCTCGACCTCGATCTCGGTCAGATTGGTGTCGTTCAGTATGCCCGCCAGGTCGCGGATCAGCTGCTGGTCAACACCGGTCTTCTTTATCGACATTTTCGAGCCTTCTGTTTGGGGGCCGGTCACAGGCGTGCCGCCAGTGCCTGAAGCGCGAGCGTATAGCCGAGCGGCCCGAACCCGCAGATCATGCCGACAGCAACCGGCGCGACCATGGAAACGTGGCGGAACGGCTCCCGCGCGTGGATGTTGGAAAGGTGGACTTCAGCCACTGGAAGCGGCGCGATGGAACGGATCGCGTCGTGGATGGCTATCGAGGTGTGGCTGTAGGCGCCAGGATTGATGACGATGCCCGCGGCTTTGTCGCCGGCTTCCTGGATCCAGTCGACCAGGTCGCCCTCGTGATTGGACTGGCGAAAATCGATCTCCAGGCCGAGCGCTGCGCCCGCCGTCTTGCAGTCCTCGGCGATCGCCGCAAGCGTCTTGCCGCCATAAATCCCCGGTTCGCGTTTGCCGAGCGCATTGAGATTGGGACCGTTGAGGATAAAAACCGTTTTCAAAATGCCGACCTTATTCGCCGCCGGCTCCACGCCGGCGCACTGGGCCTCTATAATGGGCATAGCCGCCCGCGAAAAGAGCGCAAGTGCGTTCTATCGCTGTCCACAACGGGCGGAAACCGTCTGGCGACGCAATTTGCCGCTCAGAGCGAGGACTTCGCCTGCTCGATCTTCTGGGCAAGCACCTGTTGTCCGAGCGCGCCGAACACCACTTCATTGCCGATCACGTAGGACGGCGTGCCGGTGATCGAGAGCTTGGTGGCCAGGTCGTAGGTGCGCGAGAGTGCCTCGTTGATGCTCGGGTCCTTCATCTTCTCGCGCAGCGTCGCCTCGTCGGCGCCGAGCGACAGCGCCACCTTCATGGCGGTCGCCTCGGTGGCGCGCCCCTGGCCGCCGAGCAGCGCGGTGTGGAACTCGCCGTACTTCTCCGGCATCATCAGGTGGAAGGCCATCGAAACGATGCTGGCCTTCTGCGAATCCGGGCTGAGGATCGGGAACTCCTTGAGCACGAAGCGCAGGTCAGGGTCGGCCTTGGTCAGCGCCTTCATGTCCTCGATGGCGCGTTTGCAGAAGCCGCAATTGTAGTCGTAGAACTCGACGATAGTAGTCTTGCCCTTCGGGTTGCCGACGACGCCGTCGAAGGTGGAGTTGAAGATCTCGTCCTTCGCGTCCTTGATGACGCCGAGATTGGCGAGCCGCTGCTCTTCCTTCTGCTTGGCTTCCAATGCGTCTTGCACCTCGAGCAGCACCTCCGGATTCTTCAGCAGGTAATCGCGGATGATGCCCTCGACCTCCTTGCGATCGATTTTGCTGTCGGTCGATGCAACCTGGACGGCCTGCGCCGTATCGGCCTTGGCGGCCTGCGGGCTTCCCGCGACAAAGCCGAAAGCCAGCATGCCGAGAGCCACCGCCACGCCGGCGCCGCCGAGCAGGATTGCCTTGTTCATGATCTTCAGTCCTTCTTCCTTTCCCGGTCCATTCTGGTCGCCGCACGCGGCCGGGAGGTTCATTTGAGTTTGTTCGAGGGCGTGTAGTTTATGATATCCTGCGCGCGAAGCCACCGGGGCTCGCCACGCTTCAACTTCTGTTGAGAGCGCATCGCGAAGATCTTAGCATTCTTGTAGTCACCTGCGTAGAAATGACCTTCGGCCGTCGCGAGATCGGCGGCCGGAATGTCGCCCGTCTCGCCATAGGCCTGCGCCAGGTAGCGGTATGCGTCAGCATTTTCCTTGTCGCGGGAAATACCGTTGTTGAGCTGGACGATGGCTTTCTTAACCGAATCGGGCGTGCCGACCGCCATCAGCGCCTGGCCAAGCGAACCCAGTAGCAAGCCGGAACGCACCGGGTCGAGGCTGACGGCCTTGGCATAGGCGTCCGCCGCATCCTTCGGCTTGTTGGCCTTCATCAGGATGTCGCCGCGCAGTTCATGGAAATAAGGGTTCTTCGGCTGCTCCTTGATCAGCGCCGCGGTTTTGACGAGCGCCGCCGCCGGATTGCCGTAGAGATAGGTCACCTGCGCGTCGCCGTAGCGCGAGGCGAGGGAGGACGGATCCTTGCGCATCAGCCGCGCCACGGCGACCTGGCCCTGCGTATAGGCCGCGATCTTGATGCGCATCATGTCGTGCCGCTGCTGCAGCGCCGGCGGGTCGACGTTGCCGACATAAGGACTCTGCTTGACCAGCGTATCGAGATTGGCGATGCGCTCCTGCGGCATGGGATGGCTGATCCGGTAAGGATCGATCTGCGCGCCCGACAGCGACAGTGCGCTCTGGAAGCGGGCAAAGGTCTTGATCATGCCCATGCCGGACTGGGCGGTGGCGTTGAGGTAAGTGATGGCCGAGCGGTCGGCGGTGATCTCTTCGGTGCGCTGGTAGGCGAGGATGCTGCGCTGCGCCATCTCGCCGCCGCCGGCGGCGACGCCCATGCCGGCGCCTGCAAGGCCGTTGCTACCCGTAGTGGCGCCCGCGACCATCGCGCCGGCGCCGAGCAGCGTAGCGATAATGGCCATCGTCTTGGCGCGGTCGAGCTGATCGCGCAACTTCTGCTGGTGGCCGCCGGCGATATGGCCTGCCTCATGCGCGATGACGCCGATGATCTCGTTCGGTGTTTCGGCAGTCGCCAGGGCACCGGTGTTTATGAACATGCGCCGGCCGGTGACGAAAGCGTTGAAGCTCGAATCGTTGACCAGGACGATGTCGATGCCGTCGCTGGCGAGGCCGGCCGCTTTGAAGATCGGCCGGGCGTAATCGCGCACCAGCGCCTCGATCTCGGCATCCCGCACCACCGGCACGCCCTGGGCATAGGCTGTCAACGAACTCGAGGCAGCGACGGCGGCGGCAAGCAGGAGCGTCGCGAAGCCGCGCGCGGCACGGCCCATCGTCGATCTGTCAATCATCGGTTCGCGTCGGCTCAACATGACAGGGTCCACTGGTAGACGAGCGGGCAATGGATGAAAAGTCGGCAGCGATAACTTCCTGCGCGCTTGTGATCCCCACATCAATCGGGCATTTGTGCGGCGCTGCGGTCGAGCCAGCAATCCCGGAAAAGGGCGCAGGCATTCTCATTCCGGAATTGCGCCGACGAAAGACAGCGGGACGAGAGGTCAAATGGTGGTTTCGCTTTCACGCCGCGGCGAGGTCGAGCCGTTCCATGCCATGGATATCCTGGCCGAGGCCAACCGGCTGAGGGCGACAGGTATCCCGGTGGTGTCGATGGCGGTCGGCCAGCCGTCCGATCCGGCGCCGGCGGGCGTCAGGGAAGCCGCCGCGGCAGCGCTCAGGCACGGGCGCATCGGCTACACCGACACGTTGGGTTTGGCCGGGCTGCGCAAGGCGATCGCCGCGCACTATGGCGAGCACTACGGGATCGACGTCGCGCCCGCCCGCGTCGCCGTCACGACGGGCTCGTCGGCGGCCTTCAATCTCGCCTTCCTGGCCATGTTCGATCCGGGCGATCGTGTAGCGATCGCCGCGCCCGGTTATCCCGCCTACCGCAACATCATGGCTGCGCTTGGCATTGAGATTGTCGAGATCGAGCTCGGCTCGGACGCCTACCTGCACGCCGAACACCTGAAGGCCGCGCATCGCGAGAAGCCGCTGAAGGGCGTGCTGTTCGCCAGTCCCGCCAACCCGACAGGCGCGGTGATCCCGGCGGAAGAGCTCGCGGCGCTGGTGAAGACCGCCGAGGAACTCGGCATCGCCGTCATCTCGGACGAAATCTACCACCGGCTGGCCTATGCCGCGCCGGATGTCACGGCCCTGGCTCATGGCGCTGGCGTGACGGTGATCAACTCCTTCTCGAAATACTATTGCATGACCGGCTGGCGCATCGGCTGGATGGTGCTGCCGGAGGAATTGGTGAGGCCGGTCGAGCGCATCGCGCAAAGCCTTTACATCTCGCCGCCGGAACTGTCGCAGATCGCGGCCATCGAGGCTTTCAAGGCAACGGAAGAGCTGGAAGCGGTGAAGGCGCGCTATGCCTGGAACCGCGACCTGCTGATGAAGCGCCTGCCGGAGCTGGGCTTCGCGCTCGCGGCACCCATGGACGGCGCCTTCTACGCCTTCTGCGACGTCACCCGGCACACCAATGACAGCATGGCTTTCGCGTGCAAGATGCTTGCGGAGGCGCATGTGGCGGCGACGCCCGGCCGCGACTTCGATCCGCTGCAGGGGCATCGCACCATGCGCTTTTCCTATGCCGGCAGTCACGACGACATGGTCGAAGCCATCGCACGCATCGAACGCTGGCTCAAATAGCGGGGACGCATGCCGGAACTCGAACAGGCCCTGGCGGAAGTCGCCGCCGAAATGGCGGAGCGACCCGATCGCGGCGATGTCGCCAGCTACATCCCGCAGCTCGGCAAGGTCGATCCGCGAAAGTTCGGCATTGCCGCGATCACCAATGACGGCCGCGAAATCCTGGCGGGCGACGCCGACCGGCCGTTTTCGATCCAGAGTGTTTCGAAGGTGTTCACGCTGACGCTGGCGCTCGGCAAGGTCGGCGACGCCCTCTGGCACCGCGTCGGCCGCGAGCCGTCCGGTAATCCGTTCAACTCGATCGTGCAGCTCGAGCATGAGAACGGCATTCCGCGCAATCCGTTCATAAATGCCGGCGCCATCGTCGTCTCCGACATACTGCTTGCCGGCCATCAGCCACGCGAGGCGATCGGCGAAATCCTGCGCTTCATCCAGTTCCTTGCCGACGATGATACGATCATCATCGACCGCGAGGTCGCAGCCTCCGAACGCGCCACCGGCTACCGCAATTTCGCCTTGGCCAACTATATGAAATCCTTCGGCAATCTCCATCATGAGCCGGAGCTGGCGCTAGGAGTGTACTTCCACCACTGCGCTGTCGCCATGAGCTGCCGACAATTGGCGAAGGCCGGCCGCTTCCTTGCCAATGGCGGCAAGAATCCGTCCACCGGACATTCGGTGGTGTCGGCCGAACGGGCACGCCGCATCGGCGCGCTGATGCTGACCTGCGGCCACTATGACGGCTCCGGCGACTTTGCCTTCCGCGTTGGCATCCCGGGAAAGAGCGGCGTCGGCGGCGGCATTCTTGGCATCGTGCCCGGCGTGGCGTCGCTCGCGGTCTGGTCGCCAGGCCTCAACGCCAACGGCAACTCCAAGCTCGGCTCGATTGCACTGGAGAAGCTCGCCAGGATGATGAACTGGTCGATTTTCGCGCCTTGATCGGAGTGGCGTTCGTTGCAGGCAACCTTCTCGTCTCAACCGCTCACAAAAGAAAACTCCCGCGCCATGTAGCGCGGGAGCTTGTCAAAGGATCAGCCTAGCAGGCTGAAATTCCTAGAAGAAACCTTTGCGCTGCCACCAGCCGGCGCGCTTCGGCTTTTCTTCGGTCTTGGCCTCCTCGCTCACATTCGACGACACCACGGGCACTGCCGGTGCATCGCTCGACTGCGGCTTGCGGCGTGTCGGATGGGCGTTGGTGGTCGGTTCGGCCTCCGGCTCGGCGGCTACCGCCGGCTCGGGCTCGACGACGACAGGCGCGACCTGGACTTCCGCCACGGGCTCGGACACCGTCTCAACCACCGTTTCCTCGGCTGCCTTCTTGGCCCGGGAGCGACGCGGCTTCTTCGGCTTTTCAGCCACTTCGGCATCGTCATTGGCAGCAACGGGGGTGACAGGCTCCTCTGACGCTTGCGCTGTCGCCGGTTCGCCTGAGGCCGTCTGCTCGTCGTCAGCGGTGTCATCCTCGGCGATAGCTTCACCGGCACCGGCTTCAGAAGCTTCTACCTCCGTGCGGTTACGTTTGCCGCCACGCTTGCCGCGCCGACGCTTCTTGCCCGCGCCTTCCTCGGCCTCCGTCGCTACGGTCTCGCCGCCCGCGGTCACGTCAAGAGCGGCTTCGTCCGATGCCTCGCCGTCGGCTTCGTCAGCTTCCGCCGGGATCGGCGCCGCCGTGGCATCCCCATGGGCATGATGCTCGCGGTCGCGATCCTTGCCGCCACGCCGCCGGCGGCGCTTGCGGCGCTTGCGGTCGCGGCCTTCGCCGTCCTCCGAACGCTGCTGATTCTGGTCGTGCTGAGGATGGCGCGGCTGCTCGGCCTGGACCGAGACCTCTTCCTCCTCTTCGACGACGATTTCGTCCTCCGGCTCTTCCGGTTCGACATAGGTCGGCAAGCTGCGCACCTCGACGAAGCCTTCCGGCTTCTCGGCCACGGCGCCGCGGAAGATCGCGTAGTGCTGGGCGCCGAGCGTTTCGTCGGCCTCCAATGTGATCGTCAGTCCGAAGCGGGCCTCGAGCTCGACCAGGTTGACGCGCTTGTGATTGAGCACGTAGAGCGCGGTCGCCGCCGGGGTGCGCACGATGATGTGGCTGCGCGAATCCTTGAGCAGGAACTCTTCGATCGCCCGCACCACCATCAGCGCGACCGACGAGTCGGAGCGCACATGCCCGGTGCCGCCGCAATGCGGGCAGGGCTTCATGGTCGATTCCAGCACGCTGGCGCGGATGCGCTGGCGTGACATCTCCATCAGGCCGAAATGCGAGATGCGGCCGACCTGGATGCGTGCGCGGTCGTTCTTGAGGTGATCCTTGAGGCGCTTCTCGACGGCGCGGTTGTTGCGGTTCTCCTCCATGTCGATGAAGTCGATGACGATCAGGCCTGCGAGGTCGCGCAGCCTGAGCTGCCGCGCGACTTCCTCGGCGGCCTCCAGATTGGTGTGGAGCGCGGTGTCCTCGATCGAATGCTCCTTGGTGGAACGTCCGGAGTTGACGTCGATCGAAACCAGCGCCTCGGTCTGGTTGATGATGATGTAGCCGCCGCTCTTCAGCGTTACCTGCGGCTGCAGCATGCGGTCGAGCTGCGCTTCGATGCCGTTGCGCACGAAGATCGGCGTCGTGTCGCGGTAGGGCTGAACCACCTTGGCGTGGCTCGGCATCAGCATGCGCATGAAGTCCTTGGCCTC
>NZ_JANINM010000018.1 GCF_024509055.1 Mesorhizobium sp. | reverse complement strand
TCGTGCCCTACGAGGTCGCGCCGCTCGACGTGCGCGGCCGCACCGTGCAGCTCGGGCCGATGCTCGACGCGATTCTGAGCCGCCACAACTATCCCGAGCCGGTCGCCCGCCTGCTGGCGGAAGCCTGCGTGCTCACAGTGCTGCTCGGCACTTCGCTGAAGTTCGAAGGCAAGTTCATCCTGCAGACCCGCACCGACGGCCCGGTGGACATGCTGGTGGCCGATTTCACCACGCCGCAGGCGCTGCGCGCCTATGCGCGCTTCGATGCCGACCGGCTGGAGGCGCTGATCGCCGCCGGCGAGACGGCGCAGCAGACGCTGCTCGGCAACGGCGTGCTGGCTCTGACCATCGACCAGGGCGCGCACACACAGCGCTACCAGGGCATCGTCCAGCTCGACGGCACCTCGCTGGAGGACGCCGCGCGCACCTATTTCCGCCAGTCGGAACAGATTCCGACCGAGATCAAGATGTCGGTCGCCAAGCTGGTCACGCCCGGCCCCGCCGGAGCGCGCGAGCAGTGGCGCGCCGGCGGCATCCTGGCGCAGTTCCTGCCGCAGGCGCCGGAGCGCATGCGCATCCCCGATATTTCGGGCGGCGACGGCGACAACCGCGATGTGACGGACCAGCCGGCCGACAATTCCTGGCAGGAATTGCTGGCGCTGCTCGGCACGATCGAGCCGACCGAGCTGATCGATCCGACCGTGGGCGCCGAGCGGCTGCTTTACCGACTGTTCCACGAACACGGCGTACGCGTCTTCCGTGGCGTGCCGGTCGACGACCAGTGCTCCTGCTCGCGCGAGAAGATCCACGGCATCCTGGAAGGCTTTTCGGCGCAGGAGATCAAGGACTCGACCGAGGATGGCGGCATCCATGTCGCCTGCGAGTTCTGTTCCACGCAATACGACTTCGACCCGGCCGAGTTCGCGGCGGCGAAGTGAGGCTCTTCCTTCTCCCCGTTTCACGGGGAGAAGGTGCCCGAAGGACGGATAGGGGGCGGCGCCATCGTTGGTGAAGATGGTCCCCGACGCTGTCGTCTAAAGGAAATCTCGAAAGCTCGGCGCTGCCCCTCATTGCCCTGCCGGGCATTTCTCCCCGTAAACGGGGAGAAAGAGGCTAATTCACCGTGCGCCTTGTGCCTGGCATGTCGAGCGAAAAAGCGGGAATCGCGATATCGAACGTCTCGCCGCGGCCGTTGCGCATCGTGTAGTGGCCGACCATGATGCCTGACGGCGTCGAGAGCGGGCAGCCCGAAGTGTATTGATAGCTGTCGCCGGGATTGAGTTCCGGCTGATCGCCGACGACGCCCGCGCCCCGCACCTCTTCCACCCGGCCCTGCCCGTCGGTGATGTGCCAATAACGGGATAAAAGCTGCACGAAATCGTCGGAGCGGTTGTCGATCGTCACCTGATAGCCCCAGACATAGCGGTTTTCGGACGGATCGGATCGGTCTTCCAGATAGAAAGGCCTGACCAGCACTTCGATGTTGCGCGTCACTGCGCGATACATGGGCCACTCCGGTTGCCATCGCGGAACACTCGTCACGCCCCGCTCTTAGTAGGCGAAGCGCAGACCATGCTGCCAGCCTTTAAGCGCAAGTGCCGAAAAACAATGTCATTTAAGTGACACATGACAATGTTGGTGTGCACAAACCGTGCCGGGCGACTCGGGGCGCTCTGTCGACTGATTAAACGGCCGCGTGCGGCCTGAAGCAATTCCAGGAAAAGTGTGAACGGCTTTCCGTCCGGAATTGTGAGAAAACAAAGAGATAGAGTGGTTCGCCGCTTCCGTGAAACGGTGAAGCTCTCGATCGGGAGTGACCAGATCTCGATGGAAATGACTATCGCAGCCGGCCTGGCTTCGTCAGCCCTTCTCCTGTCCAATCTCACCAGTATCCTGCTCGCCTCGTCGCGGCTGAAACGGCGGCGTGTCATCGCGCCGCCTGCCGGCGGGCAGCCGCCTGTCTCGATCATCGTGCCGTCGCGCGGCGTCGAACCGTTCACGCAAGAAACCTTGCAGCGCGCCTTCTCGCTCGACTGGCCGGGCTATGAGCTGATCTTCTGTGTCGCGCATGCCGAAGACCCGGTGGTCAAGCTCATCGATGCGGCGATCGAGCGCTACCCGGAGGTTCCGGCGCGGCTCCTGATCGGCGACGACCGCGTCAGCGCCAATCCCAAGCTCAACAACTGCGTCAAGGGCTGGCAGGCGGCACGGCACGATTGGGTGATCCTTGCCGATTCCAACGTGCTGATGCCGAGGGACTATGTCCAGAACCTGATGGCGGCATGGGGCCCGGATACCGGCCTCGTCTGCTCGACGCCGATCGGCTCGCGACCGGCCGGCTTCTGGGCCGAGGTCGAATGCGCCTTCCTCAATTCGCTGCAGGCGCGCTGGCAGTATGCCGGCGAGGCGCTTGGCCTCGGCTTTGCCCAGGGCAAGAGCATGCTGTGGAACAAGCCTATGCTGGACGCCAATGGCGGCATCCAGGCTTTGGCCGCCGAGATCGCCGAGGACGCGGCCGCCACCAAGCTGGTCAACGGCTTGGGGCTGCGCGTCAATCTCGTCGCCTCGCCTTTCGAGCAGCCGCTCGGCCAGCGCACTTTGAGCGAGATCTGGTCGCGCCAGGCGCGCTGGGCGCGGTTGCGCCGCGTCACGTTCCCGCTGTTCTTCGCGCCCGAAATCCTGACGGGCGCGGCGATGCCGCTGCTCCTCGCGCTGATTGCCGCGGCAAGCGCCGGCGTCAGCCTGCCCACGACGGCGTTGTGCGTGTTGGCGATCGCCTACCTGCCGGAATGCCTGCTGGCCTCGGCCAAGGGCTGGTACCTGTCGCCGCGCAGCGTCACCGCGATGATCGTGCGCGACGCGATGCTGCCCGCCATCTGGGCGCGCGCCTGGTTCGGTGGTGCCGTCGAATGGCGCGGCAACGCCATGACCATCCGCACCAAGGCGATGACTGAACTGGAAGAGCTCGCCTGAGCCGATTGCGGCTTAGGCGCGCTTAACCTGGCGCCTGGTCGGCTGCTATCTCGCCGCCTTCAGCGCCTGCTCGATGTCCTCCAGCAGATCGTCGGTGTCTTCCAGACCAACCGAGAGCCTGAGAGTGCCTGGTCCGATGCCGAGCTCTGCCCGCGCGTCGTCGCTCAGGTTCTTGTGCGTCGTCGTCGCCGGATGGGTGATCAGGCTCTTGGCATCGCCGAGATTGTTCGAGATCAGCACGATATCGAGCGCGTTCTGGAAGGCGAAGGCCGCCTGCTTGCCGCCCTTGACATCGAGGCAGATCAGCGTCGAGCCGCCCGACATCTGCTTCCTGACGATGTCGGCCTGCGGGTGATCGGCCCGGCCCGGATAGATGACGCGGGCGATCTCCTGCCGTTCGGCCAGGTAGTCGGCGATCCGGCCGGCGCTTTCGGTCTGCTGGCGCACGCGCAGCGGCAACGTCTCAAGGCCCTTCAGCAGCGTCCAGGCGTTGAACGGCGAAAGGCTCGGGCCGGTGTGGCGGAAATAGTCGTGCAGGTTCTCGTCGATCCATTTTTTGTCCGACAGGATGACGCCGCCGAGGCAGCGCCCCTGTCCGTCGATATGCTTGGTCGCCGAATAGACGACGATATGGGCGCCGAGCTGCAGCGGCTTCTGCTGCAGTGGGGTGGCGAAGACGTTGTCGACGACCAGGCGGCCGCCGATCGAATTGGCGAGCGCGGCAACGGCGGCAATGTCGACCACCTCCAATGTCGGGTTGGTCGGGCTTTCCAGGAAGAAAAGCTTGGTGTTCGGCCGCACCGCCTTTTCCCAGTTCGCGATGTCGGTTCCGTCCACCAGCGTCGCTTGTATGCCGTAGCGCGGGGCCAGCGTCTCTACCACCCAGCGGCAGGAGCCGAACAGCGCGCGAGCAGCGACGATATGGTCGCCCGCCTTGACGCTACAAAGCAACGCGGCGCTGACCGCGGCCATGCCGGAAGCCGTGGCGCGCGCGTCCTCGGCGCCTTCCAGCGCGCACATGCGCTTTTCGAACATGTCGACGGTCGGGTTGGCGTAGCGCGAATAGATGAAGCCGGGCTCCTCGCCCTTGAAGCGGGCTTCCGCCGCTTGGGCGGTCTCGTAGACATAGCCCTGGGTGAGATACATCGCTTCGGCGGTCTCGCCGAAACCGGAACGCAGGGTTCCGCCATGCACGAGTGCCGTCTGAGGCTTCCAGTTACGCTCTTTGCTCATAGCTCTGCTTCCAAACACAAAAAAACCGGCCGCGAAGTCGCAACCGGTCCATATAGCCTTGCGGCTCGACGGTCCTTTAGCGACTTGTTTAACGTGGCTGCAAGCCGACCGGCCAAATCACCACGGGATAACGACCCTTTAGACCCGCGCCACGCTTGCGTCAATTGCCGGCTTCATTAAGAGGTTTATACCAGCCGGGCGGCAAGAGCCTGCTTAGGTCCTTTGCCCGGCCTTTCGATCGGAGCCAGACCTTGCGGCAGACAGGCATTCTTCCGGATCAGGACATCGCGGCGCTGTTTGAGGCCAACGCGCTGAAGTCGCCGCGTGCGCTCGATGCCAACCAGATCCAGCCGGCCAGCCTCGATCTGAGGCTGGGCGACAAGGCCTATCGCGTGCGCGCCTCCTTCCTGCCCGGCCCTGATCATCTGGTGGCCGACAAGCTCGACCGGCTGAAGCTCCACGACATCAACCTCGCCGAAGGTGCCGTGCTGGAGACGGGCTGCGTCTATATCGTGCCGTTGCTCGAAAGCCTGGCGCTGCCGGCCAATGTCTCTGCCTCGGCCAATCCGAAGAGCTCGACAGGGCGGCTGGACATATTCACGCGCGTCATGACCGACCGCGGCCACGAGTTCGACAAGATCGCCGCCGGCTATCATGGACCGCTCTACCTCGAAGTGAGTCCGCGCACCTTCCCGATCGTCGTTCGGGCAGGCTCGCGCCTGTCGCAGATCCGCTTCCGCACCGGCAATGCGCTGCTATCGGAAAACGAGCTGCGCGACCTCCACCGCGCCGAAATGCTGGTAGCCACCGAGCCGCCCAACATCTCCGGCGGTGGCATCGCGCTGTCGATCGATCTCGACGGCGACAAGGACGGGCTGGTCGGCTATCGCGGCAAGCACCACACCGGCCTTGTCGACGTCGACAAGCGCGCCGCGCAGGACGTGGTCGACTTCTGGGAGCCGCTCTACAAGAGCGGGGCCGGCGAACTGGTGCTCGACCCGGATGAATTCTACATCCTGGTCAGCCGGGAAGCGGTGCATGTGCCGCCTCTATACGCCGCCGAGATGACGCCCTTCGACCCGTTGGTTGGCGAGTTCCGCGTGCACTATGCTGGCTTCTTCGATCCGGGCTTCGGTCATTCCGCCGCCGGAGGCACGGGTAGCCGGGCGGTGCTCGAAGTTCGCAGCCATGAAGTGCCGTTCATCCTCGACCACGGCCAGATCGTCGGGCGTCTGGTCTACGAGCATATGTTGAAGCGTCCGCAGGCGCTCTACGGCACCGACCTCGGCTCGAACTATCAGGCGCAGGGCCTGAAGCTTTCAAAGCATTTTAGGGCAGCGCGCTGATCGCCACTGGTCCTGTCAGTGGCGAAAGAGATATTCTTCCGCAGCGCCGAGGCAGGCATGGAAATGGCCGATAAACAGCAGCTCTCGCACGGTCAGGCGCTTCCTGCCCCAAAACCCCTTGGTCTGCTTCGTTTCGTCAAGCGGAGAGCTTGAGCCCGCTCCCAATGGGAACAATTGCCTGTCGAGACATCCGAGGACATGGGCTCTCGCGGAGTCGATGCCGCAAGCCTGGCCGCTATCGTTCAGCTCGTCGGCGCGCAACGCCGATGTCGTGCGATCCGCATTGCGCATAAGAAAGTTCACCTGCGTCCTTGAGTATCCGGTGGCCAGGAGGCGGCTCGACATTGCCGATCGGGCTTCACGGTAGGTTTTTGGGCTGCATTTCCCGGCGGCGTAAACGGTCGAGGCGGAGCAGGCAATCGCCAGCACTAAGCCGGTGAACCCGAGGCTGAGCCGGATGCGCTTCATTCCTCCCTCCAAATCTCGGTCCTGTCCTACAGCGCCTTCACCGACACCTTGACCGGCTTCTCGATCTCCAGCGGATTGCGCAGCGGCAGGCCGAAATCCTTCGCCTCGATCTCGAACGTGTCGCCGGCCTCGGTCCTGATGCCATCGGCGAAGGAGAGCGTCGCGGTGCCGAACATGTGCACATGCACGTCGCCCGGCTGGCGGAAGGCCGAATATTTGAAATGGTGGTGTTCCAGATTGGCGATGGTGTGCGACATGTTCGCCTCGCCCGACAGGAACGGCTTTTCCCACAGAACCTTGCCGTCGCGCAGGATGCGCGATGAGCCCCTGATGTCGGCTGGCAGATCGCCGATCAGGATTTCGGGGCCAAACGAGGCGTTGCGTAGCTTGGAGTGAGCTAGGAACAGATAGTTCACGCGCTCCGTCACGTGATCGGAGAACTCGTTGGACAGAGTGAAGCCGACCCGGAAAGGGGCGCCGTCGTCACCGATGATGTAGATCCCGGCGATCTCCGGCTCCTCGCCGGCATCCTGCGCGAAGGCGGGCGACATGAGTGGCGCGCCGGGCGCTACCGCCATGGTGCCGTTGCCTTTGTAGAACCATTCGGGCTGCACGCCGACCTGACCCTTCGCCGGCTTGCCGCCTTCGAGCCCCATGCGGAACATCTTCATGGAATCGGTGAGTTGTTCCTCGCCGTCGCTGAGCTTCTTGTGCATGGAATCGCGCGTTGCCGCCGATCCCAGATGCGTGAGGCCGGTGCCGGTGAGGTGCAGATGCGCGGGATCCGGATGGTTGATCGGCGACACCATCCGGCCCTTCTTGTAGGCGGCGTCGAGATCGACCGTCTCGCCATAGCCCTTGCGTTCGATCAGCGCCTCCAGGCCGATACCTGTCCGCGCGGCCTCCATCGCCAGCGAATAGACGCTGCGCGCGCCGTTGATCACTCTGGTCTTGCCGCCGGTGCGGGCAACGACACGGATCGTTTCGGCGTCGTCGAGTATCTGGGAGATCAGCATGATGGGTCCTCTCTCGTTTGGCCCGGTTGCCAATGGGCAAACCCCGGCCTGCGCGGCCCGGAGAACATCCGCGCCACGGTTGAAACTTTTCGTCCGGATTGCGCTCGCGAGCCTGGTCCTTGCCGGGACTTCTTGGCGCCGACGGGTTGCCGGCAGCTCAGCGATCTAAAACCCGTATGCCTCCTAAGTGCTTGCTTCCGGCTTTCAGGCCTTGTTCTTGTTGTAGACGTCGAAGATGACGGCGCCGAGCAGCACCAG
>NZ_JANINM010000017.1 GCF_024509055.1 Mesorhizobium sp. | reverse complement strand
ACACCAAGACCAAGACGGTCACCTCGCGCTGGCCGTCCGGCATCAAGGACGGCGCGGAATTCGTCATCCCGACGATGAACTGACCGGACGGATTCTGGTTTGCGCGTCCTCGCCGCCTTGCGGCTGCGGTCGCGCGGCAGGCATCAAGGAAGGCGCCGAGTTCGTCATCCCGACGATGGTTTCACGCAGCTATTATGAAGGCCCGGGTTTTTGATCCGGGCCATTTTTGCACCCGGCCTGGCGAGTTTTCAAAATCGCTAATGTGATGGAACCAAGCGGTCGCCTCCCGCTTAGCTTGTATTCCTGCCATGGGTGCAGGCCAATCGAACAGCGCCGGTAGCAGCCGGGGTTCTCGTCTGGCGCGAGGAGGTGTCAGATGACACGATATCTTTTGGCGACGACCTTTATAGCGACGGCTGCAATATGCGGCGGAGTGGCCCAAGCGAACGCCGCTGCCCAATGCGCTCCACGTGCCGAAGTGATCAAGGCGCTCGGCGACAAGTTCCATGAAAGCGAAGCCGGGCGCGGGCTGATCAACCCGAATGTGGTGCTCGAAATCTTCATTTCCGATCAGGGCAGTTGGACCGTCCTTGCTTCCGATACCAAGGGGCAGAGTTGCGTCCTGTCGGTGGGAGAGGGCTGGGATAGCCCGACGATCACCGCGGCCATGCCTGGCGCCTGATCATCGAGAGGCCGGTCCACCATCTCGCCGTGAATGCCGTCGATGAGCGCCTCCCTGGCGCTCCTCGACCGCGGCTTGTCTTGTCGACGGAAGCTCACCATATCGAATCCAGGGAATTGTGAATTCCCGGACAGACCGGAAGCAAAAGGAGTGACGTGATGAAGACGTCCAATCCGGCCTGGAGCGTTCCGGCGCGCTGAGGCGGCCAATGTGCCTCCTTGCCCGAACGCGAAGGCAAAGGAGGTGCCCGATGGCACGCGTATTTTCGTTCCGACGGATCAAGCTGTTGGCGGTCGGCGCCGCGATGGCACTGCTGTCGGCGTTTCCGGCGCAGGCGCAGGTCGTCTGCGGCGGGCATGCCGACCTGGTGGCGAAGCTGGCGGCCGGCTTCCAGGAGAAGCGCCTGGGCTATGGTGTTGCCGGCCAGGTCGCCGTTTTCGAGGTCTTTGTTTCGCCGGCCGGTACCTGGACCATGCTGGTAACGGACGTGAATGGGCGAAGCTGCATCCTCGCGGCTGGCGACGGATGGGAGACGACCGTCGCGGTCAGCGCCTAGGCACAGCTGAGCTTTTCCGATCAGCGTGTCGCCGCCACCTCGGCGTGGCCGCGCAGCAGCGCCATGAGTTTCTTGGCGTCCTTGGCGGCGCCTTCCTCGTCACCGTCCAGGATCGAGCGGATCAGCGCGACATGGTGTTCGGCCGATTCGGCGAGCCCTGTATCGGCTTTATAGCGAAACCAGAAACGTCGGCTGTGCGTCTGCAACGGCGCCGCCACGCGCGCCGCGAAGGGGTTGTCGGCGGCGATGGCCAGCGCCTCGTCGAGCGCCTTGTCGGCCTGGATGAAGGCAAGCACGTTGCCCGAGATCACCGCTCGCTGCATGGCGAGGGCGGCGTCATGAAAAAGGTCGGCGGCCTCGCGGGTGACGAAGCGTGCGGCCGAGCGTGCGAGCACCACCTCGACGCCGCGCCTGGCGTCGATGACGCGCAGCCAATCGCCGGGGTGAAGCGCGGCGACGGCGATGCCGGCACGGGGCCTGACGTCCAGCAGCCCTTCCCAGGCGAGCCTCTGGATCGCCTCGCGCACCGGCGTGCGGCCGAGGCCCAGCCGCTCGATCAGCGCGCCCTCGGTGACGAAGCTCGAAGGCGCCAGCTCGAGGGTGACGATCATGTGTTCGAGTGTGCGGTAGGCCTTGCTCGTCGCCGGCTCGAAGGTCGTGCTCGTCTCGGTGGATATCAGCGGGGAGATCAAAGGCAGGCTCCTGATATATTTTTCATATATCATAGTGGATTCAGCGTTGACAGGCCAGTTCTTAATAGATATACGACTGATATATCAGATGGAGAGATAGCCATGTGGACCGGAGTCATTCCCGCAGTCACGACCAAATTCACCGCCGATGACCGCCTCGACCATGCCGAGATGGAGCGCTGCTATGGCCTGCAGATGGAAGCCGGTTGCGACGGCATCATCGTCTGCGGCTCGCTCGGCGAAGGGCCGATGCTGTCGCATGACGAGAAGATCGAGGTGCTGAAGACGGCGCAGAAGGTCGCTGGCAAGAAGCCGGTGCTTATGACCGTCAACGAGGCTGGCACCCGCGAGGCGGCCAGCATCGCGCGTCGTGCCGCCAAGGAAGGCGCCAGCGGCCTGATGGTGGTGCCGAGCCCGATCTACCACACCAATCCGGAAGAGACCGTCGCCGCGCTTCGCGCCGTCGCGGCGGCCGGCGACCTGCCGGTCATGATCTACTCCAACCGGCTCGCCTACCGCGTCGACGTCACCGTCGACCTGATGGAGGAGCTGGCATCGGACAAGCGCTTCGTCGCCATCAAGGAATCGTCCGACGACATCCGCCGCTCGACCGAGATCATCAACCGCCTCGGCGACCGCTACGACCTCTTCACCGGCGTCGACAACCTGGCCTTCGAGGCGCTGTCCGTCGGCGCCATCGGCTGGGTGGCCGGTCTGGTCACCGCCTTCCCGCGCGAGACTGTCGCCATCTTCCAGTTGATGAAGCAGGGCCGCCGTGAGGAGGCGCTGAAGATATACCGCTGGTTCCGGCCGCTGCTCGACCTCGATGTCTCGACCTATCTGGTCCAGAACATCAAGCTTGCCGAAGTGTTCGCCATCAACACCAACGATCGCGTGCGCATGCCGCGCCAGCCGCTTTCGGGCGAACGCCGCAAGGCGGTGGAAAAGATCGTCAAGGACGCGCTGGTCGTGCGTCCGACCCTGCCCGCGTTCTGAGGGCTATCTTCTTCCCGTTCGGGGAGAGAAGATGGTGGCAGCCAGACAGGAGGCAGCAGCCGCGTGCAGGGAAATTCCAATTCGCCAGAAGAGGGCAGTCGCCCCTCATCCGCCCGGCGGTCGCCTTCAGCCAGTGAAGGCGAAGACATCGCCGTCATCGGTGGCGGCATCGTCGGCATCGCCGTAGCGGCCTATCTCGCGGAAGCTGGGCGCAACGTCACGGTCTTCGACCGCACCGGCATCTGTGAGGAGACGAGTTCCGGCAATGCCGCCGCTTTCGCCTTTTCCGACGTCCTGCCGCTGGCGCACAAAGGGATGCTCAAGCAATTGCCGAAATGGCTGGCCGACCCGCTTGGGCCGCTGGCCATTCCGCCTTCCTATCTCCCCAAATTGCTGCCGTGGCTGATCCGCTTCTGGCGGGCGGGCGCGGCCAGACACTATGAGGCGAGCCTGGCGGCCCAAGCCGGCATGATGAGGCTGGCCGAGGCGGAGTGGATGGGCCTGCTCGACCGCTCCGGCACGAAGCCGATGCTGCGCGAGGACGGCTCGCTGGAGCTTTATGAAAGCGAAGCGGAGTTCCGCGCCTCGCTGGCCGGCTGGGCGGAGCGTCAGCGCTTCGGCATCGGCTTTCGCCATGTCGAGGGCGAGGCGATGGCAGCCTTGCAGCCGGGTCTGGCGCCGCGCTTCATCAAGGGCACCTTCGTGCCTGGCTGGAAGACGGTCGCGGACCCGAAGTTGCTCGGCAAGGCGGTCTGGGCCTATGCCGAACGGCTCGGCGCCCATTTCGAGCATGCGCGCGTCGATCGCGTCGAGGCCGGGGCGGAAGGGGCAAGGATCATTCTTGCCGATGGCTCCGTCCGGACGGCGAAGCAGCTCGTCATCACCGCCGGCGCCTGGTCGCACCTGCTGGCCAGGAATCTCGGCGACCACATCCCGCTCGAAACCGAGCGCGGCTACAACACCACGCTGCCGGCTGCCGCCTTCGACGTGAAGCGGCAGCTGATCTTTTCGGGGCATGGCTTCGTCATCACGCCGCTCGAAACGGGCCTGCGCGTCGGCGGCGCCGTCGAGCTCGGCGGCATCGAGCGGCCGCCGAATTTCGCGCGCTCCAAGGCCATGCTGGAGAAGGCGAGACGCTTCCTGCCGGGGCTCGATCCTTCGGGCGGCCGCGAATGGATGGGCTTCCGTCCGTCGTTACCGGATTCACTGCCGGTCATCGGGCGGGCGCGGGCGCCGAACGTCTTCTACGCTTTCGGCCATGGCCACCTCGGTTTGACCCAGTCGGCTGCCACCGGGCGCTTGATCCGCGATCTCGTTGTCGGGCAGACTCCGCCGCTCGACCTTACCCCTTTCCGTCCGCAACGGTTCTGACACCCGCGCGGCTTTGAAATTCCGAGGAGCATCATGGCCAAGAAATCCTTCTTCTGCATCGACGGCCACACCTGCGGCAATCCGGTGCGGCTGGTCGCCGGCGGAGGGCCGCTGCTGCAGGGCTCGACGATGATGGAGCGGCGCGCGCATTTCCTCGCCGAGTATGACTGGATCCGCACCGGACTGATGTTCGAGCCGCGCGGCCATGACGTGATGTCAGGCTCGATCCTCTACCCGCCGACGCGGGAGGACTGCGACATAGCCATCCTCTTCATCGAGACCTCGGGCTGCCTGCCGATGTGCGGCCACGGCACGATAGGCACGGTGACGATGGCGATCGAGCATGGACTGGTGAAGCCGAAGACGCCGGGCGTGCTGAGGCTCGATACGCCGGCAGGCCTGGTGATCGCCGAGTACAAGCAGGTGGGCGAGTATGTCGAGGAGGTGCGCATCACCAACGTGCCGTCCTTCCTTTACGCCGGGGGCCTGACGGTGGAATGCCCGGTGCTGGGCGAGATCAGCGTCGATGTCGCTTATGGCGGCAATTTCTACGCCATTGTGGAACCGCAGAAGAACTACCGCGACATGGCTGATCATTCGGCCGGCGACCTCATCGCCTGGAGCCCGGTGGTGCGGCAGCGCCTCAACGAGAAATACTCCTTCGTGCATCCGGAGAACCCCGGTATCAACCGGCTGTCGCACATGCTGTGGACCGGCAAGCCGCGGCACGCCGAGGCCGATGCGCGCAACGCCGTGTTCTATGGCGACAAGGCGATCGATCGTTCGCCCTGCGGCACCGGTACCTCGGCGCGGATGGCGCAGCTGCACGCCAAGGGCAGGCTCAAGGCCGGCGACAGCTTCGTGCATGAATCGATCATCGGCTCGCTGTTCAAGGGCAGGGTCGAAAAGGAGGTCAGCGTGGCCGGCAAGCCGGCGATCATCCCGTCGATCGGCGGCTGGGCGCGCATGACCGGACTGAACACTATCTTCATCGACGACCGCGATCCGTTCGCGCACGGTTTCGTCGTCACCTGACCGTCACCCGGCTCGGTCAAGCCTCGACTTCGGTCGATACCTGTTGGCGGAACCATTCGGCGAACTTGACCTCTGCCGTCGAAGGCTGTGCCGACATCGTCAGAAAATAGCCTTTGTCGTCGTCGGTCGAAATGTCGGAGACGACGACAAGGTCGCCGCGCCTGAGTTCCTCGCGAAAGACCTCGATGGGACAAAGCGCGACGCCATGGCCGGCGATGACGGCAGTCGCCAGGATGTTGAAATCAGCAAAGACCGGACCATTGCCGACATCGGTTCTCGCGTCTCCGGCCTTGGAAAACCAATCCTGCCAGCCCTGGCGCGACTCGTCATGCAGCAGATCCGCCGCCGCCATCTCCGCAGGCGTCTCCAGCCGACCCCTGCGGGCCAGGTAGTGCGGGCTGCAAGCCGGCCGGCTTATGCGGGAAAACAGCTTGAGGCTGGTGACATGCGGCGAGGGGTCGGCACCGAACGTGATGAGGATATTGTTGTCATCTTCCTCAAGCCGGTCCTCGGCTTTGGCATAGGCGACGCGGATCGCGATATCGGGATGGCGGACGGTAAAATCGGACAGGCGCGGCACCAGCCAGCGGCTGGCGATGGAGGGAATGCAACCCACCGACAGCGACTGCAGGCCGGCGCTTCTGCGGATTCGCCGGCAGGCGGCGCCGAGCTCCGCCAGCGCCGCGCCGGCGGATGCCTGCAGCGCCAGCCCCGGCTCGGTCAGGCGCACCTTGCGGGCGTCACGATGAAAGAGCGCCACGCCAAGCCACTCCTCCAGCCGCCTTATCTGGTGGCTGATCGCGGGATGGGTAACGTGCAGCTCTTGGCCGGCCGCGGAAAAGCTCAAATGGCGCGCGGTTGCTTCAAAGGCACGGATTGCGTTCAGCGGCAGGTAATCCATCTGTAAAATTTCCTAACAGATCAGGCCAAAAACCATCATTTGAAGGCCGACGCGGACTGCGCCAATCATTCGGACCGCAATCGTCAACCAGTGCGCAGAAGCGCTGGAAAGTCGATATCGCAGGATCCTGAGGCGCCAACTCCTAGCCAAACGAAAGGCAACCATGTTTACCAGAAAATTGGCAGATGTAGAAAAAACTGACTTTTTCGTCGATTGGGGCAACGGCACCAGCCATCGATTGCTGACCCAAAGGGATGGGATGGGCTTCACAGTCTGTCACACGGTGGTGCGCGCGGGCAGCGAATCGCGGCTCCAGTACCGGCGGCATCTGGAGGCTTGCTATTGCATCTCCGGCAGCGGCGAGGTCGAGGACATGTCCGGCAAGGTTCATCGCGTCGAGCCCGGCACGATCTATGTGCTCGACGCTCACGATGACCATTTCCTGCGCGCCGACAACGCCGGCGACATGGTGCTGATGAGTGTCTTCAACCCACCGCTCAACGGGACCGAAAGGCACAGTCTGAAGGGAGAAGCAGGCTCTGCTTACTGAGACTTCGCGCCAGGGGCGTTTCCGTTTCGACGAGGCGCTCCTCGGCTGGGGCGTCTCGCCGTCATATAGTCGTCACACGCGACGGAATCCTGACGCAACGGAATGCGCGGCGATGCGAAGCACGCCTCGTTGTTTGCGCAAGGAATCTGCTCATCAACTTATTTTGACGGCGATTTCTTCGAAATGCTGCGCATTATAGGTCGGAATCGTCAAAGACATTGCGTTGTGCCAATGATAGGGTCCGCGATAGTCCAGGGGCTGGGTGCGAAAAAACGGGCAATCGGATCGCGTGCTTCCAAAACACGCAAGGCGATTGAAAAATCACGTTGCAATCCGGGCTCGAAACTTTACGACTAGGGGAAATACGAAAAGGAATGCGTCTGAGGAGGCGACATTCCAGGGGAGCCGCATAAATATGCAGTACTTCGTCCAGCAGCTTATCAACGGGCTGACGCTGGGATCGATCTATGGCCTCATCGCGATCGGCTATACGATGGTCTACGGCATCATCGGCATGATCAATTTCGCCCATGGCGA
>NZ_JANINM010000016.1 GCF_024509055.1 Mesorhizobium sp. | reverse complement strand
GCTCGAGCAGCAGGGCTATGTGCGCGGCTGCCCGCTCAACAACCTCGCGCATGAACTGTCATTGGCCGACGACGAGTTTCGTGTTGCGCTGGCCCGGATCTTCGCCGGCTGGCGGCAGGCGATCGCCGACAAAATGCGGGTGGACCAGCAGGCCGGCCGGGAGGAGGGCACCGATCCGGACCGCTTCGCAGCGCTCACCGTCGCCATCTATTCCGGCGCCATGTCGATGGCGAAGACCGCGCAAGATGCCGGGGTGTTGCGGGAGTGCTTGAGGGGGCTGCTTCCTCCGTCACATTGAGAGTCCCGCCAAATTATCGAGGTCCAACAGAGGCTTCAGCTATCGCCCCAGCATCCGGACGGGATTGCCAAGTCTGGTCAAGTTAGAGCTCTTTGGCTCTCAAAGGGACGATTACATCCGGGTTGGTTTGTCTGCGTTCTGCCCAGTGACCCCATATGATTTCGACCTTCATGGGCTGGCCGAGGACGGTGGTCTCCACCACGTCGCCGACCACTGGAGCGTCCCCGTCGACCAAAATGCCTCCGCCGGGGAGAGTGCGCTCCGTGACTATCTCACCGGTCTTTAGGAGAATTCTCTTGATCCGATACGGCATAGCAGAGCCCTATCCCGGGAACCTGTAACTGAAGCCTCACTCCGCCAACGGCTTGATCGTCTGGAAACCTACCTCGCTCTGGGCGCTGGTGCCTTCATCGTAGCGGTGGGCTAGCACGGCCTGCAGATCGGGTGAGTAGAGCGCGGTGAAGGTATCGATGACCGCCCCGGAATCGCCGGTGATCGTTTCGCTCACCGCCAGCACATTGTACGTGCAGTCGCCGAGTTTGTAGCTTTCCTTGCCCTTGACCGTAAGGGCCACCGTTTCGGTGCCCTTCGGCGCCTCTGACGAACTCGGTCTTGCTCTTGGCGCCCGCCTTCAGCGGGAACAGCTTCCTGATGTCGCCGAGCGGGATCATCGACAGCCTTCCCGTGTCGCTGTCGCGGAACACCTCGATCAGCCCGGCATAGAGATATTGCGTCTGCGGCGACTGCGACTGGTAGCTGTTGGCGACCGAGACCATCCCTCCGGGCGCCGGGCGGAATTCGCTGCGAATACCGGGCTTCTCCAGCACGAAGCCTGCTTTCGCGGACTCGGCGTCGACGCAGCCAGCCGCCTGCGCCGCGCCGGTCAAAGCCAGCATGGCAAGCGCCATGCCGATCATCATGATTTTCATCACGTCCTCCCCGATGCGTTTGCAATGAATGCCAGACCCAAGCAGGTCTGTCGACCTGGGAGCCCTTCCATAACTTGAGCGCAACTGCAGCAGCAGGCCGATTCAATTACCTGGCGAATGTCACCATGGCAGCAAGACTGGACGAACAGCCACCAAAGCTGTTCAAATGCGTGACCGATATGTCGACGAAACATCAAACAAGCTGACTTGCTCGGATGCTTTTTCTTGCCCCGTCCGCTCTGACAGTCGCCATCCCATATGCGATTGAGCGACTATTTTTTTCGAGAAAATTTGGATTCTTCGCTGCTCTATTCTGGCTGTTTGTCGTTCAATCCTGTGCCTTGCTCGGAGGTGAGTTCATCTTCGAAAGCCATATAGCTCAATCAATGCCTGGCTGGGTGAAGTCCGTCGGCGTTGCGATTGGAGCAATCGCTTACCTGACGATTGGCATGACGCCGCTCGTTGCCGTGGTCGCCGCTGTGGGGTTCGGCGCCGTGATCGCGACCATGCGGTACTTGAGAAAGATCGAGGAAAACTAGGAGCAGCCAACCAAGGCGAAAGGCCTTGAGGCGCCGAACTGGACGAACCGCCGCCGACACTATTCAATCGCGCGATCATGAATCGCCCGATCTCTTTTTCCCGCCGTTCCTTCCTCGCTCATTCCGCCGGCCTGGCCGCGGCCTGCGTCCTGCCGCGCTCCGCTGTTGCCCAGGCCGGCACGCGCGCCCAGCCTGTCGACGCGACCTTCCTCTTCATCGCCGATATCCACGCCTGCCGCATGGCGAGCGGGTTGAGCCCAAGTTGCCTGCAGGAAGGCAAGACCGACGCGGCGCTTTTGCGCCACGTGGCGGCCCTTAACGGAATTGCCGGCAGGCAATGGCCGGCCGAGATCGGCGGCGTCGCCACCGGCCTGCGTTCGGCCGGCGGCCGCATCGCCGCGCCGCTCGGTCTCGTCACCGGCGGCGACATCACCGACGATGGCGGCGGCCAGGTCACCGAGCCAAGCGAAGGCACGCAGTTGCTGCAGTTCAGCCAGCGTTACCAACAGGGCGTCGGTCCCGACCGTGTCCACATGCCGGTCTATGTCGGGCTCGGCAATCACGACCTCGACCAGAACGGCTCGCCGCCGCATGTCGACTGGTACCGGCGCGAATTGCGCGACTATGTCGAGATCAACCATCGCGCCGGCGTGTTCTTCAAGCCGCCAGTGCCGGCGACCGAATACGATGTCGACACCGACTGCTATTCCTGGGACTGGGGCGGCCTGCATCTCATCCAGACGCACCGCTTCGCCGGCGACACCGGCCATGGCGCGGTGAGCAGCCTGCCATGGCTGAAGCAGGACCTTGCGACCTATGCCGGCGACGGCCGGCCGGTCGTCCTCTTCCAGCACTATGGCTGGGACAGTTTCTCGATCGAGCGCTGGGATCGGGACGGCCGCACCTATGACGACCAGGGCAACGGCCCGCCGCATTGGTGGAGCGACGCCGACCGCCAGGCGCTGCTTGCCGCGATCAAGGGCTACAACGTGGTGGGCGTCTTCCATGGCCATCAGCATGAAGTGCCGATGATCTACCAGCGCGACGGCCTCGACATCGTCAAGCCGAAGGCTGCCTTCATGGGTGGCTTCGCGCTGGCGCGGGTGACGGATGGTTACATGGACGTCGTTCTGGGCGAAGCGGCCGGCGACAATGGCGAGATCGTCTTCACCGACGCCTTTTCAAAGCAGTTCCAGACATGAAAAAGGCCGCCTCGCGGCGGCCCTTCATTAGGGATCAGAACACCTTTCGGACCTTGTCCTTCACATCGCCATAGGCCTTCTGCACCTTGCCGGCGAGCTTGTCGGCCGCGCCTTCGACCTGCACCTTGCGGTTGCCGGTGGCCTTGCCCGCCGCCTGCTTGACCGAGCCTTTCACCTGCTTGGCCATGCCGGCGATCTGATCCCTGTTCACCATCTGCGCATCTCCTGGGTCTCGAATGGAGCGGACGCGGGAACATTGCATCCGGCTGGCTCAACGATCGGGTGGCGTTTGAGTTCCAAGACCCGATGTGAGGCGCCCGGGACTTTCGGCGGCGAGGTGAAGCGGCTAGCTTGGCGCCGCGACTTGGCGTCGGGGAGGCATCATTGGCGGAATTCACGCTCTATATCGGCAACAAATGCTTCTCCTCATGGTCGCTGAGACCGTGGGTGGCGATGAAACAACTCGAAATCCCTTTCGAGGAAGGTTTCGTGCGCCTGCGCACGCCCGACACTGCCGCCAACCTTGCCAGGGTGTCGCCGACCGGACTGGTTCCTGTCTTGAACCACGATGGCAGGATCGTCTGGGAAACCCTTGCCATCCTTGAATATCTGGCCGACCTCTATCCGGACAAACGACTCTGGCCGGATGATCTCGCCGCCCGCGCATTGGCGCGTTCGGTGGCGACGGAGATGCATTCCGGCTTCCGCGAGGTGCGCTATGGCTGGCCGATGAACCTGCGCCGGCCGAAGGCGCACAAGCCGCTCGACGCCGAAGGCGAGGCGCAGCGGGCGCGCATCGAGGCGATCTGGCGCCAGTGCCGCGAGCGCTACGGCCGGGGCGGCCCGTTCCTGTTCGGCCATTTCACGGCGGCCGACGCCATGTATGCGCCGGTAGTCACCCGTTTCGACACCTATGGCGGCGAGCTGGCGCCCGTCACCCGTGCCTATGTCGACGCCATGCTGGCGACGCCGGCGATGCGGCAGTGGTACGTGGAAGCGGCGGCGGAGCCCTGGCCGGAGCCGGGTCCGGACGAATAGCCAAGTTGGTCGCGAGGCAAGGGCTTCCACTGGCTTGAACGCGGCCTATCTTGAATGGCGGGGCTTCTGGAGATCTCATCATGGCATCCGTTAATTCCCCTCTGGCCGGCAAGGTCGCGCTGGTCACCGGCGCCTCGTCCGGCATAGGCGAGGCGACCGCCGCGGCGCTCGCCACCGCCGGTGCCAAGGTGGCGGTTGCCGCCCGCCGCGCCGACCGCCTATCGGCGCTCGCCGGCCGCATCGAAAGGGCCGGCGGCAACGCGCTCGCCATCGAAGCCGACATCGCCAGCAACGGCGATATCGCCGCCATGATCGACAAGGTCGTCGCCCAATGGGGGCGCCTCGACATCCTCGTCAACAATGCCGGCATCATGCTCTTGTCACCCGCGGCCGAAGCCGACCTCGACGATTGGCGGCGCATGATCGAGCTCAACCTCATCGGCCTGATGGCAACCACCAAGGCGGCGCTGCCGCATCTCAAGGCCGCCAAGGGTCATGTCGTCAACGTTTCGTCGGTCGCCGGCCGCGTCGCCAATCCCGGCGCCAGCGGTTATGCGGCGACCAAGTTCGGCGTCGTCGCCTTCTCGGAATCGCTGCGCCGCGAGGTCTACGCAGACAAGGTGCGCGTCAGCGTGATCGAGCCGGGCCTCGTGCGTACGGAACTTGGCGACCACATCACCAACGAGCAATCCAAGGCCGGCCTGGACCATCGCCTCGCCACCATGGAGGCGCTGACCGCCGAGGATATCGCCAACGCCATCCTCTATGCCGTCAGCCAGCCGCCGCGCGTCAACGTCAACGAGATCCTGATCCGCCCGACCGACCAGGAGCGCTGACCCGGCGGCCATAAATTCTTTCGCATCGCGCAAAAATCCTCTCGCCGCCGCCGCAATTGTCGGCCAAGACGGGGCACGCATGAGGATTGCCTTGCCGCTCGACGCCACACCTTCTTTCCTGCTTTCCGACGGGGTCGCCTTCGACTGCCAGAGCTGCGGCGCCTGTTGCGCCTATTCGGCAGACTGGCCGCGCTTCTCGACCGAGGATGACGATCAGCTAGACCGCATCCCGGAGAAATTCGTCTCGGCCGACCTGTCCGGCATGCGTTGCGAAGGCAATCGCTGCCTGGCGCTCACTGGGGAGGTCGGCAAGCACACCGCCTGCGGCATCTACGAACTGCGCCCCGACGTCTGCCGCGCCTGCATGCCCGGCGGCGACGACTGCCTGATGGCGAGGGCCGCACACGGGTTGGCGATAGCGTAATCTCCCCCCGCTTGCCCACCGTTCCGCCTCCCGATACCTTCCCGTCCGGGCAGGGCCATGGGAGGAAACCTTGAGCATCGAATTCCTGTTGACGTCGCTGATCGTCGTGGCTTCGCCCGGCACCGGCGTTCTCTACACGCTGAGCGCCGGCCTTTCGCGTGGCGCGCGCGCCTCGGTCATCGCCGCCTTCGGCTGCACGCTGGGCATCATCCCGCACATGGCGGCCGCCATCACTGGCCTTGCCGCCGTGCTGCACACCAGCGCAGTCGCCTTCGAGACGCTGAAATATGTCGGCGTCGCCTATCTGCTCTACATGGCCTGGAACACGCTGAAGGATAGGGGCGGCCTGAGCGTCGAGGAAAATGTCGCGCCGCGCTCGACTGCCAGGATCATCGGCTCGGGCGTGCTGGTCAACATCCTCAATCCGAAGCTGTCGATCTTCTTCTTCGCCTTCCTGCCGCAATTCGTCAGCACCGCCGAGCCGAACGCGTTCTCGAAGATGCTGGAGCTTTCCGGTGTCTTCATGCTGATGACCTTCCTGGTCTTCGTCGTCTACGGCGTGTTCGCCGCTTCGATCCGCGGCCAGGTCGCGTCAAGGCCGATGCTGCTGACCTGGATGCGCCGCAGCTTCGCCGGCGCCTTCGTCATGCTTGGCGCCAAGCTGGCCCTGGCGGATCGGTAAGCGGCGGTCCATTGGGCGGACAGGCTCGAGGGGAGCAGGCGTTGGCGCGCAAGCAGTCGGATCAGGCGGTTCGCGGACCGCAATTCGCCAGGAATCTCGACTGGAACCTGCTGAAGTTCTTCCATGAGATCGCCAGCGCCCGCTCCGTCACCAGGGCCGCGCAGGAGTTGAACCGCAAGCAGCCGGCGCTGAGCCTTGCCCTGCGCCGCCTGGAGGAGAGGCTTGGCGTCACGCTCTGCCATCGCGGCCCGACTGGCTTCGAGCTGACGGAGGAGGGTCGCATCCTCGCCGAACGCTGCCAGGAATTCGCCGGCGCCATCCGCGAGATCCCGGCAAGGCTGTCGGACGTGAAGGCGGAGATCCGCGGGCATCTCAGGGTGATGCTGGTCTCCAATCTCGTGGCGCCCGCGCTCGACGAGGCGCTCGCCGCCTTCCACGCCAGATATCCGGCGGTCGAGCTGATCGTCGAGGTCGCCGCCTGGACCGAGGTCGTCAACTCGCTCATCCAGCACCGTATCGATGTCGGCATCTCGCCGTCGCGGGTCAAGCGCGCCGAGCTTGCCTATCTGCATCTCTTCACCGAGATCCACCGGCCTTATTGCGGAAGGCCGCATCCGCTCTTCGGCAAGAGCGTCGCCGATCCGGCGGCTCTCGCCGGCGAGGCCTTCGTGCTCACCGGCGCCGACGAGGGCGACGAGCTCACCCAGTTCCGGCTCGAGCACGGCCTCGGCCGCAACATCGCCGGCATGTCGGACCATCTGGAGGAGGCGAGGCGGCTGGCGGCGCTGGGCGTCGGGCTGTGCTTCCTGCCCGAAGGCTACGCGCAGGCCGAAGTCGATGCCGGGCGGCTGTGGCCGCTACTTGCCGGCGCCAACGTGCCGCGCAACGACATCTTCATCGTCACCGATCCGCAGAGCCCGGCGCATACCGCGCGCGACCTTTTCATCGCCGAGGTCGTCGGGCTGACGAAGCCGGGCGAAGGGATGCATTGATTTGGTCAATGCTTAGTGTTCGATCTTTGGGCGTTGAAGGGAGGAAGCACGGGTTTCATGGTCAAGCATGGCGACATTGCATCGGTCTCGTTGATGCTGCCCTAGAGGCAAGGCGCGGACCGGATGTCGACCAGGGGAACACCTCGCAAAGGGGATACTGAGATGACCTTGCAAACACCGACATCACCCGGGCAGTCGCTGCCCGCCGAAGCGCAGCCGGCCGTCGCCGACAGCGTCGAGACCATCCTGTCCGTCACTGAGGCGGACATTGCCGACTACACCGAATCCGTCGTGCCGCAGGAGAAGCGGCGCTCGAACTTCCGCATGCTGGCGCAGTTCCTGTCGATGCAGGCGGTGTTCGGCACCGTGCTGGTCGGCTACGGCGCCCGCTTCCAGGG
>NZ_JANINM010000015.1 GCF_024509055.1 Mesorhizobium sp. | reverse complement strand
AGGTAGTCCTGGTCGATCTGCACATGCTTGGCAATGACCGCCATGATCTCCTCGCGCAGGATGGAGACGAGGTCCGGCTGGCCGCGGCTCTGGCGCTCATAGGCGAGCAGCAGCTGCAACCGCTCGCGCGCCACCGGCGCGCTGGTGCGCCGCTTGAAGAGGTCGAGGATGCTCATGCGGCCCTCCTTCCGAGCAGCCGGTCAAGGAAGCCCTTGCGTTCGAAGGGGACGACCACCGGCAGGTCCTCGCCTTCAAGGCGTCTTGCCGCTTCGAGATAGGCCTTGGCGGCGGCATTGATCGGCTCCGACAGCGTGACCGGCGAGCCGAGGTTGGAGGCCCTGAGCACATCCTGGCTTTCCGGGATGATGCCGAGCAGCGGCGTCGACAGGATTTCCAGCACGTCGTCGATCGACAGCATCTCGCCGCGCGAGGCGCGCGCCGCGTCATAGCGGGTGACCAGAACGTGCTTCTGGACCAGCTCGCCCTGCTCGGCCTTCATGGTGCGGGCGTCGAGCAGGCCGATGATGCGATCCGAGTCGCGCACCGACGAAACTTCCGGGTTGGTGACGATGACCGCTTCGTCGGCGAAGCGCATGGCAAGCTGGGCGCCGCGCTCGATGCCGGCCGGGCTGTCGCAGAAGACATAGTCGAACACCGAGCGCAGGCGGGCGATGACCTCGGCCACGCCTTCTTCGGTCAGCGCGTCCTTGTCGCGCGTCTGCGACGCGGGCAGCAGATAGAGCGTCTCCAGCCGCTTGTCGCGGATCAGCGCCTGCGACAGCTTCGCCGACCCCTGGATGACGTTGACGAGGTCGAACACCACGCGGCGCTCGGCACCCATGATGAGGTCGAGGTTGCGCAGACCGACGTCGAAATCGACCAGCGCCACCTTCTTGCCGGTCTTGGCCACGGCCGCGCCGAGCGCGGCCGTCGAGGTCGTCTTTCCGACGCCCCCCTTGCCCGAGGTGACCACGACTACCTTGCCCATATATCCAGCCTCCATTGGCGGTTTTTATTCTCTGGCCGTGCACGGCACGGCGGGTTGTCTACAATCTTCGCACGCGAAACCGGTCCGAAGCTTGCGCCGGCAAAAAACTCAGCCGAGCGGCACCACGCACAACGCATCGTTTTCGAGGAAGGCCTGCACGGCCTTGCCGCGTGACACGCCCTCCATCTCCTCGGCCGTGGTGTACCAGCCGTCGACGGCGAGCAATTCGGCCTCGTTCTTGCGGCAGAAGATACGCGCCGAAATATTGCCTTCCGAGCCGGCGATGGCGCGGCCGCGCAGCGTGCCATAGACATGGATCGAGCCACCGGCGACGATCTCGGAGCCGGACGCGACCGAGCCCAGCACGATGACGTCGCCATGCGGATGGAAGACCGACTGGCCGGAGCGGATCGGCGCCTTGATCATCAACGTGCCGGCGGAAGGTTCCGGCCGTGCCAGCGCAGCGCCCTGCTCTGCCCCGGCCTTTTGCAGCTGGACTGTTTCGAGCCCCGCCAGCGCGGGGTCCGGCTCTTCCCCCGATATCTCCGCGCGGGGCGCCTCGACAGGCGCTTCCGCCACCGGCATCTCGACCGCGGCGGCCTCGACGGCGGCTGCTTCGAGCTCTTCCGCCCTCGCCTTGCGCGCGGCCCGGCCGAGCAGGCCTTCAGCAGTCGCCTCCTTGGCGCCGGCAAGCAGTGGCGGCAGCTCCGGCCCCAGTTCGGCGCCTTCGAGCTCGATGGCATAGACGCGGATGCCGCGCCGCGCCAGCGTGCCGACAAGTGCCGCGATCTCCTCCGGCCCGGGCTGAAGCATGTTCAGGTCCAGCACCACCGGGCGACCGGCGAAATAGCCGGGCGAATTGGCAATCCAGTGGTCTAGCCCCTCCAGCCAGTCGGCGATCGGCGCCTCCGGCGTCAACGTGAAGGCGACGAAAGAGCGGGCGCGGAAGCGGATGGATTTGTTCTGCAAAGGGGCGGCAAAGGTCACGGCCGTGCGAATCCTTACTCAATGGTTAAAGGGTGCCGAGCCAATGGTTAACAAAAGGTTAATTTTGCGGATCGGAGCCGTTAAGGAACTGGCTCGGCTAATGTTTGTGGCGGGGCTGCCACACACCGCCGGCCCCGCTCGCAAGGTTAAGAAAGTGTGAACTTTCTAATATACGAGAGTATGCCGTGGCGCGTATTATCGCGGCCTGTCTATTTCCATTTCTTTTCCGGGCAAGGGGGACGAACATGGCCATGGATCGACAAGCCGGCAAGCGGGCGGGTAAGGCGGGCGCCGCGATCGGCGCGCTGCTTCTTCTCGGAGGGTGCCTTACCAGCCCGCCGAGCAACACGGCCAGCGACCCGACAATCGCCAGCAACCAGTGGCTGAAAACGGCTGACGCCGACCAGGTCGTCAGCGCTATGAGCGCGAGGGGATTTGCGCCGGCGACCATCGACTGCCGGTTCGAAGACAACACGCCGGGCCAGTTGGCCTATGCCTCGAAATTCACCTGGAGGCGCTCGCCGCCGAACGGCCGTTTCCACTGGGAAGTCGGCGACCCGGCTTACCTCGCCAGCAGCGAGGTGAAGGCGAACAGGGCCGGAATGCGCCGGGTGTCCGCGAAGACGGTGACGGACGCTGCGACAGGACAGAAGGTCGGGTGCTCGATCTGGGCGAGTTAGGTGGGCTGACGCCTGCCGGCTAGTCGGACAGCCACCGGCCGGCGGCGCGTTCTCCACGCTATCGACGCACTGGCGCCATTACGGTAAGGCTCCATGACCCTGGAGCCTTCATGACATCTTCCCTCCTCCCCGCCCTCCGCACCGCCCTCCCCACCGCCACCATCTGGGACTCTTCCGAGCTCGCCAGCCGCGATCCCGGCTTCGATGGCCGCAATTTCGGCGCCGCCGCCCTTGTGCGGCCCAAGGACACCGAGGGCGTCGCGGCGCTGGTGCGCTTTTGCGCTGAGCGCGGCATCAGCCTTGTCGCCCAGGGCGGGCGTACGGGGCTGGCGGGCGGGGCCGCGACTTCCGCCGGCCAGGTGATCTGCGACCTTGGCGGCTTGAACCAGATCGAGGAAATCGATCCGCTGGCGCGCACGGCCATCGTGCAGGCGGGCACGACGCTCGGCGCACTGCAGGAGGCGGCGGCGGTGCATGGGCTCGACCCCGGCATCGATCTTGCCGCGCGCGGCAGCGCCACCATCGGCGGCATGGTTTCCACCAATGCCGGCGGCATCATGGCCTTTCGCAACGGCACGATGCGCCACCGCGTGCTCGGCCTCGAAGCGGTGCTGCCGGATGGACGGGTCTTTTGCGACCTCACCCGCGTGCTGAAGACCAGCGCCGGGTATGATTTGAAGCACCTGTTCATCGGGGCCGAAGGGACGCTCGGCATCGTCACCCGCGTGACGGTGCGGCTCGACCCGGTGGCAGGCGCCGGCGCCACGGCGCTCGTCGGCGTGCCGGACGCGCGGAGCGCGCAGCGCATCGTGCGTCATTTCCTGGCCTCGACAAGCGCGCGGCTCACCGCCGCCGAGATCCTGTGGCGCAATTTTGCCTCGCTCATGCAGCGGGCTCTGAACTATGCGCCGGGCAGCCTGCCTCTCGATGCGCCGTGCCTGCTTGTGGTGGGGCTCGGCGCCGACTCCATGGAGACGGCGAGAGGCGCGCTGGAGGACGGGCTGGCGGCGATCTGGGAAGACGCGGCAATCGTCGACGGGCTGGTCGCGAGTTCGGAAGCCCAGGCCGCCGCGATGTGGCGGCTGCGGGAGGAGACCGAGCAGATCGAGCGCGCGCACCCCATGGCGCCCTCCTTCGACGTTTCCGTGCCGGCCGGCGCGCTGGACGCCTATGTGGCGCGTATCGAGGCGGGGCTGAAGACGATCGACGCTTCTTACGCGCCTTATGTCTACGGCCATCTAGCCGACGGCAATCTGCACATCTCGATCAATTGCGACGGGCCGGTTTCGCATGAGCGGCACGAAGCGATCGAGGACGTGCTCTATGAAGGGCTGCGCGAGGCTGGCGGCTCGTTCTCGGCCGAGCATGGCGTCGGCCTCGACAAGCGCGAGGCCTATGAGCGCCACGCCGACCCGGTGAAGCAGGAATTGTCCAGGATGATCAAGCAATTGATCGACCCGGCCAATGTGATGAATCCGGGAAAGATCGTAGGGTGATGGCGCCCTTATAGGTAAACGATGGGCGACGGTGGGACAGCGCTGCCCTCTTGTCCTGCCGGATATCTCGCCCTTAGCGGACGCCGCGCTGCCCGCATCGCAGCAAAGCGGCAGGCGAAGGAGGGGAACTGCATTACAAAGCCCCTTCTCCGCCTCGCTGCGCCCGGCGCCCGCGCCCTTTTGGCCAAGCGCTTCCCGTTCCCCGCGCCGCCTCGCGGGGTCCGGGAACCCAACAACACACTATGCCGCGATCTGCACCTCACGCGCGGCCGCGATCATCACGCCGGCGAGCAGGCCATAGGCCGCGGCCCAGGCGCCACGCACCTCGGCCGTGAAGGCCTGCCCGAGGCCCGCCTCAAGCGTCTCTATGAGCGCCTGGCCGACGATCGGGTAATGACGCTCCTCGACACCATAGCCGACATGCCGCCTGGCGAGATCCTGGACCGTTGGCAGGATGGTTTCGGCACGGGAAAGCCCGTGAACGACGAAGCCGAGCGCCGCCATCAGCTTGGCGCCCTGCTTGCTCATGTCGGTCTCGCGAAACAGTCCCTTGAGGCTGCCGTCGATGGCAAACAGCTTCTCGTAGAACAAGGCCGCGGCCGCCGTCTTGATCGGGACGACCTCGCGAAAACTATCCTGCACAAGCTTGATCTGGTCGGGTGTCATCGGCGCGCTCCTCCGCGTTTGCTTGCGCCTACGATGCCGTCCTGGCGTTTCGCGGGCATGCCGCGCGAGGGGGCGATGTGTTTCCGTCGTGTCTCCGTCCGGTATCAGGTTGGATGCTGCTGGTGTGCGGGAACGCGCATCGTTGGCGGGACAGCAAGCCCCTCTGGTCTGCCAACCATCTCCCCCTCAAGGGAAGTGTGACGGATCGCGGCGTTGGTTCGGCTTGGATTCTCAGCCGGAACCGTTATTCGCACTGCCGGCGCGGGCCGCCGTCGAAGGGCTGGTAGGTGTTGTCGCTCGGGTCGTAGGAGCGGTAGCGGTTGTAGCAATAGTCGATGTGGTCGCCTGACATCTGTCGGCCGTTACCGTAGGCCTGTTGGTTAGGCGCGATCTCTTCAGGCGGGCCGCCATAGGTGGTGGCGTATCCGTCCCTGGTGTCCGCATAGCCTTGCATCTCGGCCTGGTCGTCGGTCGGCTGGTTCGTGTCGTTGCGGGCCTGATCGTTCCCGGTCAGGTCGTTCTGGCCCGCATTCGCGGCGCTCGCGCTCTCCGGATCGAAATAGGGCGAGATGCAAGGGCGGATCTCGCCGCCATAGGAGCGGTAGCTGTTTTCTTCCGGGCGGTAGCTGCGGTAGCGGTTGGCGCACCATTCGAGATGCGCGGCGGGGAGCTGCGCCTCCTGCTGAGCCGGCGCCTGCTGCGCTGGCTGCGCCGTCGAGCCATTGGCGGGCGCGGGCTGCTCGGTCTGGGTAAAGCCGGGCAATGGCTGCAGCGGGTGCGGCTCGGCAGGCTGGGCTGGCGTCGTGAGGGCCGCGGTGCGCGGCTGGCTGTCGGGCTTCGCGGCCTGGTCGCCGGCCGCGTTGTCCGACGCGCCGGCCGCCTGCTGGGCGGGAATACGTTCGAGACCCTGCTTCTGCGCAACGACCGGCTGCGCATCCTTCGTCCACAGTTCCGAAACACCGATCGCGGGTGTGGCCTGGCGCACCGGCTTGGCGGTAAGCAACCACGCGGCGAAGGCCAGCCCGCTGCCGAACACAGCCAAGGTCAGCACGAAACCGCCGACAATCCCCAACAAAGCCTTCACGCTGAACTCCTTCATCCCCTGCTCATAGAATGCGGAGGCGTGGATTCCGGTTCCCACAGGAAGAGGGCAATGTTGCGGCCTGATCCCGCTATCGAATGGCGGGAGCCCCCGCAGGCTCCGGGAGAAGCTTGCGGGGGTCAAGGATCGCTACTGAAGATACATATGACGATCCGGAAGGATCGAAAGCCACTATCGGACTTTCCGCGACAGCCCGCATCCTGCGAATGGACGATGAACGGCAAAGAGACGGATGGAGGAGAGCAGCTAGCCGACCACCTCGCGATACTCCCTCGCCTCGCCGTCCTGGCCGCGAATGCGCCAGGTCCCGGCCTCGCAACCCTCGATGTGGCTCGCCGCCAGCGGCACCTTGCCGCCGCCGTCAGGCAGGTCGATGACGTAGGTCGGGCTGCAGATGCCGGAGAGGCGCCGGCGCAGCGCCGCCACCAGCGCCTGGCCTTCGGCGATGGTGGTGCGGCGGTGCGCCATGCCGCGCGCCAAATCGCCGTGGTGGAGGTAGTAGGGCTTGACGCCCAGCCTGTACATCAACTCGCGGCAAAGCTCCTCCAGCACCTCGACTTGATCGTTGACGCCCTTCAGCAGGACGCTCTGGTTGAGCAGCACGAAGCCTGCCTGTCGCATCGTCCGGCAGGCCCGCTCGACGTCATCGGTAATCTCGCGTGGGTGATTGAAATGGGTCACCACCGTCACCATCAGCCTGCCTTGCAGGACGGCGACCAGGCCAGTCGTGATGCGCGCAGGCAGCGCCACCGGCACGCGGGTGTGGATGCGCAACAGCCGCACATGCGGGATCGCCTCGATGCGGGCGCGGATCTCCTCCAGCGCCTTGTCGGGCAGCGACAGCGGGTCGCCGCCGGTCAGGATCACTTCACGGATTTCGGCATGATCGGCGATATAGGCCAGCGCCGGTCCCAGTGCTTCGCGCGTGTAACCGCGGCCGATCGAGGTGAGCGATTCCTTCCTGAAGCAGAAGCGGCAGTAGACCGCGCATTGATAGGTGGGAAACAGGAGCACGCGGTCGGCATGGCGATGCGTCAGCCTCGGCACCGGGCTGAAGGCGTGGTCACCGATCGGGTCGTCAAGCTCGCCCTCGGCGGCGACGAGTTCGTCGGGCGACGGGATCACCTGGGCGCGGATCGGGTCGTTCGGGTCGCTCCAGTCGATCAGGTCGAGATAGGCTTTCGGCGCGCGCACCTTGTGGGCTGTGGCAGCGGCCTGGGCGGCGGCGCGCTCGGCGGGCGAGAGCGGAAGCCGGTCGAGGTCGCGGACATGGCGTACGCCGGCGCGGACATCGTCCTGCCAGGCGGCGTCAGGAGTGGCCGGTGATTTGAGATCGGTGGTCATTGGAGGCTCGGGCAAAATTTGCCCGGGATATCGGCTGGATGACGGGCGGGGTCAATGGTTGGCGTGGTCGCGGCCTTTCTTCCGCGGCACCGCCAATGCTTCGTCATCCTCGGGCTTGACCCGAGGATCCTGTGTGTTGGTTCAGGTGTATG
>NZ_JANINM010000014.1 GCF_024509055.1 Mesorhizobium sp. | reverse complement strand
GATAGGCTGCGATGCGCTCGCGCTGCAGCCGCTCGAATTCGGCGGCGAAGTTGCGGTAGGTCTTGGCGTGGCGCGGCCTGTGTCCGGCGGTGTGGCCAAGCACGTCCTCGCTGAAGAGATACTGGGCATCGGCATGCGGCCCGGCGCCCATGCCAAGCATGATCATAGGGGTGTTCCTGGTGATCAATTCGGCGACGCGGTCCGGCACCACCTCCAACTCCGCGCCGAAGCAGCTGATGGCTTCCAGACGCTTCACGTGATCCCACACCCAGCGCGCACTCCCAGCCGTCCTGCCGACGGCCTTGAAGCCGCCGGTCCAGGTGCATTGCGAAGGGATCAGGCCGACATGCGCGACGATCGGCACGGCATTGTCGCAGAGCGTCTTCTGGATATCGAGCGAGGCGGCGCAATAGAAACAATCGCCGCCCAGGCGCGTGAAATGGAAGGCGGCCTTGAGATAGTCGTCCGCCGAGACCAGATCGCCGGCGGGGCCGTAGGGAAGCCCGACCTGAACGAAGCAGCGCCCGGCGGCCTCGCGCATTTCGGAAGAGAAGAAGCGGCCCTCGATCGACAGCATGTCGACGCCGGCAGAATTTGCCGCCGCGGCTTCCTCGAGCGTGGTGACATAGAGCATCGAGATCTTCTGTCCGCGCGCCTTCATGGCGCGGATGTCGGCGACGGTGGGCCGGTTGTTCTTGGTGACCATGTCCAGTTCCCTCAGACGGTAAAAGCGTTGCGGAAGGCTTCGAGCGCGGCTTCGGGGTCGCCGGAAGCGAACGCCTCCATGCCGACGGGTCCGCGATAGCCCATCTCTTTCAGCGCACGGGCGATGCCGCGATAGTTGATCTCGCCGGTGCCTGGCTCCATGCGCCCCGGCACGTCCGCCACCTGGATCTCGCCGATCCAGGGCAGGCAGGCGCGGCAGAGCTCGATCAGGTTCCCCTCGCCGATCTGCGCGTGATAGAGGTCGAGGTTGAGGCGCAGGCCCGGCCGGTTGACGCTGGAGACGAGCGCCAGCGTGTCCTCGGCGCGCGCGAAGGGCACGCCGGGATGATCGACCGGCAGGTTCAAATTCTCCAGCGTGAAGGTGACGCCCTCCGCCTCGGCGAGGTCGGCGATGCGGTTCAGCGTATCGCGTGCCTTGAGCCACATCGCTCCCGTGACAGTCTCGCAAGGGCTGACCGGCAGACCGCCCTCGCCCAGGCCCGTTCCATGCAGGTTGAGCCGTGCTACGCCGAGGCGCTTGCCGATCGCCGCCGTCTCCTTCGCCGTCTTCAGGAGTTCGGCTGCGCCCTCGTCATCGGCGAGCCGGCCGCGCAGGTAGCCGTTCATGATCGAGAAGGTGGCGCCGGACTTCTCCAGCATCGCGAGGTCATGATCCGGCCAGTTCCAAAGGCCCACCTGAAAGCCCAGTTCCGTCAGGCGCCTGACGCGGAATTCCATCGGGCGGTCGCGCCAGAGCATTTCGGCGCAGGCGGCAAGGGTGAATGTCTCTGTCATCTCAGATCTCGATATGCACGCGGCCGTCTTCGACCTTGGTCTTGTAGGTTTTCAGGTTCACGCAGACCGGCGCGCGCACGGCCTCGCCGGTGCGATAGTCGAACACGCCGTTATGCTTGGGGCACTCTATCCGGTACTCCATCACCAGTCCTTCGCACAGATGCACCTTCTCATGCGTGCACAGGCCGTCGGTGCAGAAGAAATCGTCGGAGGGACCGCGATAGATGGCGAATGTGCGGCCACCGTGATCGAAGCGGATCAGGTCCTCCTCCTCGATATCGTCCGTGGCGCAGGCGTCGATCCACATTGTCATTTTCTTCCTCAGATCTCCTGCGGTTTGTAATCGCTGGCCCTGACAGGCATGACGTTCTTGAGCAGCGCGACCGACTTCTCCAGCCCCTCGATGCTGCTCAGCATGACGTCTTCGTGCTCGATCGACAGCCAGCCGTCGTAACCCGCCATTTTCAGCCGGTAGCAGAATTGGCGCCACCATTCCTCGCCATGGCCGAAGCCAAGCGTGATGTAGCTCCACGAGCGCGCCGGGATGTCCATCAGCGACCCATTCTCCAGCAGCGACGTCCTCGCCTGCACCGGGGCGTTGAGCATCGTGTCCTTGGCGTGGACATGATAGATCGCATCGCCGAGTGCCTCGGCCGCCACCAGCGGATCGGCGCCCATCCAGAACAGGTGCGATGGATCGAGATTGGCGCCGATGACCGGGCCGACCGCCTGCCGCAGCTTGAGAAGCGACGGCACGTTATAGACGCATTGATTGCCGTGCAGCTCGAGCGCGATGCGTTCGACACCGCTTTCCCTGGCGAGGGTGGCGATCTCGGTCCAGAAGGGCAGCAGCACGTCCTGCCACTGATAACGCAGGATCGCCTGCGTTTCCGGCGGCCAGGACGACACGACCCAGTTCGGCATCCTGTCCTCGGCGCTGCCCGCCGGCAGGCCCGACATGGTGCAGACGGTCCTGATGCTCATCTCACCGGCCACGCGGATCGTATCCTTCAGGCATTGCCCTTGCGCGGGATCGGTCGGGTGCAGCGGGTTGCCGTTGGCATTCAGGCTGATGACGTCGAGGCCACGATCCGCAAATGCCTTGAGGAATTCGCTCCGCGCCTCGGCGCTCGACTTCATCCTCGCCAGATCGAAATGCGGCGCCGTCGACCATCCGCCGGTGTTGACCTCGACACCGTCGACGCCGAGGCGCACCGCTTCGTCCAACAATTCCGCAAAGCCGCGACCGCCAAGACTGTCGGAGACAAAACCCAGTTTCATGGTGCATTCCTCAGTGACGATAGAAGGCGGGCCGCTCTGCGCGCTCGATAACGGCTCTGGCGCCATTTGACAGCGCCTTGACGCCGGCCTCGGCGGTCAGCGTCGCGCGGTAGCCGTCCCAGGCATTTGCCGCGACCGGCCACGGCATGCCCGTCTCGACAAATCTGAGCCAGGCCTTGTTCTGCAGCCGATAGGCTTCGGCAAAGCGTGGACGCCAGTCAGGCGCGTAGCGCTCCAGCGATTTGAGCCCGACGTTGATGCGGGCGTGGACCGGCGCGTTGAGGAAGACCGAACCTTTCTCGCCCACCAGCTCGCCGCGCACGTCATAGCCATAGGCCGCGGTGTTGTTGACCTCGATGTTGACCAGTTGGCCACCGGCCGTTTCCAGCACCATGAAGACCGGCGCGCCGGCGCGCGAAGCATCGACGCCGGCCGGCTGGAAGGCGGAGATCGAGGTATAGTCGGTATCGAGCACGAAGCGCGCCACGTCGAATTCATGCGGCGCCGAATTGGTGATGGCCATCAGCCCGGTGAAGTTCGCCGGCGCCGAGACGTTGCGATGGAAATTGTGCATGAGCACCGCCCGCCCGAGCGTGCCGTCATCGAGCAGCGCCTTCATCTCGGCATAAGAAGGATCGAAGCGGCGCATGAAGCCGACCTGGACGAATGGCCTGCCCGCCCTCATCTCGGCTTCGATCACGCGCAGGCAATCGGCGGAATTAGGCGCAAGCGGCTTCTCGCAGAGAACGGGCTTTCCGGCGCGGATGGCGGCCAGCGTCAGGGCAGCGTGGGTTTCGTCCGGGCTCGCGATCAGGACGGCGTCGACGTCGGAGCGTGCGATCGTCGCAAGAGGATCAGTTGCGATATCCCTCGCGCCGCATTCCTCGGCCACCATCCGGGCACGCTCAGGCGAGGCGTCGCAAACGACCTGCAGGACGGCTCCCGGCAGATCGCCGGCGATGATGCGCGCGTGATCCGCTCCCATGATGCCTGCGCCGATGACAGCTATGCGAACAGTCATGATCTTCTCTTCCTGGCTTGTGGAGCAACCCGGCCGGCGGAGCAAAATGGTCCGCCGGCCGGTGGGAAGATGCGCCGTGGAGGTGGTGCATCTTCGGGAGGTTCCGGTGGGCCGCCGCCTATCGCAACTCCGCGACGGCTGGCGTCTGCGCTTCATGCGCGACCTGATAGGCTTCGATCTCCGCCTCAAGCTCGGCCATCGCTTCGCCACCGGCCATCAGATCGGTGATCTCCTCGCGCGACTTTTCGCCCTTGCGGAAATCGGCGGCGAGCGCGCCCCTGATCAGAACCGCGAAATGATCGCCGACGGTGAGCGCATGGATGACCTGGTGGGTGATGAAGATCACCGCAAGGCCGCGCTTGCGCGCCTCGAGGATGATCCTCAGCACATGCGCGGCTTCCTTCACGCCGAGCGCCGCGGTCGGCTCGTCAAGGATCAGCACGCGGGCGCCGAAATGGACGGCGCGGGCGATCGCCAGCGACTGGCGCTCGCCGCCGGACAGGCCGCCGACGAGGCGGTCGCCGTCGTCGATGCGGGTGATGCCGAATTCCTGGACCGCCTTGACGGCGACTTCATTCGCCTTCCTGCGGTCGTAGAAGCTGAACGGCCCCCACTTCTTCGTCGGCTCAACGCCGACGAAGAACGATCGCCCGATGCTCATCAGCGGAAAAGTGCCGCCGAACTGGTGGACCGTCGAAATGCCGCGCTCGCTGGCATCTCGAGGGCTGGCGAAGCCGGTCGGCTTGCCATCCATCAGGATCGTTCCGGAAGTCGGTTGATGCACTCCGGACAGGATCTTGATCAAAGTCGACTTACCGGCGCCGTTGTCGCCAAGCAGGCACAGGACCTCGCCGGCCTTTACCGACAGGGAGATATCGTGGAGCACGTCGATCGGCCCGAACGACTTGTTGATGTTTGCAAGCTGCAGGACTGGCTCGGCCATGACGGTGTTCCTCACTTCTTCCTCGGCGCATAGGTCAGCGCCATCTTGCGGAACGTGTTGTTCATCAGCACCGCCGCGAGGAGCAGGACGCCGATGATGAGGCTTGCCCAGTTGGCGTCGAAGCCCGTGTAGAAGATGCCCTGGTTGACGATGGCGAAGGTGATGGTGCCGAAGACGATGCCGACCACCGAACCGAAGCCCCCCGTGAGCAGCACGCCGCCGACGACCACGGATATGATCGAGTTGAAGATGAAGGACTGGCCGGTCGACACCTGGGCGCTGTTATAGAGCAGCGCCTGAGACATGCCGACGAAGGCGGCACTCAGGCCACTGCCCATGAACAGCAAGATGATGACGCGGTCGGTCGGAATGCCGGCATTGCGGGCGCTGACCTTGTCGCCGCCCAGCGCGAAGATCCAGTTGCCGTAGCGCGAGAAGTGCAACAGGTAGCCGACGATAACGGCCGCGCCGAGCCACCAGAAGATGGTGACCTGGAACACGCCGCCGACGAACTGCCCGAGGATGGCCTTGGCCAGCGGATCGGCCTGGATCGCCACGCCTGTGCTGCCGGTCAGGATGATCGAGATGCCGAGCGTCAGTCCGGCGACCGCAAAGAGGCTGCCCAGCGTAACGATCAGCGATGGCACGGCCGTGCGAATGACGAGGACGCCGTTGATGAAACCGACGAGCAGTCCGAGGGCCAGCGCGGCGGCGACGCCGACAATGATCGGAAGACCATAGAAGCCCGAAATGATCGCGACAGTCATCGAGGCCGCCGGGATGACCGAGCCAATGGAGATATCCAGCTCGCCGGCGATCATCAGCAGCCCGACCGGAAGGGCGACGATACCGATTTCGGAGGCAACGTTGAGCCAACTCGCCGCACCGCCCGCGGTCACGAAATTAGCGCCGCCGAAGATGGCGAAGAACGCAAAGACCGCCACCATGCCGAGGAAGGAGCCCATCTCGGGGCGGCGGATGAGATGGCCCATCGAGGATCCGGCGCCGGGCGCCGGTGCCGCCTTTGCGGCTGCTTGCATTCCGACCACTGAATTCATTGGGAATCCCCAGCGTGTCTTCGAGATGCTAACGCCCATAATACGACTTCATCCCGTTTCGAGAACCTGCCCGGCCGTCGGCCATGCCTCGGGCCGGGCCTGCGGATAGCGGATTGCGGAAGATCTGCTGCGGCTATCGCGCGCCGGCCTTCACGCCCGCCAGCGTAGCATCGACATTGGATGCATCGACGACGCCGGGGCCGGTCAATATCTCGCGCGTCGGAACGGACAGACCGTAATTGACGTGACCGTTCAGGATCGACACCGCAAGGTAACCCTGGAGATAGCCCTGCTGGTCGATCGTGAACAGCTGCGACCCGGCCTTGATGTTGTTGAGGATGGTCTGGTCCATGTTGACGCCACCGAGCTTGACCTTGTCCTTCAGGCCCGCCTGCATGATGCCGTTGGCGGCGCTGTTGGCGTCGACATTGCCGATCGTATAGACGCCGACGACATCCTGGTGCTGCAGCAGATGCGCCTTGAGCGCCTGCGCCACCGCGGTCGGATTGCCGAAGCTGCTCATTGGCAGGGGCAGCTCGACGCCCTTGCCGCCATGCTTGGCGATACCGGCCAGCAGACCCGCGCATTGTGCCCGGAGGTTGGCGGCGCCGGGAAGCGTGTTGACGCAGACCACGTTCTTCAGGTCGTGCTTGCCGAAATACTCGCCGCCGGCGAAGCCCGCCTTGTAGTCGTCGCTGCCGACATAGTTCATGGCGCCGAGCCGGTCCGCCGCATCGACACCGCCGGCATTGTAGATCACCAGCGGAATGCCGGCCGCGACAACGGCCTTGAAGGCCTCGTCCATCGTTTCAGGCACCCAGTCGGGCCCGACGATGGCGTCCGCGTGCTGCGAGATCGCGGTCCGGATCAGGTTGGCGGCATCCGCGCCGAGATTGTCGTAATTCTGCGGGCCGAGCCAGGTCACCGAACCGCCCTGCGCTTCGACGACCTTGCCGGCATCCTCGGCGCCGCGCTTGACGATCGACCAGAACGGGTCGTCGGCCTTGCCGCCGATGACGAATATCTTCGCCCCGGCCATCGCAGACGTCGCCGCCGTTGCCGCGACGCCGGCCAGCATGGCCGCCGCCAGGAGCTTGGTGATACGCTTCATGTCTTCCTCCCATTTGCCGTCGTTCGACGGATTTCAAAGATTGATGTCTCCAACCACGCGCCTCCCTCCCCGGCGGCGCGTGACGTGCTCGGTGTGCGCCCGGCTCACGCCGTGGCGTTCAAACGCTGCTTCTTTTTCTGGAACCGGGCGTCCATCAGCGCGTCGCCCTCCTTGGTGCCGTCGTGCCAGGTGCCGAACCACTTATCGAGCGGGATCAGCCCATCGCCGCCGTAGTTCACCTCGAAGTATTTGTGGTGCAGGTAATGAGCATAGGCGTGGCTATCGAGGCTCATCCCTTCCGTGAGCTCGAACTTCTGGAAGCCGAGATGGCCGTTGACCGCGCCGAAGCCGGCGACATGCAGTTGGAACAGCGCGACGATCGGGTTCGACGGGATGATGAGGTGCCAAAAGGCGACCGCATGATAGAGGAAGCCCTCCACCGGGTGCATCGAGAGCGACGACCACGGCGACGGGTTGATCGAATTGTGGTGGACCGAATGGATCCAGCGATAGAGCGGCC
>NZ_JANINM010000013.1 GCF_024509055.1 Mesorhizobium sp. | reverse complement strand
TCAAGACGGCCGACTTCGGCGCGTTCGTCAACTTCTTCGGCCCGCGCGACGGTCTCGTCCATATCTCGCAGCTCGCCAATGAGCGCGTCGCCAAGACCTCCGATGTCGTCAAGGAAGGCGACAAGGTGTGGGTCAAGCTGATGGGCTTCGACGAGCGCGGCAAGGTTCGCCTGTCGATGAAGGTCGTCGACCAGGCTACCGGCAAGGAGATTGTTCAGGAGAAGAAGAAGCAGGAAGGCGAGGAAGACGCCGCCTGATCGGCCTGACCGGATAAATCATGACGGGCGCGCCGCGAGGTCGCGCCCGTTTTCGTTTGAGGAGCTGGGGCATGGCTGCCGAGCCGCTGAAAACGCTATTCTATCCCTTCGAGGCGGAGGCGCTGCCTTTGCCGCGAAAGGACGCTCGCGTTCTGTTTCTGGGCGCTGAACCAGGGTTCCGCCCGCCTGCGGGCTTCGATGCGGGACTGCATCTGGTGCAGGGGTTCCGACCGCATTTTCGCGCATTGCAGGCATCGGGCTATGCCGTCACGCCGCGCGGGGAAGGGAGCGGCTTTGATGCCGTCCTGGTGCTCGCGGGGCGCCATCGTGGCCAGAACGAGATGCGGATCGCCGAGGCCATGGAACGTGCGACGCCGGGCGGGCTGATCGTCGTCGCGGGCGGCAAGGATGAAGGCATCGACAGTTTGCGCAAACGTGTCGCCGGGCTGGTGCCGATCGAAGGTCATCTGCCGAAACATCACGGCGTTGCTTTCTGGTTCAGGCAGGGCGGCGCCGATGCGCCTGCGGCTCTTCGCGCCGCCAATCCCGATCTTCTTGTCGAGGGGCATTTCCACACCGCCCCTGGCATGTTCTCGTTCGACAGGATCGACGCCGGCTCGAAGCTACTGGCAGCGAACCTTCCTGGTGAGCTCAAGGGCAACGTGGCCGACTTCTGTGCCGGCTGGGGCTACCTGGCGGGCGAGGTCGCCCAACGCGCGACAAGTCTCACCGCGCTCGATCTCTACGAAGCCGATTTCGAAGCGCTCGAGGCAGCGAAGCTGAATGTCCGCGCGGTCATCGAGCCGCGCTTCTTATGGCTCGATCTACTTACCGAGACGGTCGAGCGGCGCTATGACGTGATCGTCATGAACCCGCCCTTCCACAGCGGCCGCGCGGCCGAGCCGGGCATCGGCGCCGGCATGATCCGCGCCGCTGGCAAGGCGCTGAAACCGGGCGGGCGCCTGTTCATGGTCGCCAATCGGCAGCTTCCCTACGAGCAGGTGCTGGCAGCCGCTTTCGCCAGTCACGCAGAGGTCGCGCGCGACGGCATGTTCAAGGTGCTTTCGGCGCGGCGGTAGTGGTGATTATTGCAGGCTGACGAGGCGCGCCGGCTCGCGCGCGCCGAAGGCGGGGCGCGCCTGGCCAAGCTCAATCTTGAGCGGCGCCGGACGGCCAAATAGATAGCCCTGTACCACCTCGCAGCCGGCGGCTCTGAGCAGCGTGGCCTGGTTCTCCGTCTCGACGCCTTCGGCAATGATGCCGACGCCCAGTGCGCGAGAGAGCCCGACGATGGTCGAGACCACCGCGCCGGAGCTGGAATCGGTGTCGATGCGGCTGACGAAGGAACGGTCGATCTTCAGCTTTCCGAACGAGAAATCGATCAGGTAGCTCAGATTGGAATAGCCCGTGCCGAAATCGTCGACAGCCACTGAGATGCCCATGTCCGCGAGCTGCTTGAGGATGACGGCCGCGCGGTCGCGGTCCTGCATCATCGCCGTTTCGGTGACTTCGAGCTCCAGCCGGGATGGCTTGATGCCCGTCGATGCCATCGTCTCGTGAACGATGCCGACGAAGTCCTTGGTCATGAACTGGACCGGCGAGATATTGACGGCGACGAAGCAGTCCTCCGGCAGATGTTTGGCGTCGCTGCAGGCCTTGCGCAGCACCCATTCGCCGATCGGATTGATCATGCCGGTTTCCTCGGCGATCGGTATGAACTCCATCGGCGGGATCATGCCGCGTTCCGGATGCTTCCAGCGGATAAGCGCTTCGTAGCCCACGACGCGGCCGCTCGGCAGGTCGAACTGCGGCTGGTAGTGGAGATCGAAATCGCCGCGATCGAAAGCGGTCTTCAGTTCGGACTCGATCCATTGCCTGTAGTCCGCCACGCGGCCCATATCGGAATGGAACACCGACCAGTTGCCCATGCCGCTGGCGCGCGCGTTCTGCAGCGCCAGGTTCGAGCGCCGCAGGACGAGGACCGGATCGACACCGTCCTTCGGCATTGCCACGATGCCGACGGACAGGCTGACCGACTGCAGATGCGTCTGCAATTGATAGGGTTCGGTCATCTCGTTGATGAGCTTCTCGATCAGCCGTTCGATCGATCCCTTTATATCGCGATCCGGCAACAGCACGGCGAATTCGCCAGCGCCGAGGCGGCCGATCATGGTGCCCTCGGGCATGTTCTCCCGCAGCCTCCTGGTGAAGGCGCGGATCAACTCGTCGCCAAGGCTGTAGCCGATGGCGTCATTGATCTGCTTGAACCGATCGATATCGATGTCGATCAGGAATACCGGCTCGGCCGTGCGTATCGTCTCGGATGCCGCATCGGCGATCTTGCCGACCATGGCCTGGCGCGACAGCAGTCCCGTAAGCTTGTCGAAATGCGTTTCCTTGAAGACGTATTCTGCCGATTCATCGACGCCGGCGAAAAACGAAAGCGAGGCGCCGCCCGCGGCAAGGGCGCATAAGGCGGCGATGATGCCGATCAGCGTCTCGGCCGGCATGCCGGCCAGGCCGTCGCCAAAACCGAACCGCAGCCCCCAGAGCCCGAGGACGAAACTGCCCATGCCAGAGCTGGCGACTGTGATCAGCCGGAACAGCGGCGTCCGCTTCGGATTGCTGACTGCAGGCATGCAAGATCCCTAGATTACGGGACCTTCTAGCAGGCATCTCCTTAAAATCAGTTTCCGCCAATGCATCCAATTTTACTGGACGGAACTATTTGCGGCGCCGATCTACTCCCGGCTGCCGTCGTTCTGCTTCAGCTCGTCCAGCGTAGGCATCGAGACGATGTGGTAGCCTGAATCCACATAGTGGATCTCACCGGTGACACCCGAAGACAGGTCGGAAAGCAGATAAAGCGCCGAGCCGCCCACTTCGTCGATGGTCACCGTGCGGCGCAGCGGCGAATTGCGCTGCTGATAGGAGAACATGTGGCGTGCGTCCGAAACACCCGAGCCAGCGAGCGTCCGCACCGGCCCTGCCGAGATACCGTTCACCCGGATGCCGCGCGGGCCGTAGTCGTTGGCCAGATAGCGCACGCTTGCCTCCAGCCCTGCCTTGGCGACGCCCATGACGTTGTAGTTCGGCATGACCCTGACCGAACCGGCATAGGTCAGCGTGATCATGGAGCCGCCATTGCGCATCAGGGGCGCGGCATTGCGGGCGACCTCGGTGAAGGAATAGCAGGAGATCACCATCGTGCGGACGAAATTGTCGCGGCTGGTGTCGGCGTAGAGGCCCTTGAGCTCGTTCTTGTCGGAAAAGCCGATGGCATGGACAACGAAGTCGATCTCGCCCCAGGCCTTGCCGAGGGTTTCGAAAGTCGCGGTCACCGAGGCGCTGTCCTCGACATCGCAAGGCACCACAAGCGAAGCGCCAACCTTGTCGGCAAGCGGCTTGACCCGTCGGCCGAAGGCGTCGCCCTGATAGGTGAAGGCAAGCTCCGCCCCATGTTCGGACAGTTTCTTGGCGATGCCCCAGGCGATCGAATGATCGTTGGCCACACCCATGACAAGCCCGCGCTTGCCCTTCATCAGCCCTTCCATGTCCGGCAATCCTTATGCGGAATAGCGCTGGAAAATCAGCGTTGCGTTGGTGCCACCGAAGCCGAAGGAATTGGACAGGACGGTGTCGATCTTGGCGTTGTCGATGCGCTTGCGCACGATTGGCATGCCTTCGAATTCAGGATCGAGCTCCTCGATATGGGCGCTTTCGCCGATGAAGCCGCCCTGCATCATGAGGATGGAGTAGATCGATTCCTGCACGCCGGCCGCACCCAGCGAATGGCCGGTAAGCGACTTCGTCGAGGTGATGTAGGGCATCTTGTCGCCGAACACCTCGCGGATGGCGCCCATTTCCTTGGAATCGCCGACCGGCGTCGAGGTGCCGTGCGTGTTGATGTAGTCGACTGGCGTGGCGACGGTGGCAAGCGCCTGCCGCATGCAGCGGATGGCGCCTTCGCCTGACGGCGCCACCATGTCGTAGCCGTCCGACGTCGCGCCGTAGCCGACGATCTCGGCATAGATCTTGGCGCCGCGCGCCTTGGCGTGCTCCAGTTCTTCCAGAACCAGCACGCCCGCGCCGCCGGCGATGACGAAGCCGTCGCGGTTGACGTCATAGGCACGCGAAGCGGTCGGCGCCTTGTCGTTGAACTTGGACGACATCGCGCCCATGGCGTCGAACAGGTCCGACATCGTCCAGTCGAGGTCCTCGTGGCCGCCGGCGAACATCATGTCCTGCTTGCCCCATTGGATCAGCTCATAGGCGTTGCCGATGCAATGGGCCGAGGTCGAGCAGGCGGATGAGATCGAGTAGTTGACGCCGTGGATCTTGAACCAGGTGGCCAGCGTCGCCGACGCGGTCGACGACATCGCCTTCGGCACCGCGAACGGGCCGATGCGCTTGGGGCTGTTGTTCTTGAGCGTGGTCTCTGCCGCTTCGACGATCGTCCTGGTCGACGGGCCGCCGGAGCCCATGACGATGCCGGTGCGCTCGTTGGTGATGTCGTTCTCGCCGAGGCCGGCATCCGCGATCGCCTGGTCCATGGCGACGTGGTTCCAGGCGGCGCCCTGCGACAGGAAGCGCATGGCGCGGCGGTCGATCATGGCCGACGGATCGAGCGTCGGCGCGCCCCACACCTGGCAGCGGAAGCCATGTTCGGCGAAGGAATTGGAGAAGCTGATGCCGGACTTGGCATCGTAAAGCGAGGTCTGCACCTCATTGGCATTGTTGCCGATCGACGACACAATGCCGAGGCCTGTCACTACGACCCGTCTCATTCGCAACTCCTTCCGGCGTATCCGGTGGAAAACCTAGTCGGTTTTCGTCCGGGATCATACGCAAATAAAAACTCGGCGGCGTCCTGGCATCCTTCAGGCACGTGGACGACGCCGCGGCGATGACGATCAGGCGGCCGACTGCTTGGAAAGGCCGACCTTCAGGTCCGTCGCGGCGTATATGGGTTCGCCGTCCGCCTTGAGCCAGCCGTCGGCAATGCCCAGCACCAGGCGTCCGCGCATCACGCGCTTGAAATCGACGCCATACTCGACCTTCTTGACCGACGGCGTCACCATGCCCTTGAACTTGACCTCGCCGGTCGACAGCGCCATGCCCTTGCCGGGTTCGCCGAGCCAGCCGAGGTAGAAACCGGTCATCTGCCACATGGCATCGAGACCGAGGCAGCCCGGCATGATCGGATTGCCGATGAAATGGCAGGCGAAGAACCACAGGTCCGGCTTGATATCGAATTCGGCGCGGATGAAACCCTTGTCGAACGCGCCGCCGGTCTCGCTGATCTCGGTGATGCGGTCGAACATCAGCATCGGAGGGTAGGGCAGCTGTGCGTTTCCCGGCCCGAACAACTCGCCGCGGGCGCAGGCAAGGAGTTCCTCGTAATCGTAGCTGGACTTTTGACCCGCCATTAATTCTGTCCCCGTTTTCGTTCCGGGCGGCAGGGCGCCCTTGGTCGTTGGTTTCCTAACACACTCTGTTTGTGGCCGGAAACCGGCGTTTGCGCTTAACCCGTGCGTCTGCCCGGGTCAATGCGCGCTATTGATCGCATTCGGGCGACAGAATATATGTCGAGATGTGTCCAGTTTCGGCTTCCGACGTTTTTTCGCCATGCTGGACTTGTCTAGAGGGCTGGGCCGCAAGCTTCGATATGTAGATGGATTCAGGCTGCCGGAAGGAAAATGTCGCTGTGGACAAGCGGGTTCGCGAAGCCGGCCTGAGGCCGACGCGCCAGCGTATTGCGCTGGCCGATCTGCTTTTCGCCAAAGGCGACCGCCATCTCTCGGCCGAGGAACTGCACGAGGAGGCGGTCGCCGCCGGCGTGCCGGTTTCGCTGGCGACCGTCTATAATGCGCTGCATCAATTCACTCAGGCCGGCCTCCTGCGCATCCTCGCTGTCGAGGGATCGAAAACGTATTTCGACACCAACACCTCGGACCATCATCACTTCTATATCGAAGGCGAGAACCGGATTTTCGATATCGAGAGCGGACCGGTCACTGTCTCCAACCTGCCGGCGCCTCCGGAGGGCATGGAGATCGCCAATGTCGACATCGTCGTAAGGCTGCGACCGAAACGCGGCGGCTGATCCCGTGGCGATGCGGCCCGTCGACCTGATCGTCCGGTTTGAATGGGTTACCGTCGCTGCGTTGGCAATCGTTTGCTACGCCATGTTCGGCTTTTCCTGGTGGCTGTTTGTGCTGCTGATCCTGGCGCCGGATCTATCGATGCTGGGTTACCTCGGCGGGCCGCACGTCGGCGCCGTCACCTACAACGCCTTGCATATCCTGATCGCCCCGCTCGTGTTGCTGCTTACGGGCGCGTTGCTCGCCGGCCCGATCACAACCGCCGTAGCGCTCATCTGGATCGCGCACATCGCCATCGACCGTGCCCTCGGCTACGGCCTTAAGCTGCCCACCGGTTTTCGGGATACGCATCTCGGCCGCATCGGCCGAGACCGTAACGGCAAGGCCGGCGAACTCAGTTCTTGAACTTCTCGCCCGGATAGGCGCCCCAGACCTGCGACTGGGCCATCCAGCCGGTATGGCCGGCGAAGGTCATTTCACACCACTGGCCGTCGCATTTCTTGATGGAGCCTATCACTCCCGACTCGATGATGGCGATGACGCCGGCATCCTTGTCGGGTTCGTTGAGCAGATTGATTCGTCCACCCTTGCCGCGCTGCCAGGGCGCGACGATCGCGGTGCGGTGGCCCGACAGCAGCGACTGGTTGATCCAGCCTTCCGAACCGTCCGAATCGCGAACGCGCCGCCAGGTGTCGAATTCCTGGATGACCTCCATAGGCAGCCCGGCCTTCATGTACATCCAGTTGACGGAGTAGTTGGCGCCGGGCCCGACGCGCGAGTTGACGCGCGCCGGCTTGAGGCTGACGAATCGCGGCAGCGGCAGGCCGCTTGGGCCGAGCGTTATGGTCTGTGCCGGCGCGGCCGCGCTTTGCGCGGATGCCTGCGGAGCACAAAGGAAAGCGCCGAGGATGGCTGCGCTGAGAGCCAGGCGAAGCGACGCGAAACCAGACACCTTCGTTCCTTTCGGCGCCGGTCCGTCGGGATGAGCGCCCCTTTTTCTTTGTCTTCGGCGACACCGCTTGTTACAGGAGTGGGCTGATGCCGCGACTGGTTACAAGTTTCGCCTGTCTTGGTTAAAGAGGTCTCAACGAGATCGGTTTCGAGGAAGCTTCGGGGATAAAATGGCAGGCAAAAAACGGCCCCTCGTCGTCATCACGCGCAAGCTGCCCGA
>NZ_JANINM010000012.1 GCF_024509055.1 Mesorhizobium sp. | reverse complement strand
ATCTCCCCCCAAGTGGGGGAGATGTCCGGCAGGACAGAGGGGGGCGCTGTCCCGCAAGCCCATCCCTTCGTCATTCTAGGGCGGAGCAAGGAGCGAAGCGACGCGCGCAGACCCTGGAATCCATGCCGTGACGTCTGCTTCTGGATGCAGCTTCGCAGGATGGGTCGCCTCCTGCGACGGCAGCCAAGGCCTGTCGAGGCTCACGCCCAGCAGCCGCAACGGCCGTTTTTTCCCTGCGAGGCGTTTTCAACCGACGGCCGCACCAGGGGAACTGATCGACAGCACCATCCAGACTTGGCCGAACGCTCTCGCGGCACTCGGGTGAACATCTCTACACCGTGGCGGCGCTCAGAAGTAACGGCATGGATCCTAGGGTCTGCGCGCGTCGCTTCGCTCCTTGCTCCGCCCTAGGATGACGAGGGATAGGTCTGCCGGACAGCGCCCCCCTCTGGCCTGCCGGCCATCTCCCCCACTTGGGGGGAGATTACGCACCCGGGCGCTCTCGCCAATCGCCAAAGTTGCAATACTTCGCCGCCCTCATTGGACTTCGCCAAAAGGCGCACCCATATTGAATCCAGGGAGCTTTGAGCGTGAAACTCGCGCGGATGGCCCTTTTTGCCGCGGCTTGCGTGGCCGCGGCGATGCTTTCTTCCTTCTCTTCGACCGGAGCGACCGGCGAGAGGGTGGCGTTGAGCGTTGCCATTGACGGCGCCATCGGTCCGGCGACCGCGCGGCAGCTCCATGAGGCGCTTGGCACCGCCGCGAAGCGCGACGCGGCGGTCCTCATCCTGCAGCTCGACACGCCGGGCGGGCTGGTCACCTCGATGCGCGAGATGATCGCCGATATCCTGGCGTCTCCGGTCCCGGTCATCGGCTATGTCGCGCCAGCCGGCGGCCATGCGGCAAGCGCCGGCACCTACATTCTCTACGCGACCCATGTGGCGGCGATGGCGCCGGGCACCAATCTGGGCGCGGCGACGCCGATCGAGATCGGCGGGCTGCCGTCGCTTCCCGGCGGCGAGAAGGACAACGGCCCCGGGCAGAAGGACGCCACCGGGCGGCCACCTGGCGACGCGGAGATGGCCAAGGTGACCAATGACGCGGTGGCGCTGATCCGCTCGCTCGCCGAACTGCGCGGGCGCAATGGCGACTGGGGCGAGAAGGCCGTGCGCGAGGCGGCGAGCCTTTCGGCGAGCGCTGCTTTGCAGCAGCATGTCATCGACTTCGTTGCCCGCGACACGACCGAACTGCTGCAGCTTGCCGATGGCCGCACCGTCGAGGTGGCCGGCAAGAAAATGGTGCTGGCGACAAAGGGCCTGCCTGTCGAGACGCTGGACCCGGGCTGGTTCATCCAGCTCCTCAGCGTCATCACCGATCCGAACATCGCCATCGTCCTGATGCTGGTCGGCGTCTACGGGATCGTCTTCGAGTTCACCAGTCCCGGCGCGGTGGCTCCCGGCGTGCTGGGCACCATCTGCCTCGTGCTCGGTCTCTATGCGCTCGATCTCCTGCCGATCAACTATACCGGCCTTGCGCTGATGCTGCTCGGCGTCGCCTTCCTGATCGTCGAGGCCTTCAATCCCACCGTCGTGCTGGGGGTGGGCGGCGTGGCGGCCTTCCTGCTCGGCTCCGCCATGCTGCTCAAGGTCGAGGGGCCCGGCTTCGAAGTGTCGTGGGCCGTCACCGGCGCGGCCGCCGCCGTCACGCTCGGCCTGGCGCTGCTTGCAGGCACCTACGTATGGGCGGCGCGCCGCAATCCGCCGCGCGTCGGCGGCGAAGCCATGCGCGGCCAGCCGGCGGAAATTCTCGACTGGCAGGGCGGCCAGGGCCATGTGCTGGCGCTCGGCGAACGCTGGCGCGCGAAAGCCGACGAACCGGTGGCGCCGGGCGACAGCGTCGAGGTGACAGCCATCAGCGATCTCGTGCTGACGGTGCGGCGGCGCGCCCTCGCGGACAAGCGGGCGGCAAACAACGGAGCAAGACAATGATGGTCAGCTATGTGGCCTATCTGATCGTTGCCTTCCTGGTGCTGATGTTCCTGTCGGCGTCCATTCGCATTCTCAGGGAATATCAGCGCGGCGTGGTCTTCACGCTGGGCCGCTTCACGGGGGTCAAGGGGCCGGGCCTCATCATCCTCGTGCCCTTCGTCCAGCAGATGGTGCGGGTGGACCTGCGCGTGGTGGTGCAGGACGTGCCGCCGCAGGACGTCATCTCGCGCGACAACGTCTCGGTGAAGGTCAACGCGGTGCTCTATTTCCGCATCGTCGATGCCGAGCGCGCCATCATCCAGGTCGAGGATTTCATGGTCGCCACCAACCAGCTGGCGCAGACCACGCTGCGCTCCGTGCTTGGCAAGCACGAGCTCGACGAGATGCTGGCCGAGCGCGACAAGCTCAACAGCGACATCCAGGAGATACTCGACCAGCGCACCGACGCCTGGGGCATCAAGGTCTCCAACGTCGAGATCAAGCATGTCGACCTCAACGAGAGCATGGTCCGCGCCATCGCCAAGCAGGCCGAGGCCGAGCGGCTGCGGCGCGCCAAGGTGATCAACGCCGACGGCGAGCAGCAGGCGGCGGCAAAGCTCGTCGAGGCCGGCCGCATGCTGGCGGCCGAGCCGCAGGCCATGCAGCTTCGCTATTTCGAGGCCCTGCACGACATCGCCGGCGAGCGCTCCTCGACGGTGGTCTTCCCGCTGCCGGTGGATCTGCTCAGCCAGTTCCTGAAGGGGCAGGGGAAGGCGTGATCTCCGCCCTCGAGGGGAGGGGGCCGCGAAGCGGCCGAAGTGGAAGAGGCCGCGCTCCGTCGCACCCCCCTCTGGCCTGCCGACCATCTCCGCCTCAAGGTGGGAGCTCAATCGGCGTCGCCGCCCGATCCCTTGCCGCATTGTGCCAGCACCTTGCCGATGGCCGGGCCGGAGCCTTTCAGCGGAAAGGCCGCCTCGCCATATTTGTCGGCCGAAACCGTCACCTCGCCCTTGCCGCGCAAGAGCGCAAGCAGCGGGTCCTTCGCGTCCGGCAGTTCGGTCGTGAAATAATTGTACATCGCCTCGAGCTGCAGCGTCCTGGTCTCGCTCTTGCCGTCGGCCTTGAAGGTGAAATCCGCGCTGATGCCGGGATCGAGCTGTGGGCTGGACGGGCCGAGATCGTAGCTCAGCACTGGCTTGGCGAAACAGGTCAGCATCAGATGCGCGTCGGCCTTCGCCCCGCCGCACACCGAAGCCGTCATCACGCTGCCGCCTTCGTCCTCCTCCATCGCGGCCGACCACGAGCAGGAGCTCGCATGGGCGGGCAGGGTGGCGAGCGCCAGGATGAGTGATGCCGATGCGATTTTCATTGATCGTCCCCCTGTGATGGCGGGACGATACAGAAAATGGCGAAAGCCGGCGAGCGCTCAATCTCTCCCGTCCAGGGAAGGGGGGTGGCAGGGGCCATGGTGCGCAGCCCTATCTTTTCGTCATTCTAGGGTCTGCGCGCGTCGCTCCGCTCCTTGCTTCGCCCTAGAATGACGAAGCGAAAGAGGCCGCGCTCCTTTGCCCCCCTCTGCCCGGCAGGGCAGAGGGGGGGTGCCTCGCGCCAGCGCTAGATCAGCTTCTCCAGCGTGATCGGCAGGTCCCGCACCCTCTTTCCCGTGGCGTGGAACACCGCGTTGGCGATCGCCGGCGCTATTCCCACGATCGCCAGTTCGCCCACGCCCTTGCCGCCGAGCGCCGAGGAGTGCGGGTCGGGGATGCCGACCGAGATCGTCTGGATGTCGGGGATGTCGGCATTGGTCGGCAGCATGTAGTCGGCGAGGTTGCCGTTGACGATGCGGCCGTGGCGGCGGTCGACGATGCCTTCTTCCAGCAGCGCCTGGCCAATGCCCATGATGATGCCGCCCTTCCACTGGCTCTCGGCCAGCTTCGGGTTGTAGAGCCGGCCCGAATCCAGCGCCGACACCACGCGCGACACGCGCACGGTGCCGAAATCCTCGTCCACCCGCACCTCGACGAAATGGGCGCACCAGGAATGGCGCGACCACTCGCCCTCGGTATGCGGGATCGACTTGGCGATGGTGGTGTAGTTCGCGTAACGCTCCTGTGGCGTCGTGTTCGCCGGCAGCGTGTCGCCCTTGGCCTCGATCCGGTCGCGGCCAAGGGCCGACATCAGTTCGGCGATCGACAGTTCCGGTCCTTCGCCGCGCGGCGAGGCGATGCGGCCGTCCCGCACCTGCAGCGTGTTAGCCTGCAGCTTCTGGAAGGGCGAGCGCGGGTCTGAGAGCGCGAGCCCCACCAGTTCGTCCAGCGCCTGGCCGGCCGCCTTGTAGACGGCGCCGGTCATGACGCCGGCGAGCCGCGAGCCGCCGGTGACGCCCGCGCGGGCGAAGTGGGAATCGCCGAGCTTCACCGACACCTGGCTCACCGGCACGCCGAGCGTTTCGGCCGCCGTCTGCGCCAGGATCGTGTAGGTGCCCTGGCCCATGTCGATGGAGGAGCTTTCGACCACGACCGAGCCGTCGGCGAGGATCTTCACCACCGCCTCGCCATGCGCGCGCCGCACCGGATAGGTGCCGGCCGCCACGCCCCAGCCTATGAGCTGGTGGCCGTCGCGCATCGAGCGCGGCTCGCGCGAGCGCTTCGCCCAGCCGAAGGCTTCCGCCCCTGCGGCAAAGGCTTCGCGCAGCTGCCTTGTCGACCACGCCTTTTTCGCGTGCGGGTCCTGCTCGGCATAGTTGATCAGCCGCATCTCCAGCGGGTCCATGCCGAGTTCATGGGCAAGCTCGTCGATGGCGCTTTCGATGCCGAAGGCGCTGGGGTTTTCGCCTGGCGCGCGTTTGGCCCCCGGCACCACCGTGTTCACCCGCACAACATTCTGCTTCGAGGAGAAGTTGGGCGTGGCGTACATGATCGAGGTGACCGAGCCGAGCGGCTCGACCCACATGCCGTCGACCGCCGTCTCGTTGATGCCGCGATGCACGATCGACTGGATGCGGCCATCCTTGTCGGCGCCGATCGCCACCGTCTGGCGAGTCGCGGCGCGGCCGCCATAGGAGGTGAAGTTCTGCGGGCGGTTGAGCACCAGCTTCACCGGGCGCTTCAGCATTTTCGCCGCCGCCGCCGCCACCGCGCTATGCGCCAGGGCCAGCGCCTTCGAGCCGAAGCCACCGCCGATATAGGGCGACACCAGCCGCACATTCTCGAAGGGAACGCCGAACCATTCGGCGTAGGTGCGCGCCATGCCGTCAAGCCACTGGCTGGGTTCCCAGATGGTCAGTTCCTCGCCTTCCCAGCGCGCGATCAGCCCGTGCGGCTCCATCGCCGCCTGGAATTCGCGCGGCGTGTTGTAGGCCGCGCAGACGCGCACCGGCGCCTCGGCGAAGGCGGCCTGCGCGTCGCCCCATTCCTTGGTCATCGCCTCGATGGGGATGCCGTCGCCGGCCTTGCCATCGCTGAGGTCGACGATGGCCGGAATCTCGTCATAGCTGACCTTGACGAGCGCCGCCGCGGCCACCGCCTGCTCGAAAGTCTCGGCCACCACGGCCGCGACATGCTGGCCGGAATAGGTGACCTCGCGGGCGAGGGGACAGTAGGTCGGCCGCGGCGAGGGATTGCCGAACCAGTCGGAAGCGCCGTTCAGCTTCATGATGGTGTCGGGAGTGAGCACCGTGAGCACGCCCGGCGCGGTCTCCGCCGCGCGGGTGTCGATGCCGGAGACCTTACCGGCCGCGATGGTCGCGCCGACCACCACCGCATGCGCCAGCCCTTCGAGCTGCTGCTCGAAGGCGTAGTGCGCGGCGCCCGTGATCTTGGCCGGGCCGTCGACGCGCGACAGCCGTCCGCCGACCGCTTCGAGGCGCGCGCTGTCGGACGCCGCATGTTTCATGTCATGAACGGTCATGCCGTCTCTCCCAATTTGAGGATGGCGCGGGCGACCACGCGCGGCGCCAATGCGATCTTGTAGTGGTTGGCGCCATGGTCGACGGCGCCCTCCATGGCGAGCTCGCTCGCCTTGCGCACGGTGTCTTGCGAAAGCTGCTTGCCTTTCAGCGCTTCCTCGACGGCGCGCGCCCGCCACGGCTTCGTGGCGACGCCGCCGAGCGCGACGCGGATGTCGCGGATGGTGCGACCGTCGCCCTCCAGCTCCAGCCCGACGGCAGCACTCGCCGCCGCGAATTCATAGGACTGGCGGTCGCGCACCTTGATGTAGGTCGAGCGCCGGGCAGCGGCCGAGCCCGGGATTTCGACGGCCGTGATCACCTCGCCAGGGTGGATGTCGTGCTCGCGCTCGGCCGTGGCGCCGGGGGCGAGGAAGAAGTCCTCGACCTTGAGCCTGCGCCCGCCGAGATCGACCTCGGCGTCGAAGGCGACGAGCGCGATGGCCAGGTCGCCCGGATAGGTGGCGATGCAGGCCTCGCTGACGCCGAGCACGGCATGGCCGCGCGTGACGCCGCCGATCGCCGAGCAGCCGCTGCCGGGATGCCGCTTGTTGCAGGCCGGGAAGTTGGCGGGATCGCGGAAATACGGGCAGCGCGTGCGCTGCATCAGATTGCCGCCGATGGTCGCCATGTTGCGCAGCTGCGCCGAAGCCGCCTGCCACAGCGCCTCCGACACGGCCGGGAACAAGCTCTTCACCTCGGCATGGTCGGCGACATGGCTCATCCTGGCCAGCGCGCCGATCAACGCGCGTTCAGGCGTGACATCGATGGCGTCGAGCCCTTCGATATGGCTGATGTCGATGACCGTGGAGGGTTCGGCGACGCCGCATTTGGCGAGATCGATGAGCGTGGTGCCGCCGGCCAGCAGCATGGCGCCGGGCAACGCGGCGGCGTTGCGCGCGGCCTCGATGGAGTCGGCGCGGAGGTAGGAAAAATCTCTCATGAGCGGAGCTCCTGTGCGGCCTGGCGCACGGCGGCGACGATGTTGGGATAGGCGCCGCAGCGGCAGAGATTGCCGGCCATGTATTCGCGGATTTCGTCGTCGGAGCCGGCATGGCCCTCGCGGATGCAGGCCACCGCCGACATGATCTGTCCGGGCGTGCAATAGCCGCACTGGAAGGCGTCCTGCTCGAGGAAGGCGGCCTGCACGGCGTGCAGCGTTCCGTCCGTGTCGGCGAGCCCCTCTATCGTGGTGATCGAGCGGCCCTCGACCTGGGCGGCCAAGGTCAGGCAGGCGAGCACGCGCTCGCCGTCGACATGGACCGTGCAGGCGCCGCACTGGCCCTGGTCGCAGCCTTTCTTGGTGCCGGTCAGATGCAGCCGGTCGCGCAAGGCATCGAGCAGCGTGACGCGCGGCTCGACCTCGAGGGAATGGTCGCGGCCGTTGATCGTGAGGTGGAGGGAAAGCATGGTTGGGCTGGACTGGCCATCGAAGGAATGGCCGTCGGTGGGAGGATCGATGATGGTCTGGCTGGTCATGGGGCGTCGGGCTCCGATTGCTGGACGCTAGGCGGATGGAAATGGGGCTTGGCAGGAGAGGGGCAAGGCATCGAGACAGCTAATCTCCCCCTCGTGGGGAGATGCCCGGCAGGGCAGAGGGGGGCGCTGTCCCGCCAACCTCTCCT
>NZ_JANINM010000011.1 GCF_024509055.1 Mesorhizobium sp. | reverse complement strand
ATGGATTTCAGCACAGGCCACGGCTACTTGCTCATCGGCGGCCTCATCCTGGTCGGCACGGGACTGCTGATCCTGTCGCTGGTCGTCAATCTGGGCGTGGCCCGCAGCGTGCGTGACGAGGAGCGGCATCGCGAAAAGCTGCTGGAATATTACCGCAACATCTTCTCGCAACTCGGCGTCATCCTGATCGGCATCGGCGTCTCGCTGTTCATCTTCTTCTTCCAGCAGAACTACCAAGACCAACGCAAACACGAGACGGAGCTGCAGCAGGTGCTCGCCAAGCTCGCGGCGCGTATTGCGCGCGGCGCGCCCGTCGTCGCGTCGCTCAGCGAGTTCGACGAGTTGCTGGACGATGGCGGCCCTTATGTCAGTCCGGACCTCGGCGGCAAGAACGCCGCCGTCAGCGCGCAGGGAAGCGAGCTCGGCAAGCAGGTCGGCAAAATCCTCCTGGTCCAGCGCGACATCGACGTCCGGGACTTCGATATGCTGAACCTGTCGCGTGATTTCGAATCCTCGTTCGTCGTCAACGAGCTCGATCCCAAGCTTTGGTTCAACATCGTGCGCGACGAGAGCGAGATCAAATACGCCACCACGCAGCTCGTGCTCGACTACAGGGACCTGCAGGACGCGATCGGCGGCGAGCCGGTCGAGGCCGCGGTCGCCACTCCGGAGAAAGAGCGCAAGATCAAGCAGAAAGTGCTCGACATCTTCTACGATGCCGATCTCCTGCGACTGCGCAGCAGGGAATTCCTCGGCCGTGCGTGCTGGCTGTTCGGCCAGGGGCACGGTTTCGTCAGCGTCGCGCCGGCGGATGCTATCGAAGCCGACGCCAAGTCGCACCAGGAGTGGCTCGACCGGTCGAAACCCCTGCTGTCGCAGACAAGGTTAGGCAGCAGCGATTGCTTCAAGCTGCTCCACTACGGCCAGGCGTACTGAGCTGTTAACGAGCCGGCGGCGAAGCCCCTGCCCCATGCCTGGACCCAACACTCCCACCACCTTGCGCGGCAATTGGCCTTTGCGGCAATCGACCTGTGCACCGATTTCAGGCAATCTCCCGCCGATGCCCGCCAGGCGGAGGTGGCGCGGTTCGAGGGAGGAATGCCATGACCAGGACGCCAGCGGTGGCAGGGCTGCAGCGCTATGACGACGTCGTTGCTCACTTCCGCATCGAGGACGAGGTCGCCAGGCTTCATGGCGATCCGGCGACCGGCGTCAACGCCTATGTCGAATGCTGCGGCCGCTATGCGGGCCAGAACCGGCTGGCGCTGCGCGCGATCTCGGCCAAAGGCGATCTCAGGGAGTATAGTTTCGACGACCTTGCCGACATGTCGGGCCGCGTCGGCAACTTCTTGAAGGACCTCGGCGTCCGTCCCGGCGACGTCGTGGCCGGCATGCTGCCGCGCATTCCGGAGCTGGTGGCGCTGGTCCTCGGGACATGGCGCATCGGCGCGGTCTACCAGCCGTTGTTCACCGCCTTCGGGCCGAAGGCGATCGAGCATCGGCTGGGCTACAGCAAGGCGAAGCTGGTGGTGACCAACCCAGCAAACCGCGGCAAGCTGGACGAAGTGGAGAACCATCCGCGCGTTGCCATCGTCCTCGGCGCCGGCGATGCCCCGCCCGCCGGCGACATCGATTTCCGTGCCGCCCTTGCCGCGGCCTCGCCGGACTGCGAGCCGGTGATGCGCAAAGGCGACGACCTGTTCATGATGATGTCGACCTCCGGCACGACGGGCCACGCCAAGGGCGTGCCGGTGCCGCTCGGCGCCCTGCTCGCCTTCGGCGCCTATATGCGCGACGCGATCGGGCTACGCGCCGACGACGTGTTCTGGAACATCGCCGATCCCGGCTGGGCCTACGGGCTCTATTACGGCATCACCGGGCCCCTGCTGCTCGGCGTCGCCACCACCTTCTACGAAGGCGCCTTCAACGCCAAATCGACCTACGAGATCATTGAACGTCTCGGCGTCACCAGCCTCGCCGGCTCGCCGACCGCCTTTCGCCTGCTGATGGCCGAAGGGTCGGAGGCCGCCGCCCGCGTCAAGGGCAGGCTGCGCGTGGTAAGCAGCGCCGGCGAGCCGCTCAACCCGGAAGTGATCCGCTGGTTCGACGCCCATCTCGCAGCGCCTATCCACGACCATTACGGCCAGACCGAGAACGGCATGATGGTGAACAACCATCACGGGCTTTCGCACACCGTGCGCGCGGGCTCGGCGGGGTTCCCGATGCCAGGCTACCGCATGGTTGTGCTGGACGAGGCGGGCAACGAGCTCGGCCCCAACCGGCCGGGCATACTTGCCGTCGATATCGCGCGGTCGCCGCTGCGCTGGTTCGGCGGCTACCACCAGGAGGACACACCGGCGATAGCGGGCGGCTACTACCGCACCGGCGACACGGTGGAATACGAGCCGGACGGCTCGGTCTCCTTCATCGGCCGCGCCGACGACGTCATCACCTCATCCGGCTACCGCATCGGCCCGTTCGATGTCGAAAGCGCGCTGATCGAGCATCCGGCAGTGAACGAGGCGGCGGTGGTCGGGGTGCCCGACCCGCAGCGCACCGAGATCGTCAAGGCCTTCGTGGTGCTGGCGCCCACCCACAATGGCAGCGACGAACTCGCCGAGGAGCTCGCCCAGCATGTCCGCAAGCGGCTCTCGGCGCATTCCTACCCGCGCGAGGTCGAGTTTGTCGCCGAGCTGCCGAAGACGCCGAGCGGCAAGATCCAGCGCTTCCTGTTGCGGAAGGCCGAGATCGAGAAGCGGAAGGGGTAAGCTTGCGCTACATCGGCGCGGCCCTTCAGCTTGCGTTGACGCGCAGGTTGCGGCGGGAAGAGCGTCGGCCCGTCGTGCGGACCGCCTCCTTGATAAGCCCGTTGGTCGCGACGGCAACCTCGTTGCGCGACCTCGCGTCCGTCACTCTCTGCAGCCGCTCGTAAGGCAACAGTTCCTTGATGCGGGCATTGAGGGCCTCGACTTCTGCGCGCAGATCCTCGCATTCCTGCCTCTGGACGTCGAACTGGATCTGCTCCGACGCCTGCTGCAGGGAGAGTTGCGAAAGATTGGTGCTGACAACCGAGAGGTTCCTCTTGTCGACCTCGCTCTCATGCTTGAGGACGGCGAACCTTTCTTCGGCAATCCGCCGTTCGGTCATCGCATCGCTCAGCTGCAGCTTGAGACCGGCGATCTCGGCCGTTGCCCCGTTCCTGTCGTCGGAGACCTGCGCCAACTGCGACCGAAGTTCTTCAATTTCGGCGTGCAACCCCCTCGCCTCCGCCTGAAACCGCGCCAGCTCGGCCGCGCGATCGCTTTCCCTGATACCGGCCGCCTCGGTCGTCTCGGCGAGTTTCGCCTGCGCCGTGTCCAGCGACTTCTGCAGCCGGGCTTGTTCCTTCTCTTGCCCGCCGAGCAGAGCCAGCAATTCGGCGACATGGGCGGTTTCGCTGGAGTGGGTTGCGGCGAACTCGTCCAAATTGTGCCGCGCCTCAGCTTCGTGCTTCTGCGCCTGCTCCAGGTCGATCGAAAGGCCGACCTGCTTTTCGCGCAACAGCTTGTTCTCGCTGGCCCGCCGGTCGGATTCGACCGTCTTGGCGACCAATGCCTTCGCAATCTCGCCGAAGTCGGCCTCGCGCCTTCCCCTCTCGTTCGCCGCTTCGACCAGCTCGAGCCGCACCGCGGCAAGCGCTTCGCGCAACGCCTCCCTGTCCTGGACAAGGCTCGCCTCGCGCTGTTGCCAGGCCTCCGCGGCGCCGTCCCGTTCGCGCTGCTTCCTGCCCGCGTCGAGCAGTTGTTCCGACATGATCTTGCGTTCGGCGGACAGGGCAGCGTTCGCGAGTTCCAGCTCATTGGCGCGCAACGTATCCCGCCGCAGGACATTCAGGACGTCGCCGGTCATCCTGTGCGCGGAAGCGATCTCCGCCAGCCGCATGCCGATCTCTTCCAGATGACCCTGTCCATCATGAAACAGGCCGGCGACCGCTTCCAGGGCCGCCAGTCTTGTCTGACTGTGCGGCGTGAGACGCGAGGCCATGGAGTCGGGCTGGCTTTCCTGTGGCGGGCCCTCGTCACTTGCGGCGAGTTCCTGGCCCGGCACCGGATCGTCACCGGATGGCGGCTGATTTTCAGCCGTAAGATAGTCCTCAAAGGCTTCCGCCAGATCCGATTGGAGTTCCTGAAACTCCTTGTCCACGTCTTCGGCGCGCTTGATCAGAGATTTCAAATTCATGACGCACTACCCCTTACGCTTACTGGTCGGTTTACTTAACCAATTCCTAATGTACTCCTTTGCGTCCCGAACGGGAAGCGCTTGCCGGTGAAAGCGCAATCAGGGTTATCGCGCGTTTTCGCCGACTTGCACGACGTTCCACCAGCGTTACCTGCGCCGAACGATATAAGTCCCGCACGGGCGTGCATTATCGGGAGGCGGCAGCAAAGCATCGGCATCGTTTGTTCGATGATTATTTTCGCGTGTCTGGAGATTGCCGACTCATGCCCGACGGCATCCGACGCCTTAATGATGCCGTCTCGCACCGGCTCCCTCCGGCTCCCTCGAAGCCAGGCCTTGCTTTCATCTGATTGTTGAGCATTGTCTTATCGGAGGACCGAAAGGCGAAAGGTGTCGTGATGCGGTTGATCTGGACATTCGTCTTCGCGCTGGCGAGCAGCGCTGTTTTCGCGGCCTCGCCCGAGGACGACTACATCGCGGCGCGCGACAAGGCGATTTCCGACATCGCCGCGCTGGAAAGCTCGAATGCCGCCGTGGAAACGCTCGACGCCACCAACACCAAGGCGCTGGCCGACCTGCAGGATCGCCTTGCCGCCGTGCTCGGCCCGCTCACGGTCAAGGATTTCCCGGCAACCGGCACGATGAATCTCCAAAGCCTCAGCGCCTCCGATATCGGCTTCGGCATGCTCGACGGCCTTCGATACGCCAAGACCGATGACGGCCCGAGCATCGTGGTTTCGACGCGTGGGCTTACCGAACGCTGGCTGCAATCCAAGTCCAACCAGGACGACGCCAGCCTGCAATTGCCGGCCGGCATCGAGGACGCGCTGAAGCTCGACGGCTTCTACACCCAGGCGATCGGCAGCGACGCCGCCTTCGTCAGGACGCTCGACTTCTCGGTGGGCAAGCCGGAAGGCGCCGACATCGCCATGGCACGGCTCGGCGGCTGGACGCAGGATGTCGGGCCGATCTACGACCAGCTGGTCGTCGTCACCGTGGTCAAGGGCGATCGCGTGATGATCGCCGAAGCGCCCGCCACACCGGCGGTCCCGAAGATCGCGGCCTGCGAGGCCGTGTGGAGCGCCGCGGACGCTGCGGCGCAGAAGTTCCAGGAAAGCTATCAGGGCTCGGACCTCAAGGACCAGCAGGCCTATGACTCCGCCAACGCCGCCTGGGAAAAAGGCGACGCGGACTATCGCACCTGCATGGCCGACCATCTGCCGGCCGACCCGGCCTTCGCGGCGCTGCTCAAGCAGGCGCAGGCGCTGGCCGACAGCATGGCGGGAAAATAGTCGGCCCTCTTTCCGTCGAATTGGTGGACCTGACTGCCAGACCTCGAAATCGCGAACGCTTTCCTGCCGGGAGGATTTGACATGACACGCCTTGTTCTTGCGGCGCTGTGGGTGATGGCGCTGGCGCTCTCCGCCCATGCCGGCTCCAAGGCCGGGCTTGCCGACACCACTGTGCTGATCGTGCGCCACGGCGAAAAGCCGGACAGCGGCACCGGCCTGTCGCCCGCAGGCGAGGCCCGCGCGAAGGCCTATGTCCGTTACTTCCAGCCGTTGAAGCTCGATGACGGCACCAGCTTCCGTCCCGACACGCTGGTGGCGACCGCCGATTCCGCAGACAGCGCACGCGAGCGGCTGACGCTGGCGCCGCTTGCCGAAGCGATGAAGCTCCCCATCGACCAGCGCTTCGCCGACAAGGACGTCAAGCCCCTGGTCAAGGCGCTGGAGAGCGAAAGCCACGGCAAGTCGATCCTGATCGCCTGGCACCATGGTGAATTGGGCAAGCTGATCAAGGCCTTCGGCGCCGATCCCAAGGCGCTGATGCCGAAGGGTGAGTGGCCGGACGACGTGTTCGACTGGGTGGTGGTGCTGCGCTTCGACCATGCCGGGCAACTGATCCCCGATTCTCCGCACATCATGGAAGAGAAGCTGCCGAGCTGAGGGCACCCTCCGGCGGCCTTTGCGTTACACCGACGTCGACCCGCCCGATGCCGACGTGACGCAAACGCGTCGACCTTCATCTCTGAAGAGGACGACGAAACTGCTTGCCGCCACACCTGCGATAGGCAGCCGCGGTTCCTATCTGGCCGGCGCGCCGGCCACCTTTTCACTGCCTCTCAGCAGAAAAATCTCGACGATCAGCAGATTCGGCACCCAGCACAGCCAGGCAATTGCCGGATAGGCTTCGGCAAATGAGATGCCTAGTGCGCCGCTCAGACCCAGATAGATGCGCAACGTGATCGCCGCAGCTGTCAGCGCATAGCTACGGATCATCCAGCGCCGATGCTGTGCCACGCGGCGGCGAAGGATGAAACTCACGGCGACCGCCGTCGTCACGACCCAGAAGCCGCCAAGCGCCAGAAAGCCGATGGCCGCAACTTTGCCGGTCTCGGCGTGGAGCGCGATGGGAATAGAAGCCACCCACGCGGTCAACACCGTGGCGGCATAAGTGCGGCCGAAGTAACGATGTAGCCACGGTCGGCGCAGACGAATACCTGGCAGGAATTGCCATGGCCCGACAAGGAGCGCGACCGACGCCGACACGGCGTGCAAGATCAGCGCGGTGCGATGGGTAACGAAATTCTCCACCAACGGAAAGGGGACGTCAGGCAGAAGCGAAGTGACGCCACGCCGATCACCATGGCTGAGACGGCAAGCGCGGCCCAGCCCGCGCGGCCGGCCAAGCTGGAGCTGTCTGTCACGGCATCCTCCACTGTATGCAATGGTTCAGCCCAAAGGCATGGCCGATCGCTTACGAGACCCGAACGGACGCTGCCACCGTTCTCTGCCATAGGGGTATAATATCTTTGGAACGAGAAAGGGCGCTCGAAAGGTTCTCTCAGGCAGTCTGGCCGAGAACATTCCAATCGACGACATTGTGACCGCCGTTGGCGGGCCGGTACCTTAGGCGAGGCGTGGTGGAAGATTCTACCCGCGCAACCCCGGCGCTTCCTGGCCGGTCCTCGCAACATATTCGGTGTAGCCGCCGCCGTAGGTGTGGATGCCGTCGGGGGTGAGCTCCAGCACGCGGTTGGAGAGCGCGGCCAGGAAATGGCGGTCGTGCGAGACGAAGAGCATCGTGCCTTCGTACTGCGCCAGCGCGTCGATCAGCATCTCCTTGGTGGCCATGTCGAGGTGGTTGGTCGGCTCGTCGAGCACCAGCAGATTGGGCGGATCGAACAGCATCAGCGCCATCACCAGGCGCGCCTTCTCGCCGCCCGACAGCACGCGGCATTTCTTCTCGATCTCGTCGCCGGAAAAGCCGAAGCAGCCGGCCAGCGCCCTGAGCGGCGCCTGGCCGGCCTGCGGGAAATTATCCTCCAGCGTCTGGAAGACGGTGC
>NZ_JANINM010000010.1 GCF_024509055.1 Mesorhizobium sp. | reverse complement strand
GTGTTGTCGACCAGCCAGACGGCGGTCGCCTTGGGCATCAGCAGCGTATTGGCCATGTCAAAAATCCTTCTCGTTCGCCCGCGTTCCCGCGCGGGCGGTGGTTTTAGAGCCACCAAAATGGGAAATTCGCGGCCTGTATAAACGCTCCGTCACGATTTCGCAACGTTTTTGGCAGTGGGGTCCCGGACCCCCAAAAGACAAAACCCGCTGGACGGGGTCCAGCGGGCTTGGAACCGGAGACGAGCAAGCGTCTGCGACGGCTCTGCTTCGAGGCTTCGGTCCGGCCATGAGGCCGGGCCATTCTTCAATCAGATAGCCTGACGGGCGATGCGCTCGATGTCGCCGCGGTTGATGCCGAGGTCGCTCAGCTGACGGGCATTCAGCTTGTTCAGCTCGCGCACGGTCTCGTTGTACATGCGCCACTTACGGAAAGCACGGATCGGGTTCATTTGAATTTCTCCAGTCGTTTGATGAAATCGTTTGATGCCGCTTAGATAGGCAAGCTTGCCCAAGAAATGAACGGACGCTTTTGCATGGCCGCAATGCGTTTTGTGCATTGCAGCATTAACGGTCCGTTCAGCTTGGGACTGGGGGAAATGCGCCGCCCCAGCATGGGTCGAGATTCAGGTCAGGCCGAGCCGAAAACGGCTGCGTCCGAGAACCGGAGCGGAACGTACTTAAAGTACGTGAGCACCGGAAGCGCAGGACGCAATCATTTGCAGGCCGGCCTCACCTGAATGTGCGCGCCTTCTAGCCGACGTCGAGCACGATCTTGCCGATATGCTCGCCCTCTTCCATCCGTTCGTGCGCCCGCCAGGCTTCCGTCAGCGGGAAGATCATATCCATGACCGGGGCCACCTTGCGGGTGCCGAGCAGCGGCCACACCTGGGCCTCGAGCGCAGCGGCGATGCCCGCCTTGAACTCGACCGTGCGAGGGCGAAGCGTCGAGCCGGTATGCACCAGCCGCTTGACCATGATCTTGGAGAAGTCAGCGCTGGCCACGGCGCCCGCCTGCACGGCGATCTGCACGATACGCCCTTCGACGGCCGCCGCGTCGTAGTTGCGCGCGACATAGTCGCCGCCAACCATATCGAGGATGACGTTGGCGCCCTTGCCGCCGGTGGCGTCCTTCACCGCCGCCACGAAATCCTGCTCGCGATAGTTGATCGCACGGTCGGCGCCGAGCTTCAGGCAGGCGTCGCATTTCTCGCTGCTGCCGGCCGTGGTGATGACATAGGCGCCGAAGGCCGAGGCGAGCTGGATGGCGGTGGTGCCGATGCCGGACGAGCCGCCATGCACCAGCAACGTTTCGCCCCTCTTCAGCCCGCCGCGCTCGAACACATTGTGCCAGACCGTGAAGTAGTTCTCCGGCACAGCGGCCGCTTCCGAATAGGTGAAGCCCGCCGGGATCGGTAGCACGCTGCCGGCGTGGACCTTGACATACTCGGCGTAACCACCGCCCGGCGTCAGCGCGCAGACCCGGTCGCCAATGCGCCAACGCGATATCTCGTCGCCGAGCGCCGCGATCTCACCCGCAGCCTCGAGGCCTGGCAGGTCCGAGGCGCCGGGCGGCGGCGGATAGGCGCCCTTGCGCTGCTGCACGTCCGGCCGGTTGACGCCGGCGGCATGCACGCGGATCAGCACCTCGCCGGGGCCTGGCACGGGCACGTCGCGCGTTTCGGGCTTCAGCACCCTCGGGCCGCCGGGCTGCGAGATCGCCACAGCCGTCATTTTCGCCGGAATCGTCTGTCCGTTTGCCATGGTCGTCCGTCTCCTGCCACCGGCTCGTCGCCGGTTGTTTGCATCCGCGCCTCTGCCCTATGTATGCTGATTGCCAAATCAGGCAAATGGCCAAGACGAGGGAGGAGCGACGATGGCGATCTTCGACGACGAACCCAAAAAGAAGCAGCGCCTGCACGAGATCGGCCAGGACCTGTCGCTGCTGTCCGTCGACGAATTGTCCGAGCGAATCGTGCTGCTGCGCGAAGAGATCTCCAGGCTGGAGGCCGAACGGACCGCCAAGGGCGCCACTAAATCCGCCGCCGAGGCGTTGTTCCGGCGCGGATAACGCGCGACCGGAGCACGTCCGCCGCCGAAAAGCCCGAATGCGTCCGTCAGACCTGCGCGACGAAGTCTCACCCGGATCCAAAGAATGTTTGCAACCTACAGGCCGATCCTCTCGCTGCTGCGCGGCACCGCATTCCTACTGGCGGCATCTGGGCTGCACGGCCTGCTTTTGCCCCTGCGCGGCCAGCAGGAGGGGTTTTCCACCGCTTCGCTCGGCTTGATGGGCACCGCCTGGGCCGGCGGTTTCGTCGCCGGCTGCTTCTTCGCGCCACGCCTCGTGCGCCGCGCCGGCCATGTCAGGGCCTTCGGCGCCTTCGCCGCGTCGGGCGCGATCATCGCGCTGCTCACCGGTCTGATCGTCAACGAATATATCTGGATCCTGCTGCGCGCCTTCACCGGCTTCACCATGGCCGGCGCCTTCATGGTCATCGAGAGCTGGCTCAACGAGAAGGCCACCAACGAGAACCGCGGCACCGTCTTCGGCCTCTACATGATGGTCACCTACGCCTCGATCATGGGCGGCCAGATGATCGTTGCCGGCGGCGACGTGATGTCGGCATCGTTGTTCATGATCACCGGCATCCTGTTCTGCCTCTCGCTCATCCCGACGGCCGTCTCGACGCAGTCGACGCCGAAGCCGCTGCAGGACGTCAAGCTCGACGTCAAAAGCCTGTACGCGAATTCGCCGGTGTCGGCGGTCGCCTGCCTTCTGATCGGCATCGCCAACGGCGCCTGGGGCACGCTCGGCGCCGTTTACGGCGCCCGCATCGGCATCCCGACCGCCGAGATCGCCCTGATGATGAGCCTGGTTGTCATCGCTGGCGCGGCCATGCAGCTTCCGGCCGGGCGGCTCTCCGACACGACCGACCGCCGCTTCGTGCTGGCGGGCGCCGCTTTCGGCGCGGCGCTGGTCGCGCTGATGATCTTCCTGCTCGCGCCTCGGTCCGGCATTTTCGTCATCGTCCTGACGGCCGCCTATGGCGCGTTTGCCTACACGCTCTACTCGATTGCCGTCGCTCACGCCAATGACCACGCGCGGGCGGAAGATTTCGTGAAGGTCTCCGGCGGCCTCCTGCTCCTCTATGGCTTCGGCACGATGATCGGCCCGCTGTTGGGGGCGGCGCTGATGGGGCTGCGTCCCGAAGGTCTCTTCATCGCAACCGCGCTCGCGCATCTCAGCCTTGCCGGCTACACCCTTCTTCGCATCCGCGCGCGCGCCCCGGTGCCGATCGAAAACCGCGATGCCTTCAAGACCCAGCCGGCCGATCGTGCGGTCACGCCCGAAGCCTTGCGGCTCGATCCACGTAGAAAGGTTGAAACCAACGGTTGAGATTTGGAAAACTTTGCCCCACTAATATGGCATGATGTTTTCCGACGCCTTTATGGCGATAGCCGATCCCAACCGGCGTTATCTCTTGGAAGAGCTCCGGCGCGGGCCGAAGACGGTGAACGAATTGGCGGCCGGATTGCCAGTGTCACGCCCGGCGGTTTCCCAGCATCTCAGGGTCCTGCTCGATGCCGGCCTGGTCAATGCCAAGGCCGAGGGCACACGGCGCGTCTACACCGTCAGCACCGCCGGCTTCCTCAGGCTCAATGTCTGGCTCGATCAATTCTGGGAAGTCGAGGAGATCGGCACGCCCGGCAGCTAAGGCAAATTCAAGCCCCTGAAGCCAGGGCCGCACCGAGCGCGTCGAGCAATTCGCCTGTTCCATGCTCGCGCGTGGCCGGCACGTCATGACCGTCGAAGAATGCCCCCTGCTCCGTCATGACGAGCCGCGTGCCATCGCCTTCGGCGATCAGTTCGATCGTCGCAAGCGAGACCGAGACGCGGGTTTCGCCGAACAACAATTCATAGCTGTAGACGATGCGCTGGTTCGGCACGATGTCCTGGTACACCGCATTGAAGAAATGCATCTGCCCGTCGCTGGGGCAACCGGCGTTCACCTCCTTGCCGCCGACGCGGAAATCCATCTCGTGCCGGCTCGGCATCGGATTGTCGGGATCGAAGAACCAGCGTTTCTTCGCCGCCGGATCGCTCAGCGCAAAATAGACCTTGGCGGGTGCTGCCGGATAGACGCGCTCGATGACGAAAGTCGAATGGACGACGGATCGTTCGGTCATGGATCGTTCCTCTTGGTCAGTTCGATGGCTTTTGCGGGATGAAGACGCCGTTGCGATAGCCAGCGCCGAAATAGACCTCTACCGAACGCAGCCTGTCGCCCTGGAAACGGTGCAGCTCGGTGTTGCGGAAGGCCTTCCCGTCCAGCGTCTCGCAGCGGTAGAGGACGAAGGCTGCATCCGCGTCCTCGCATATCCGCTCGATGGTGATCGACCTGAAAACCGGGCTGTCCGGCCAGCATCGGGCAAAATAGGTCGCACGGTCGATGGCGTCGTCATACGGGCTGGTGAAGGTGAAGTTGTCCGCAAGCACATCGGCGACCGGACCACGCTCATTGGCCAGATAGGCGGCAAAATAGCCGCGGATCAGTTCCGCTCTGCTCATGACCATTCTCCTTGGCTTCCGGCGCCGGCCTCGGCGCGCGTTAATCGGTCTCGGCCAGAAAGTCGCCCAATCGGTCGAGTCGGCGTTCCCAGGCCAACCGGCGCTCATTGATCCAGTTCTCGGCTGCCCGCAGTGCCTGCGGCTGGATCCGGCAGGTGCGCACCCGGCCGAGCTTTTCGCTGCGCACGAGCCCGCTTGCCTCGAGCACGTTGAGATGCTGCACTACCGCCGACAGCGACATCGCCAGCGGCTCGGCCAACTGGCTGACTGATGCCGGCCCGCGTGACAAGCGCTCTACCATGCCGCGCCGGGCGGGATCGGCAAGCGCCTGGAACATCAGGTCGAGCTGGGCGGGGTTGTGCAGCATCGGTCGCTACCCGTTGTTGTAAGGGAAGAACTTGAAATAGGGCTGCGCTTCGTCGATCACGCGGGCGAAGGCCGGCCGCTCCAGCAAGCGATCATGGTAGCGCTTAACGGCAGGGAATTTGTCGCCAAAAGGCTCGACCTTGTTGGCGTAGAACAACGCCGGGGAGGCAGCGCAGTCAGCCATGGTGAAGGTTTCGCCGACGGCCCAGGTCTTCTCTTGCATCTCCTGTTCGATGATCTCGTAGGAATTGCGAAGCTGCGCGCGGGCCTGCTCGACCCCGAAAGGATCGGTCTTGTCCTTCGGCCGCAACCTGTCGCCGACAATTTTCTGCATCGGTTCCTGCACGTATAAATCGTAGAAACGGTCGGCCTGGCGGACCTTGATGGCAAGGTCGGTATCGGCGGGGATCAGGTCGACCGGCCCGGGATAATAAGCGGCGAGATACTCGATGAGGATGGTCGATTCCAGCACCGTGCGGTCCCGCGCGTCATCCCGCAAGGCGGGCATCTTGCCGGTCGGCGACACCTTCAGAAAGGCGGCTCGCGACTGCTCGTCGCCGAGATCGACGATGACCGGAGTGAATGGGGTGTCGTTCTCATAGAAGGCAATCAGCGGCTTCCAGCAGAAGGACGCCAGGGGATGAAAATGCAGCGTCAGGGACATTCCTGGCTCCTTCCATGGTTGGGCGCATGATCAATACTGAAGTAATTACTTCACTATTGCGACCAACTGGTTGCGTCAAGACAGATATCCGATTGCATTTTGCAATCAGTTGCATGATAATCAGACTGATATCATAATGCAACCGGTTTTTCGGAGAATCGCATGAGCAACGAGCACCGGTCCGGCTGCCCTATCAATCTGTCGCTCGAGGTCTTCGGCGACCGCTGGAGCCTGATCATCCTGCGCGACATGATCTTTGGCGGCAGGCGTCACTTCAGGGAGTTGCTGAACGGTTCCCTGGAAGGCATCGCCTCCAACATCCTGGCGGACCGGCTGCGGCGACTGATGGAGCTCGGCCTGCTGACCAAGGCGGACGACCCAAGCCACAAGCAGAAGGCCATCTACAGCCTGACCGAGATGGCGATCACGCTGGTTCCGATCATGGCGCAGTTGGGTGCTTGGGGGCGGGTATGGCTACCGGTCAGCGAAGAGCTTTCGATCCGCGCCGAGCTTCTCGAAAAAGGCGGCCCGCCTTTATGGGATCGGTTCATGGATGAGTTGCGCCACGAGCATCTCGGCGCTCCGATGAAGACGCCGCCAGGCACGCCAGGCGTGCGCGCGCAGCTGCGCGCCGCCTATGAAGCGGTCGTCGCGCGTCAGGCCGAGGCGGCCGCCGGCTGACAACATCTTTTCGATGGCTGGACTGGACGCCGTCCAACCGCGGCTCCATATCTCTCCGGCACGTACCCCCCAGACGCCAAGCCCCTCATTCGATCCTTACGCAAAGCTGTTTCAAGCTGGACCGCGGTTTTCGCGGTCGCAGGATGCGGTCGATGATGGGACGTTCAACCAGGAGATTGCCATGACCGCGCTGACTCTCGCCAAAGCCACGCAAATCATCGACGCCGCCTTTGCCAAGGGCGCCCAGCTCAAGCTGAAACCGCTGGGCGTGTCGGTCCTCGATGCCGGCGGCCATCTCGTCGCCTTCCAGCGCCAGGATGGCGCTTCGTTCCTGCGGCCGCAAATGTCCGCCGGCAAGGCCTTTGGCGCGCTTGCCGTCGGCATGGGCTCGCGCCGCGTCGAAGCCTTCGCCAAGGAACGGCCTCACCTCGTAGCCGGCATCTCCGATGTCTCGGGCGGCCGCGTCCTGCCGGTCGTCGGCGGCGTACTGGTCCGCGACCAGGCAGGCGCCGTTATCGGCGCGGTCGGCATTTCGGGCGACACCTCGGACAATGACGAGGCCGCGGCCATCGCCGGCATCGAAGCCGCCGGATTCGCGGCCGACCCGGGCTGAGGCTGCCTGGAACCACTAGTTGAGGTTGATATCCCTGCTGGCCGACCGCATCGACACGGAGAAGCCGGCCAGCACGTCGAAGAGCGCAATGATCGTCAGCGTGAAGAAGACGGAATGCGCGGCTCCCTTGACCAGCAGGAACTCGACCAGGAAGGCGATGAAGACCAGCGTCGAGAGCAGATGGTCCATGATCGACGCATTGGTCGTGCGCACCGATTTCGAGATCTCGATGAACAGGAAGACTAGCCCGATCAGCACCATCACGTCGCCGAGCGTCATCGAGAAGGTGCCGCCCGACATCATGCGGAACGAAAACAGTTCCGTCGTCCATGGATCGTCGCCGCCGCCGAACAGTCCCAGCAGTCCGAGATTGTACAGGACGAAGGGTACGATCAGCAGCGGAATGGCACCGAACATCTGACTCTCCGGTTGGGCTGCTTTCAGTAGCAACCCCCCGGCCTTTGCCGTCAAGATTTTTCGTGCGCGCGCCCGAACACGGTCTAAGACCTAATGAAACAACGATGTCAGCCGGTTGTCCGGCTGACGTCCCATAGCGGCCTATCGCTTGAAGTAACCGGCGCGCACGGCGGCGCCGATGACGTTGAGGATGATGTGCCCAGCGGTCATCGATGTGATTTCGTTGACGTCGCGCGCCGGCGCGATCTCGACGATGTCCATGCCGACCAGCTTGC
>NZ_JANINM010000009.1 GCF_024509055.1 Mesorhizobium sp. | reverse complement strand
GCTTCGCCGGCACCTGGGCGGCGATCAAATGCGTCAAGGACAACATCGAATCGACCGCCTCGGTCGATGCCTCGATCGATCGGTTGAACATCGTCGTCCCCGAGTTCGACATGCCGCCTGGCGGCCTCAACATCCGCCACGAGATCAACATGCTCGGCCAGGAGGAGCGGCTGCATGAGTACAAGCGTGCGGCGGCCTCGGCCTTCATCCACGCCAACGGGTTGAATCGGATCGTCTATTCCGGCGGCCGCAATCCGAAACTCGGCGTCATCACCATCGGCAAGAGCTACCTCGATGTCCGCCAGGCGCTGGAGGATATCGGCGTCGACGAAGCGGCCGCCAATCGCATCGGCATCCGCCTATTCAAGGTCGGTTGTCCCTGGCCGCTCGACTTCCAGCACATCGCCGAATTCGCCCGTGGCCTCGACACCATCGTCGTCGTCGAGGAGAAGCGCTCGCTGATCGAGGTGCAACTGCGCGAGAACCTCTACGGCACCGCCATCCAGCCGGCCATCGTCGGCAAGAAGGACGAGCGCGGCGACTGGTTGTTCCCGGCTAAGGGCGCGCTCGACCCGAACGAAATAGCGATTGCGCTGGGCGAGCGGATCCTGCGCACCATCGGCCCATCGGAGGAGATCGCCGCGCGGGTGGCGAAGCTGCGCCAGTTCCAGGCAATGCTCGCCGACACCGTCGACATCGGCTCGCGCACCCCATTCTTCTGCTCGGGTTGCCCGCACAATTCCTCGACCAAGGTGCCGGAGGGTTCGCTCGCCGCCGCCGGCATCGGTTGCCATTTCATGGCGCTGTGGATGGACAGGAACACGCTGGGCTTCACGGCAATGGGCGGCGAGGGCGCGCAATGGGTCGGCCAGGCGCCGTTCTCAAGGCGCGACCACATCTTCCAGAATCTCGGCGACGGCACCTACAACCATTCTGGGGTGCTGGCGATCCGCTTCGCGCTGTCGAGCGGCGCCAACATCACCTACAAGATCCTCTACAACGACGCGGTCGCCATGACCGGCGGCCAGCCGCATGAGGGCGGCCTGACCGTCGACATGATCGCCAGGCAAGTTCGCGCCGAAGGCGTCGATCGCATCGCCGTGGCCACCGACGAGCCGGACAAATATGCCGGCAAGGCTGATTTCCCGGCCGGGATCACCATCCACCACCGTGACGACCTCGATCTGGTCCAGCGCGAGCTGCGCGGCGTCAAGGGCGTCACGGTGCTGATCTACGACCAGACCTGCGCCGCCGAAAAGCGCCGCCGCCGCAAGCGCGGCACCTTTCCCGACCCGGACAAGCGCGTCTTCATCAACGAGCTGGTCTGCGAGGGCTGCGGCGATTGCGGCGTCCAGTCGAACTGCGTCTCGATCCAGCCGGTCGAGACCGAGTTCGGCCGCAAGCGCCGGATCGACCAGTCGAGCTGCAACAAGGACTTCTCCTGCCTCAACGGCTTCTGCCCGTCATTCGTCACCGTGCATGGTGGCAAGATCCGGAAGGCCGAAGGCATTGCCGGCAAAAGCGATCCGCTCGACGGCGTGCCGGCACCCGCGGAATTTTCGCTTGGCGACCAAGGCTGGGCGGGGATCATCGACGGGGTTGGCGGCACCGGCGTCGTCACCATCGGCGCCGTGCTCGGCATGGCCGCGCATCTGGAGGGCAAGGGCTGCGGCATGATCGACATGGCCGGTCTCGCCCAGAAGGGCGGCTCGGTTTTCACCCATGTCCGCATCGCCCGCACGCCTGAGGACATCCACGCCATCCGCGTCTCCGCCGGCAAGGCCGATCTGGTGCTCGGCTGCGACCTCGTCGTATCCGGCGCCAAGAAGGTGCTGGGCGCCGTGCGCGAGGGCCACACGATCTTCCTCGCCAACACCGCCGAGGTCATGCCTGGGGAATTCACCCGTTCCGCGGACTTCTCCCTGCCGGTCGAACGGTTGAAGAAGGCGATCAGGGCGGCCGCCGGAGACGACAAGGCGCACTTCTTCGACGCCACCCGCACGGCCACCGCGCTGTTCGGCAACTCGCTCGGCGCCAACATGTTCATGCTGGGCTTCGCCTTCCAGCATGGCGGCCTGCCGCTGTCGGCCGAAGCCGTTGAAAAGGCGATAGAATTGAACGGCGAAGCAGTGGCGATGAATGTCGCTGCCTTCCGTTGGGGCCGTCGCGCCGCGCATCAGCCGGACTTCGTGCGCGGCCTGGTCGGCCAGACCGGCAAGCAGGCGCCGCCGCCCGCCGAGACGTTGGACGACATCATCGCCCGGCGCGTCGCTTTCCTCACCGCCTACCAGAACGCCGCCTATGGCAGGCGCTATGCCGACAGGCTGGCGGCGCTGCGTGCGGCCGAGGCCAAGGCCGTTCCAGGCTCGAAGACGGTAACCGAGGCCGCCGCCCGCAATCTCTTCAAGCTGATGGCGATCAAGGACGAGTACGAGGTGGCGAGGCTCTATACCGACGGCACCTTCGCGAGCGACCTCGCAAGGCAGTTCCAGAGCTATGACAGACTGGAATTCCATCTCGCGCCGCCGATCCTCGGCCGGCGCGGCAATGATGGCCAGCCCAGGAAGTCGAGCTTCGGCCCGTGGATGATGAAGGGCTTCCGTGTGCTTTCCGCCATGAAGGCCCTGCGCGGGACCGCCCTCGATATTTTCGGCTATTCCGCCGAGCGGCGCGCGGAACGGCGGTTGCTGGCGCAATATGAGGCCGACCTCGACTTGATCGCCGGCGCTCTGGCGCCAGGCAGGATCGACGCCGCGGCGGCATTGGCCTCGGTGCCGGCGTTGATCCGCGGCTATGGCCATGTCAGGCAGGCCAGCGCCGAAAAAGCGGCCGGGGAGCGTTCGAGGCTGCTCGATCGCCTGGCACAGGCCTCGCCGGAGCCGGCGCTTCGCGCGGCGGAGTGAGGCAAACCGCGCGTATTGTGCGCCGAAAGCCGTATTTCCCGCCGGGTTCCTCGCCTCCGTAGCCTTGGAGGCCGGGGCCGGGCCGCTGTTCTAAGCCTTTCTTAAGGCGGGTATGGCATGAGAAGGCCTAGTATTGGGCCGACGGCATGGGCAGAACAAAGACCGAAAACATCCCGGCGGATGTTTACATCCAGTTTGTGCGGTCGTTGTTCGACAACGCCCACATGCTGGTGATCGGTGGCGTTTGCTACTGGATCCTCGGGTTCATGATCTATTGGCGGACGCAGAATCCGCTGTTTCTCGGCTTTTCTTTTGTCCTGCTGTCCATCAGCCTTTTCCGCTATTTCGGTATTCGCAGCTTCCTGAAGACGGGCGGTACGATAGCCAATGTCGAAGAGGCGCGCGGGTGGGAGCGCAACTATATCCTCAAGGGCAGCTTGCAGGGCCTGGGCCTGGGTTCGCTGTGCTTCATCTCGATCTATGTCTATCCCGATCCCTTCGCGGAACTGGCGGCCACGTCGCTGACCATTGCGACCCTGGTCACCGTCGTTGGCCGCAACTACGGGTCGCCGCGCATGGTGCGGATTTTCTCCGTGACCTTCATCGGTCCGGCGGCGCTCGGCCTCTTGCTGCGCATGGACATCCCGTCCGTCCTGCTCGGCCTGATGATCATCCCGTTGACTTTCATCACCATCAACAGCGCCGACCATGTCCGCAACGTGCTGTTCTCCGCCGTCATCGGCCACAAGCAGGCGAAGAACCTCACACGCAGGTTCGACCGCGCGCTCAACACCATGTCGCATGGCCTGGTCATGCTAGGCCCCGACGGGCGCGTTGCGGTGGCCAATGCCGAGGCCGCCCACCTGATGTCACTGAAATCGGCCGACGCGCTGCTCGGACGCTCAATCCATGGCCTGCTGATGCGCGGCGTCGCCGGCGGCATGCTGGCGCCGAAGGACTGCCGCTACATCGAGGCGCAACTGACGCGCGCCTTGCGCGAGGGTCGCGACCGCAAGGTGCTGGTTTCCCTCGCCAACGGCCAGCACTACGAATTCTCCGCCCGCGAGGGCAGCCAGGAACTGGGCGTCATAACCTTCGAGGATGTGACGGCACGCGTCGAGGCGGAGGAGAAGATCCGCTTCATGGCGCGCTACGACAACCTGACCGGCTTGCCGAACCGCGCCTATTTCCACGAGCTGGTCGGCGAGGCCATGGCCTCCGGCGACCGTGACCGCCTCTGTGGTCTCGCCGTGCTCGACCTCGACGATTTCAAGAGCGTCAACGACACGCTCGGCCACCCGGTCGGCGACGGGCTGATCTATGCCGTCGCCGAGCGGCTGGCGGCGGTCGCCGGGCAAGGCATCAATGTCAGCCGTTTCGGCGGCGACGAGTTCATGATCTATTTCGACCGCATCGAGGACGAGAGCCACCTCGACAGCCTGCTCGACGAGATATTCGCGGACCTGCAGGGAGAGGTCGACGTCGCCGGCCACGGGCTGCGCATCCAGACCAGCGGCGGCGCCGTGCTGTCCAAGGTCAAGGACAGCGATGTCGATGCCATGATCGTCAAGGCGGACCTCGCGCTCTACAAGGCCAAGGAGCTCGGCAAGAACAGCTGGCGCCTGTTCGAGGCAGCCATGGACGCCGCCTTCCGCAATCGCCAGCTGATGAAGGCCGATCTGCGCAGCGCTGTGCAGAACAAGGAGTTGCGGGTCGTCTATCAGCCGATCGTGGCGATGAGCACCATGCGTATCGCCAGCTGTGAGGCGCTCTGCCGTTGGGATCACCCCGACCTCGGCCCGATCTCGCCCAGCGTCTTCATCCCGCTGGCCGAGGAGATGGGCATCGTCTCCGACATCAGCACCTTCGTCCTGGAAGCGGCTTGCGCCGAATGCTCGAAATGGCCGGCGCAGACCAGTGTGTCGGTCAACCTCTCGGCCAAGGACTTCCGCAACCGCGACATCGTCCAGAAGGTCAGGGACGCGCTGGCCGTGTCGGGCCTGGCAGCGCACCGGCTCGAAATCGAGGTGACCGAGACGGCGCTGCTCGACGACAAATCGCTGACGCGCGAGTTGATCGAGGAATTGAAGGCCCTCGGCGTGCGCATCGCGCTCGACGATTTCGGCACCGGCTATTCCAGCTTGAGCTATCTCCACAAGCTGCCGCTGGACAAGATCAAGATCGACCGCTCGTTCCTGATCGACGTGAACCAGAATTCCCAGTCGCTCGACCTTCTGAAGGGTATCGTCGGCCTGACCAGGACATTGGGCCTGGTCGTTACCATCGAAGGGGTCGAGACCTTCGAGCAGCTGAAGATTCTGGTGCATTCGGTCAAGCCTGATCTGGTGCAAGGCTTCCTGTTCGGCGCGGCGCTCAGCGCTTCCGGCATCGAGACGATGTCGAACGTCACCTGGCCGTTCGCCGCGGACCTGCGTCTTGCCGGCAAACGGACGGCCAGCTGACGCAGGCGCGACACACTTTCAGAGAGTGTCCTGCAAAGCCTGCGAAGCGGGCCTGGAAGCTGGCTAAAAACAAGGCGTTGCAGCAACCCGAAAAATTCCGCCGAATATTGGACCGGCAGGGCGCCGGTGTTTCCATCTGCGGCGGTTTTGGCGGCCTGCGGCGAACTTGGTTCGGGTCACCATCGCCGACCCGATTTTGCTCTTTTCCTGAGCAACGTCGATAGCTGGAGCTGACCGGGTTATTAAGGTTAACGAAGGGTAAATCAGCAACCGCGAATTTTCAGCTTGTGTCTCATTTCAACTCGAATAGCCTATCCGCAGGCGGAATTCGAGGACTGACAATGGATGCTGCGAGGAAGAGTGCGTCGGCTGCTGCCAGCGCGAGAATCGACTCGGCACTCAACCGATCCATGATGCAGCTATTGGAGCATGTGGAGTATCGCCTGATCACGGGCGGCGAAGACCTTGAGGCGATCTACCGGCTTCGCTATAAATCCTATCTGCGCTCAGGTATGTGCGGGCCTCTTGCCAGCGGGATGTTCGAGGACCGCTGGGACAATCTCCCTAATTCTTACCGGTTCGGTGTCTATTGTTACGGTGAATTGGTCAGCACATTGCGCTTTCACTATATTTCCAGCGAGCAGGCGGACTCACCTTCGGTCAACGCCTATCCGGAAGTATTGCTCCCACGGCTGGCTCGCGGGGAAACCTTCATCGACGGCACCCGCTTCGCGACTGACCCCGACAGCGCGCCGGCACCTGGGGTGTTGCCTTTCCTGACGCTCAGGATCGCCATGGTCGCCTCCTGCTATTTCGGTCAGGACTCGGTGCTTACGCCGGTGAAGCTTGAGCATTCCGCCTTCTACGCGCGCTTCTTCAATGCCGTGCAAAGAAGCGAGGCCAAGCTGTTTCCAGGCGTCCTCGCCCCGATCGCGCTGTTCGAAATTCCGGCTGGCGAAAACATGCGCCTGACGCTCGAGCGGCTGCCATTCTTCAAGTCGACGCCGATGGAGCAGCGGCTGATGTTCGGCAATCCGGCCATCAACCGGCTGACGCCTTTGTCCATCGTGCCGACGGCGAAATACTATCGCGACGCCGCCTGAGCGGCCGCCCTTCCTTTCCGGCATCATGAACCTTTCCGACGGCTGCGCCGTTATCAGGCGTTGCAGCAGTTGCTTCCACGGTATGGTCCGGCAAGCCTTTGTGCCGGGTCGTCACATGAAAGGATATCGACATGACCATCCACTCATTCGCTCTCACGCCGCTGATCTCGCTGATCGCCGGCGTGCTGATCCTGATAATGCCGCGCCTGCTGAATTACATCGTCGCTCTGTACCTGATCGTCGTCGGATTGCTCGGACTTTTCCCGCATCTAGCCAGCTGAGACCAGTATCGGCCTCCGTTTGCGTGCAGGCCGTCCGTTCGCGGTTTCAACTTTCCTTTGAGGCTGTTCTCTCCGGCCGTGCGGCAATAGCGCCATTGCTCTCCTGTCGGCTTTTCGCTATGTGCCTCAGAGGCATCTTCGAAGGGGAATTCCTATGGCTGATCACTCGCCGACCGGTCCTGTCGAACTGGGCGCGCAGATGGACTATGCCGAGCACGATCGCACCTATCATGGCTTCCTCGCGCTCGCCAAATACGGCTCTCTTTTCTGCGCCGGCATACTCATCGCGATGGCCTTCGGCTTCTTCGCCGGCGGCTTCTTCTCGGCGGCCATACTGTTCATCCTGATCATGGCCATCGGCGCCTTCATTTTGCGGTAGACCCTCCAAACCCAGTTGCCTTTGGCGCCGCCGGAGGCCCGGATGACGCCTGGCGCATCAGGGTTCCAGCCGAAAGGATCATGCGGTGGGACAGACTGTATTCATCCCTCGTGAGGTTGACGCCAACGAGCCGCGTGTGGCGGCCTCGCCGGATACGGTGAAACGGCTGGCGGGCCTGGGCTTCGATGTGATCGTTGAGAAAGGCGCGGGCCTGGCTTCGCGCATCACCGATCAGGATTTTGCCGGCGCCGGCGCCGCCATCGGCCAGGCCGGCGATGCCGCCAAGGCCGACGTGGTGTTGAAAGTGCGCCGGCCAACGGAGGCCGAGCTCAAGGGCTACAAGTCCGGCGCCGCCGTCATCGCCATCATGGACCCCTACGGCAACGACGCGGCCGTCGCTGCCATGGCCAAGGCCGGCATCACCGCCTTTTCGATGGAGTTCATGCCGCGCATCACCCGCGCGCAGGTGATGGA
>NZ_JANINM010000008.1 GCF_024509055.1 Mesorhizobium sp. | reverse complement strand
AGTTGATCCTGGCTTCGGCGTCCTTGCACCAGCCTTCGTAGCTCGCCTGGGATTCGTCCTGCGGAATCTCCTGATGCCGGCCCGAGACGACGAGGTCGGCGGCGTCCAGCATGGCCTGGACGCCGAGCGGGAAGAGACGGTCGAAATAGACGCTGCCAAGCGTGTCCTCCGCGCCGATGCCGACGGTCACCTGCAGCAGCACGGGGCCTTCGTCGAGGCCGTCCGTCGGCCGGAAGATGGTGAGGCCGGTCTGGTTGTCGCCCTTGATCAGCGGCCAGTTGATCGAGCTCGGACCGCGGTATCTCGGCAGCAGCGAGGGATGGTACTGGATGGTGCCGTGGGTGGGGATGTTGACGAAGCTTTGCGGCGCGAATTGCAGCACATAGGCCATGACGGCGATCTCGACGTCGAGCTCGCGCAGCGCCGTTTCGGCGGCTTCGCCCTTCAGGCTGGGCAGCTGGAACAGCTTCAGCCCGTGTTCCTCGGCGGCAAGGCGCAGCGGATCGGGCCGCGAGCCGGGCTTCTCGGGGGCACAGAACACGCCGGCGACGTCGTCGCCGCGCGCCAGAAACGCTTCCAGCACGCTTTTGCCAAAGGCCTGCTGTCCGATGATTGCAAGACGCATGATTGGGTTCCTTATGCTTGGGCAAAGTCAGGGCGATCCCGCGCTGGCCGTGGCCAGCGAAGGTTGGGTGGTTCTTGAGGATTTGGGAGTTTCAGGCCGGCGGCGCGGTCACTTGCCGGTCTGGATCCATACGACCTTCTGTTCGGTGAAGTTCTCGATTGCCGCGTCGCCATGTTCGCGGCCGAAACCTGAATCGCGCGAGCCGCCCCAGGGCAGGCGGATGTCGGTCGGTCCGTAGGTGTTGACCCAGACCGTGCCTGCCTTCAGGTCCCTAGCGAAGCGATGGACGCGCCCGATGTCAGCGCTCCAGACGCCGGCGGCGAGGCTGTAGACGGTGCCGTTTGCAAGGCGCAGGGCGTGGGCCTCATCCTTGAACTTGATGACGGTCGCGACAGGTCCAAAAATCTCTTCCTGCGAGATGCGCATCTGGTGCTCGACATTGGCAAAGACGGTCGGCTTGACGAAGTAGCCGACATCGCCGTGGCGCGAGCCACCGGTCACCAGCGAGGCGCCTTCGTTGCGGCCGATGTCGATATAGTTGAGCACGCGCTTCATCTGCACTTCGGAGACCAGCGGACCCATTGCGGTCGACGTCTCCAGCGGGTTGCCTATGCGGGTCGACTCCGCACGGGCCGCCAGCCGCTGAACGACCTCGTCATAGACGGACTCATGCGCCAGGATGCGCGAACCGGCCGAGCAGACCTGGCCTGTGTTGAAGAAGATGCCCGAACCGGCGGCCTTGACCGCGGCGTCGAGGTCGGCGTCGGGGAAGATGATGTTGGCGGATTTGCCGCCAAGCTCCAGCGTCACGCGCTTGAGGTTGCCGGATGCGCCCTGCAGAATCTGGCGGCCGACGACCGGCGAGCCGGTGAAGGTGATCTTGTCGACATCGGGATGGTCGACCAGCGCCTGGCCGGCGACCTTGCCGAAGCCGGGGACGACATTGAGGACGCCGGCGGGAAAGCCCGCCTCGAGCGCCAGCTCGCCGATCCTGAGCGCCGTCAGCGGCGTGATCTCGGCCGGCTTCAGCACCACGGTGCAGCCGCAGGCCAATGCCGGCGCGATCTTCCACATGCCGATCATCAGCGGGAAGTTCCACGGGATGATCGCGGCGACGACGCCGAGCGGCTCGCGCACCGTATAGGTCAAGGCGTCGGTGCGGGCAGGAATGACCTGGCCGTTTATCTTGTCGGCCATGCCGGCGTAGTAGACGAGGGTGTCGATGACGGCTGGCAGGTCCTGACGGCGGATGGCCGAGACCGGCTTGCCGGAATCGAGGCTTTCCAGGTTGACCAGCTCGTCCTCGTCGCGCCGGATGAGCTCGGCCAGCTTCAGAAGCAGCTGTCCGCGCTCCGCCGCGCGCATGCGCTTCCAAGGGCCTTCGAACGCCGCGCGGGCCGAGCGCACCGCGGCGTCAATGTCCTCGATGCCGGCCTCGGCGACCTTGGCGAGCACCGCCCCGGTGGCGGGGTTGATGGTCTCGAAGGTGCGGCCTGAAAGGGCGCCGACGCGCTGCCCATCGATCAGCAGATTGTGCGTCTGGTCGGAAAGCCGGGTAAGCATCTTTTTCTCCTCTGCGCCTGAATATGAACTTCATTGCATATCTTGCGATGAAACCATCCGGCGAATACGAACGTCACATACAGCCTATCCCTTCGCAAATACTTGGGGAATATGATATCTGGTGCCTATGCCGCGGCGGTTACATATGAAGTTCGGTTCCTATGAAAGTTTCACGAGATATGAACTTTAATGCATATTATCGACTCAGGCGGCATAGGGGGAGGAGATGGCTATGATCCAGATCGAGATCGACCCGGTATGGCGCTTCAGGCGGCGTGAGGACGCGCAGTCGCTGCAGATCATGCTCGACTTCCTCGCCGAGATAAGAGCGACCGGGAAGATCACATCGGCGGCGGACAAGGCGCATATCTCGTACAGGCACGCCTGGAACCTGATCGAGAAATGGTCGGAGTTCTTCAACATGCCGCTCGTGGTGCGCAAGCAAGGTAGCGGCACCAGCCTGACGCCGTTCGGCGACAAGCTGGTCTGGGCCGGGCAGCGGCTGGAGGCGAGGCTTCGTCCCCTGCTGCAGAACCTCTCCCAGGAGCTGGAAACCGAGATCAATCAGATGCTGCCCCACGGCCCGCTGGTGCTGAGGGTGCACGCCAGCCACGGTTTCGCGGTCCCCAAACTGCGCGAGATACTGAGCCGCGAGCCGGACATCGGCGTCGACTTCCGCTATGTCAGCAACCAGAATTCGCTCGCCTCGCTGGCGCATGACGGTTGCGATCTCGCGGGCCTGCATTTGCCGCAGGGCGAGTTGCGCAAGCGTGCGATCGCCGCCAGCAAGGGCTGGCTGACGCCCAATCTCCACCGCGTCATCAGCTTCGTGACGCGCGAGATGGGCCTCATGGTCAGGCGCGGCAATCCGCTCGGCATCACCTCGCTGGAGCGGCTGCTCGATCCGCAGATACGCTTCGTCAACCGCGATCCGGATTCCGGGACACGGCTGCTGTTCGAGCAGTTGCTCGCGCAGCATGGGCTGGATGGCACGCGTATCAACGGTTACGAGCATTCCGAATTCACGCATGCGGCGGTCGCCGCCTATGTCGCCAGCGATCTCGCGGATGTCGCCTTCGGCGTGGAGGCGGCCGCCAGGCAGTTCGGGCTCGATTTCGTGCGGGTGCTGACCGAGGACTATTTCTTCGTCTGCAAGAAGCAGATCCTCGAGGTCGAAGCTGTCCAGCGCGTCCTCGCCATCATGCGTGGCGAGGAGTTCCATAGCGCGATCTCCAAACTTCCCGGCTACCGCGTGAAGGATGCCGGCTCGATCAAGACGATCAGCGAAGTCTTCCGGCGATCCGAATAGCCAAGGGTCGTCATTCGTCTTTAAGCCTGTCGCCGAACGGGACCGGGGGCGCTGGATTCGGTTTGTGGGGCGATGTACTCTTACCTGAACGTAAACGGGAGGTAGCGGTGCTGCAGACCAGACAGAACGCTCTCGGAGTCAGCTTTGAAGCGCAGTGCAGGGCCTTCGAGAAAGAGCCCTTTCCCGGCCTCGTTGTGCGGAAGGACCGGTTGAAGCGCCTGCTGGCCCTGACCGAAAAGCATGAGGCCGAAATCTGCGCGGCGATCGACAGCGATTTCTCCGGCCGTTCGGCGCAGGAAACGCGGCTGGCGGAGCTGTTCGTCGTCCGCGCCGGCATAAGACATGCCCTGTCGCATCTGCGCGGCTGGATGCGCGAGCGCCGCGTCGCCACCAGCCTGCCCTTCCTGCCCGGACGGAACCGCCTTCTGCCGCAGCCGCTAGGCGTCGTCGGCATCGTCTCGCCCTGGAACTATCCGTTCCAACTTGCCATAGCACCGGCGACCGCGGCTTTGGCCGCCGGCAACCGCGTGCTGATCAAACCTTCAGAGCTGTCGCCGAAATTCTCACATTTGCTGGCCCGTCTGGTCGAAGAGCATTTCGCGGCGAACGAAATGAGCGTGGTGACCGGCGACGCCGAGGTCGGCAAGGCGTTCGTCTCGCTGCCGTTCGACCATCTGTTGTTCACGGGCTCGACCGCCGTCGGCCGCCTGGTGGCGCAGGCCGCCGCCGTCAACCTGACGCCGGTGACGCTCGAGCTCGGCGGCAAGTCGCCGGCGATCTTCGATCCGTCCTGCGATCTCGACTCGGCTGTGTCGAGCCTCGCCTATGGCAAGCTCCTCAACGCCGGCCAGACCTGCATCGCCCCCGACTACCTGATGGTTCCACAGGGAAGAGGGGCCGACATCGCCGCGAAGCTCGCCGTCGCGATGGCGCGGCTCTACCCGACGCTGCGCGACAATCCCGATTACACCGCCATCATCAGCGAGCGGCACCGCCAGCGGCTGGCCGACATGGTCGTGGAGGCGCGCGAAAGCGGCGCCGATATTACCGAGGTCAATCCGGCGAACGAGAAGCTCGGCGTGACCGATCGAAAGATGGCGCCGGTGCTGGTCAGGAATGCCGGCGACAACTCGCGGCTGATGCGTGAGGAGATCTTCGGGCCTGTGCTACCGATCATCGAATACGGCTCGGTCGACGATGCAATCGAGCATGTGAACCGGGCGGAGCGGCCGCTCGCACTTTACTGGTTCGGCAAGGACAGCGGTAATCGCCAGAGGGTGATGCGGGAAACGGTTGCCGGCGGTGTGACCGTCAACGACTGCATGATGCATCTGGTGCAGGAGCGGCAGCCGTTCGGCGGCATCGGCGCCAGCGGCACGGGCGCCTATCACGGCGAGTGGGGATTCCGGACCTTCAGCAAGGAGAAGCCGATCTTCATCCAGTCCGGGTTGAGCGCCGGCAGTCTGTTGCGCCCGCCCTATGGCAGGACGTTCGAGCGGCTCTTCCGGTTGCTGAACCTTATTACTTGACGACGGCTCACCGCAGTTCCGCGCGGATTCCGCCGACTCAAGTCCTCAGCGACGGCTACCTCAGGTAGTGCCTGTGCATCATGCTGACGCCTGTTGCCACCGAGTTCGCGAGCCGGCGGAAAATGTCGCCGGATCAGCAAAAGACAGGTGCCCGGTTGGCTAAAACCTTGAAAATTATGGGTGTGCTATCCCGGAAGGCGCAATGGTCCCGTAACTTTTCTCACTATATTGCGCTGCAACTTTGAGATAGAAGCGGCGCTTCGCCGATCACGGCAAATTGAATATGGCTTCGCGCGCACCCATATCGGCCGCGCGCCCGGGGAAGTGGAAGCGCCGACCTCGCCAAGCCCGCAACGGAAAAATGACGATGCCGAAAATCAGGTTTCACAAGCTTGCAGCCATTGCCGTGCTCATCGGATTCGCAGCCTGGATGGGAACCGGTGAGTTTTCATCCGTAGGCAGCGCCGCGGCTGACAATGCCAAGGCGGCGGACGCCACGAAGGCACAAGAGACCGGCAAGCCGAACGCGGCTGAAGCGGAGCAGAAGAAGCCGCCGTTGCGCACCGTCGCCGTGGTGATGCCGCCGCGCAAGACCTATGCGCGCGCCATCCGCATTTCCGGCCTGACCGAGGCGGACAAGCGCGCCGTGCTTGCCACGCGTGTCGCCGGCGTCATCGACAAGCTGCCCGTCAAGCAGGGCCAGCACGTCAAGACCGGCGAGTTGGTGCTGATGCTCGCCGCCGAAGAGAAAATCTCGAACGTCGACAACGCCAAACAGCTTCTGGCGCAGCGCAAGGCCGAGCTCGATGCCGCCGAGCGACTGGCCAAGACCGGCAACCTGCCCAAGCTGCAGCTCGACACCGCGCGTTCGAACCTGACGGCGGCGCAGTCGATGCTGGAAACGGCGCAAGCCGAGCTCGACCGCAACGAGGTCAAGGCGCCGTTCGACGGCGTCATCGACCGCGTGCCGGTGGAACTCGGCAGCTCGGTGATGCAGGGCGGCGAAGTGGCGACGATCCTCAAGCTCGATCCGATCATCGCGCGTGGCGAGATCAGCGAGCGCGACCTGCGTTACATCAAGATCGGCGACCAGGCCGACGTGCGCCTCGTGAACGATCAGAAAGTCACCGGCACGGTGCGCTACATCAGTCGCGATGCGTCGTCGCAGACCCGCACCTTCCGCGTCGAGGTGGCTATCCCCAATGGCGACGGCTCCATTCCCGCCGGCATGACGGCCGAAATCACGCTCAGCGCCGAGCCGACCGACGCGGTGATGCTGCCGCGTTCGGTGGTGACGCTGGGCGACAAGGGCGACCTCGGCATCCGCGCCGTCGGCAAGGACGACAAGGTCGCCTTCTTCCCGATCGACCTGGTGGACGACACGCCGCATGGGCTGGTGCTTGGCGGAATTCCCGACGAGGCCCGCGTCATCGTGGCCGGTCAGGAACTGGTCAAGGAAGGCGATCTGGTGAAACCCGTCCAGGCCGACCAGGCGACGATCAACAAGCTGATCGGCGAAGCCACCGCCGGCACGCAGTAGCGCGACCCGTGTGGCGCCCGCTCTCCGGCGCCACCGCTAGTTATCGCGGCTTTCCGAGAAACAGCAGGCATAAGCCATGGACATCGTCAGACTCGCCATAAACAACGCCCGTCTCACCATATCGGCGTTGATGTTCCTGCTGGTCGCGGGTTGGGTGGCCTATCAGTCGACGCCAAAGGAAGCGGAGCCCGACGTTCCGATTCCGATGATGTATGTCAGCCTGATCTACCAGGGCATCTCGCCGGAAGACTCGGAGCGGCTGCTGCTGCGGCCGATGGAGACCAAGCTGAAGAGCCTCAAGGGGCTCAAGGAGATGCGCTCTGCCGCCTTCCAGGGTGGCGGCTACGTGCTGGTCGAGTTCCAGCCACAGACCAACCTGGCGACCGCTCTGCAGGACACGCGCAGCAAGGTGCAGGACGCCAAGGCCGACCTGCCTCAGGCGGCCGAGGAGCCGGTGGTCACCGAAGTCAACGTTTCCGAATTCCCGGTCCTTGTCGTGACCCTTTCGGGCGATCTGCCGGAGCGCGTGCTGGCCTCCGCCGCGCGCGAATTGCGCGACCGCATCGAGGAAGTGCCTGGCGTGCTGGAAGGCTCGCTCCAGGGATCGCGCGACGACCTGGTCGAGGTCGTCATTGACCCGGTGAAGCTGTCGTCCTATGGGCTGCAGCTCGACCAGGTCATGCAAGGCGTCGGCGCGTCCAACAGCCTGGTCGCCGCCGGTAACCTCGAGGGCTCCGAAGGCAAATACGCGGTCAAGGTGCCGTCGCTGATCGAGACGCCCGAGGATGTCGCCAACCTGCCGGTGGTGGCCACGCCCAATGCCGTCGTGCAGGCCAAAGACATCGCCACGGTGCGCTCGACCTTCAAGGACGCCGAGACCGTCACCCGCCTCGACGGCAAGCCGGCGATCGCCATCGAGGTGAAGAAGCGCATCGGCGCCAACCTGATCGACACGCTGAACCATGTGCGTGCCGTCTCGGACGCCTTCGTCAAGACGATGCCGGAAGGCATGCACGTCACCTACACGCAGGACAAGTCGGTCTT
>NZ_JANINM010000007.1 GCF_024509055.1 Mesorhizobium sp. | reverse complement strand
GTCGATTCGATGTTGTCCTTGACGCATTTGATCGCCGCCCAGGTGCCGGCGAAGCGCGACATGGCAAAGCCGTAGAGGCCGTAGTCGATGATCTCCTGGACGCCGGCCGGATTGAGGATCGGCACCATGGTGTCGACGAAGAGGAACTCGGTGGCATGCGCGTTGGTCGAGGACTCGGCCATATGGTCGTCGCCCATCAGGGCCAACACGCCGCCATGCTTCGAGGAGCCGGCGAGATTGGCGTGGCGGAAGACGTCGCCGGAGCGGTCGACGCCCGGCCCCTTGCCGTACCAGACCGAAAAGACGCCGTCATGGGTGCCCTCGCCGAGCAACTCAGTCTGCTGCGAGCCCCAGCAGGCGGTGGCGGCCAGTTCCTCGTTGAGGCCGGGCTGGAAGACGATGTCGGCCTCGGCAAGCTGCCTCTTTGCCCGCCACAGCTGCATGTCGAGGCCGCCGAGCGGCGAGCCGCGGTAGCCCGAGACGAAACCCGCGGTGTTGAGGCCGGCGCGGCGGTCGCGCTCGCGCTGCATCAAGAGCATGCGCACGACGGCCTGCGCGCCGGACAGGAAGACGCGCTCCTTGCCCAGGTCGAACTTGTCGTCGAGCGCGACGTCGTGCAGCGTCATCAGGCATTTCCTTCGCGGAGGCGCGCTTCAAACGAAGCGACCAGCGCCGGGTGGGACGCCGCAGTCTTTCTTCCCGCGCGGGAGAGGTCAAACAAAATCGCAGATGCCAGCCGAGACGCAACAAATGATCCGCTGGCAGTCGGCGGCCGCATTCAAGATCACGCCAGGCGCCTTGCAAAGCACGAAAATTTCAAGCGGCCGGCGCCGTCAGACCGCTTTCGAGCAGTCCGGCTTCGGCGCGTCGGGCAGCTTGCCGTCCGGGTGGCCGGCCAGGTCGGGATTGAGCTCGTATTTCGGCCCGATGACGAGCGGCCGGTCGGGCAGCATGGATTGATCTTCCGTAGAGGCCATCGTGGTGTCGATGCTTTGAAGCAAGGTACCGCTTGAATCCTCGATGCGGATCGAGACGGCATAGGGTTTGTCCTTGACGACGCAAGTGAGCGGCGGGCTGGTCAGGGTGATGTGCGGCAATTTCGGCCAGATCTTCTGGTTGACGATGATCGGGTCGCCGCCGGCCGGGTTCTGGAAATTCACGATGGCGACCTGCCCTTCGACCATGGGCCGCAGCGGCCTCAGCGTGATGACATAGGTGGCGATGCCGAGCCTGTAGTTGAATTCGAACAGCTTGCCGGAAATGGCGAAGAGCTGATCCTTGCCGGTGTCACGACAGGCGCCGAGCGCCACGGAGGCGATCAAGGCGGCGCCGAGAACGATCGAACGTGAAAACCTGCTAGTCATTGGAGGCCTCCCTGACCGCCGTGCGGCGGCGATAATGACGGTTCGCTTTCTGGCGGTTGCCGCAGACGGCCATGTCGCACCAGAGACGGCTGGAGTTGCGGCTGCGGTCGATGAACAGCCAGCTGCAGTTGGGACAGATCCTGAGCCTGGCGATGGTTTCGTCGCGCAGCAGCGAGAGGGCGGAGACGGCAAGCGCCGCCTCGAAGGCGATGGGCGTCGCCGGGTCGCCGAACGGCTGACCGGGCGCACCGATTTCGGCAGAGCTGCCTGACAATCCGGTCGCGCAGGCCGCGAGAAACTCCGGCAGAAGCTCGACGGCAATCGCGCCTTTCGACACGGCATGGCGAAACAGTCGATCGGTTGCTTCGCGCATCGAAACGACAGCTGGCTTTATGTCGCCCGGATCAGGGGCCCTGAGCCGCCGGCCGCCGAGCTCGGCCGCGCGAAAGCCACTCGCGGCCTCGGCGAAGCGGGCGATCTCGGCCGGATCGTCGAAACGGTCGAAGGTCTTTTCCGGATCGTTGCGCAGTACGACCGTGTTCGCCGTGTCCAGGGCGAGAATGCCACCTGTGAAGCGATGCGGGGTCCAGGAGACTGTCATAGCTGGAATCTAACCGATAAAACGCATTTGACAAGTTAGAATCCGAGTGCAACTTTTCCGGCGGCCCGGATCCATCGGCCGTAGGATGTCGCATGCTCTATTTCTTCCAGCAGGTTCTGAACGGGCTGCATTCGGGCGCGCTCTATGCTCTGCTCGCCTTTGGTTACGTGCTGACCAACGGCATCCTGCACCGCACCAACCTTGCCTATGGGGCGTTGTTTGCCTTTTGCGGCCAGACGATGATCCTTACTGCCGCCTTCGGCTACCAGGCGCTGTGGCTGACGCTGTTCGCCTCGGTGGCGCTTGGCGTGGTCGCGGCCCTGCTCTACGCCGCGCTGATCAGCCATATCTTGTCGCGCAGCGTCTTCGAGAGGCTTGCCGACCGGTCGCCCAACGCCATCGTGGTGACGACGCTCGGCATCTTGCTGTTCCTGTCCGAGGCAAGCCGCATCGCGGCCAACACGCACGATCTGTGGCTACCGCCGATGCTGGCCGATCCCGTGATCTTCGCCGAAGGCGCCGGCTTCAAGGTGACGCTCACCGTCATTCAGCTCCTCGACTGCGCGGCCGTGGTCGCGGTCGTGGCGCTGGCCGCCTGGTTCTTTTCCCGGTCGCGCTTCGGTCGCGCCTGGCGCGCCGTGTCCGACGACCCGAAGGCGGCGGCGATGTGCGGCATCGACGTGCGCGCCGTGTTCCGCCGCGCGGTGCTGTTCGGCGGCTTCTGCGCGGCCATGGCCGGGGTGCTCGCAGGCCTCTATTACGGCAACATCAGCTTCGGCACCGGTCTGGTCTACGGCCTCAAGATCCTGTTCGTGACCGCGGTCGGCGGCTACATGTCGCCGCTCAGGGCGGCGTTCGGCGCCGCGGCCTTCGGCATGGCGGAATCGCTCTGGGCCGGCTACTTCCCGCTCGAGTGGCGCGATGCCTGGATGTATCTGTTCCTGGTCGCCATGCTGGTGCTGATCGGCGCAGGCCGCGACCAGGCCAAGATCGTATGACGAGGGTCCCGCGGTTCAATTAGACCTTGAAGCACCGTAACGAAGCCGTGGCCCTGCACTGTTGACCATCCGAGCCGCCCTGCATACGGTTTGGCCGAATTGCGCGGCTTGGCGAACGGATTTCTGCGAATGGACATAGTGGCTGATCCTTCCCGCCACGGCGGAGAAACGGTCATGAAAGCGTTGCGCCTCGAGGCCGTGGGCGTAATCGCCCTGCGCGAAATGGCCAAGCCCTCGCCCGGGCCGGACGAGCTTCTGGTGCGCGTCGAGGCGTGCGGCGTCTGCGGTACCGATCGCCACCTTTTTCACGGCGAGTTTCCCTGCAGGCCGCCGGTAACGCCAGGACATGAATTTTCCGGCATCGTCGAGGCTATCGGCTCATCGGTGTCCGGCTTTTCCGTGGGCGACAGGGTCACCGGCGATCCGAACATAGCCTGTGGGCGTTGCAGCCACTGTCATGCGGGGCGCGTCAATCTCTGCCGCAACCTTAGCGCCATCGGCATTCATCGCGACGGCGGCTTCGCCGACTATGTCGTGATGCCGCAGAAGCAGGCATTCCTGCTGCCAGCTGGGCTGAACCCGATGCACGGAGCCTTCTGCGAGCCACTGGCCTGTTGCCTGCATGGCGTGGACCTGGCCGAAATCAGGCCGGGAGCCTCGGTCGTGGTGCTCGGCGGCGGCGTGATCGGGCTGCTCACCGTGCAATTGGCACGACTTGCGGGTGCTGCGACCGTAATCCTTTCGACCAGGCAAGCGTCGCGGCGGGCGCTCGCCGAGGAACTCGGCGCGACAGCGACGGTCGATCCCTCTGCCATCGATGTCATCGACACCATCAGCGGGCCGGCGGGCCTGGTGCCCGGCGGTGTCGACGTGGTGCTCGAATGCGCCGGTGTCAGGGAAACCGTCGAGCAGTCGATGCGGCTGGCTAGGCCCGGCGGCACGGTCATCATCATCGGCGTGACGCCTCAAGGCATGTTAGCGGCGTTCGAGCCGTTCGACCTGCTGTTCCGTGAACTGAGGGTGCTCGGCTCCTTCCTCAACCCGTACACGCACAGGCGAGCCGCCGAGCTCATTGCCGCGGGTGCGATCGAGATCGACAAGCTCATCTCGAGGCAGGTCTCGCTCGACGAGGCCGCTGCTGTGATCGCAGGCCCGCCCGTGCCGGGCGAGGTCAAAGTCCTGGTGGTGCCGCAACGCGGTTGACAGCAAGGCCGCTCAATCGCCTTCACACACCCGTTCGGTGGCCCATGCAAGGCGACGAAACTTGCCATGGAAAAGCCGCGAGGGATCGCCTATTTTGCGGGCAGGACAAACCGTTTGATGGAAACCAAACCCAAAATGCAGCAGCCGCTCGTCGCCATTTCGACCGACGTTCGCCAGTTCGACAATTACACCTGGCATGCCGCCCCACAGCAATATCTGGAGGCGGCAATCGCGGGCGCCGGCGTTTTCCCGGTGCTGGTGCCATCCTTCGGCGACCGGCTGGATTTCGACGAGTTGCTGTCCTCGGTCGACGGCGTCATGGTCACCGGCTCGAAGTCGAATGTGCATCCGTCGCTCTATGGTGGCGACGCGAGCGAAAAGAACGGGCCCTATGACCCCGCGCGCGACGCAACCACTTTGCCGCTGATCCGCAAGGCGATCGAGCGCGGCGTGCCGCTGCTTGCCATCTGCCGCGGCATCCAGGAGATGAACGTTGCGCTTGGCGGCACCCTCGCCACCGAGATCCAGGAACGCGAAGGCTCGCTCGACCACCGCGCGCCGGCAAGCGACGACCAGGACGAGCGGTTCGGCATCCGGCAGAAAGTGACGATCAAGCCGGGCAGCTGCCTCGCGGGCGTGTTCGGCGCCGGCGAGATCATGGTCAATTCCGTGCACCGCCAGGCTGCCGAGCGGCTCGGTGCGAAACTGCAGATCGAGGCAGTGGCAAGCGACGGCACCGTCGAGGCGGTGTCGGCCAAGGATTCTCGCGCCTTCGCCGTCGGCGTCCAGTGGCACCCGGAGTACTGGGTGAAGTCGGACAACGCCTCGGCCAAAATTTTCCGCGCCTTCGGCGATGCCGTGCGCCTGCACGCGGCGGCGAAAGCCGGCGCCCGCGCGGCGGCGGAGTAAAGAGACAAGGGCGGCTCTGTGCCGCCCCTGCACTCAATCGTTATCAGAATTTGTAGCTGAAGCCGACGCGGACGGTGTTTGTCGTCATATGCGTCGGGTACAGATAGCCGCTGTCGGTCGCCGGATTGTCAGTGAACTTACCAAAATCGCTGTAGCGATATTCAACACGCGTGGTCCAATTCGGCGCGAAGGCATACTCGACACCAGCGCCCAGCGTCCATCCGGCTTTGGTGTTGGATGAACTGTCGGTCGTCGTACCCTCAACGTAGTGGGTCTTGAAGTGCGCTACGGCCAGACCACCTGTTGCATATAGAAGAGCCGGGCCCATTGCATAGCCGAGGCGAGCCCGCAACGAGCCCTGAACGTCTATCTTGGTGTTGATGTTTCCAGCGAATCTGGAATCCACGGAGCCGCTCATCCCCGAAGCTTCGATGTCGGCTTCGGCGCCGAGAACTAATGAATCGTAGGCCTGGTTGTAACCAAGGTGGATGCCACCCAGAACCCCGTTGCTGTTCCAGGTGTCGGCCCAATCGGAATTACCAGTGGATTTGCTTTCATCGTGACTCTTGACGCGGCCCCAGCCATAACCGGTCTGGACGCCGCCATAGAAGCCGCTCCAGTCGTAAACTGTGGGAGGAGAGACAAGAGCATCAGCGGCGAATGCACCGCCCGGAAGCGCTATGAGAATAGTACACGCAACAAGAATCGACTTCATAAAAACCCCCAAGAAACCCGCAGCCAAACTACAAAAATCAGACGGCCGCGCAAGACGCGCGAGTATCTTGGCGATTGTTTCCAATCTGGAGTTGCAAAACAGCCACGCTTTGCCGATTAACGTCCACTCGCCGCCAGAGCCAGCAGCGGGTTCGCCGGCGCGTAGGATTCGTAGCCGTCGCCATCGGCGACACCGAAGGTGACGATCGGATCGACGCCATTTTCGCTGAAGGCGACGGAGCCGTCAGCCTGCTCGCGCCAGAATTTCACGCGCTCTATGCCGGGCATCAGATCGCGGCAGTTCTGGGAGACCGTGAGCCGAGACAGACCGTCCGCGACCTCGGCGCCGCGCCGGACGGCGCATGCCGCCTCGTCGCCATTGGCCGTCAACGTGTAAGTGCTGGATGTAGCGATCTCCCTAGCCAAACCCTGGCCGTCACCGTCATGCAGAAACTGTGATCCTCCAAACAACGCGGCCGACGCAACCAAACCGGCAAGCAACTTCACTCTGATTCTCCACCCATTAACCATATGCAGAATGATTTCAGAGGGTTAAGCCGGCGTTAACGGATGTTAAAATCCGGCCATCAAACACGCGGTTTGACGTTGATCGTCTCCGGCACCGGGGTCAGCGGCCGGCGCTCCGCGAACCAGGACACGAGATTGTCGACGCACAGATCCGCCATGGCGCGGCGCGTATGTTCGGAAGCGGAGCCGACATGCGGCAGAAGCGATGCGTTGGGCGCGTCGAGCAGCCCCCACGGCACATTCGGTTCGTCGGCAAAGACATCGAGCCCGGTCGCCGCGATGACGCCATCCTTGAGGGCGGAGGCGAGCGCCGCCTCGTCCACCACGCTACCGCGGCCGATGTTGATCAGGACACCGTTCGAACCCAGCGCCGACAGCACCTCGGCATTGACCGCCTTCTCGGTTGAGACGCCACCGGGCGCCACGCAAATCAAGGTGTCTACCGCTTCCGCGAGGCTCTTCAGCGTCGAATGGTACTCGTAGGCCAGGCCTTCGACCTTGCGGCGGTTATGGTAGGCGACCGGCAGCCCGAAAGCCTCGACGCGGCGAGCGACGGCAAGACCGATGCGGCCCATGCCGAAGATGCCTACACGGCGGCCCCTTAAAGTAAGCCGGCTCAGGCGGTAGTTGCCCTTCTTCACCCAGTTGCCGTCGCGCAACCATTTCTCGGCAGCGTAAAGTTCGCGCACCGTGTTGATCAAAAGTCCGATCGCCGTGTCCGCCACTTCCTCGGTCAGGACGTCGGGCGTGTTGGTGACCATGACGCCGCGCCTGGCCGCATGATTGGCGTCGACCGAATCATAACCGACGCCGAAGCTGGCGATGATCTCGAGATTTGGCAGCGCATCGATCATCGCCGCGTTGATGCCCGCGTAAGAGGCGATGCCGCGCACAGTCGCGCGCATCTCGTCGGTCACCAGCGAGGGATCGGCGCGCTCGATCCCGACGCGGTGGAACGCCGCATCGATGCGGCCGACGGCATGGTCGTTGAAGTCGCCCGGCACCAGGATGACGACCGGCGACGCTGCCTCGGCTTTGGTCACGTGCGCTCCACCGGCTTGCCGGTCGACTGCCGCACATGCAGCTCCGGCTTGATCAGTTCCTGCGAGGGTCGCACGGCCTGCCCATTCAGCTTGTCAAGCAGGGCGCTGGCGGCGCGGCGGCCAACCTCGCGCTGGCCGTTCCACACCGTAGTCAGCGCGGGCGTCGCGATTGCCGCCTCCTCCAGATCGTCATAGCCGGTGACGGAGATGTCCACTCCCGGCACCATGCCGGCGCGCGCGATGCCGTTCATCAGCCCGATCGCGACCAGATCGTTCCAGCAG
>NZ_JANINM010000006.1 GCF_024509055.1 Mesorhizobium sp. | reverse complement strand
GCACGGTCGTCCTGATCTCGGGACGCGGCTCCAACATGACGGCGCTGATCGCGGCCGCCGCCGACCCCAGCTATCCGGCGGAGATCGTCGGCGTCATTTCGGACCGTGCGAATGCCGCGGGCCTCGGCATCGCCCAGTCGCGCGGCATCGCCACGAAGGTGATCCAGCGCGCCGACTACCCGAGCAAGGACGCGCATGACGCCGCGATCGACGCGGCGCTCACCGGCTTCGGCGCCGAGATCGTGGCTTTGGCCGGCTATATGCGCATCCTTGGACGCGGCCTCGTCGAGAAATGGTCGGGCCGCATGGTCAACATCCACCCTGCCCTGCTCCCTGCCTTCAAGGGGCTCGACACGCATGCCCGCGCCATCCGCGCCGGCGTGCGCATCCATGGCTGCTCGGTGCATTTCGTGACGCCCGAGATGGACGAAGGCCCGGTCATCGCGCAGGCCGCCGTGCCTGTGATGGTCGGCGACAATGAGGACACTTTGGCCGCGCGGGTGCTGAAGGTGGAGCACCGGATCTATCCGCTGGCGCTCGGGCTGGTGGCTGAGGGCAAGGCGCGCATGGAAAAGGGCCACACGGTGCTTGCCCATTTCGCCGACGACGCCGAGAACGCCGGCTCGGTGGTGATGGCGCCCGACCCGCTGCGCGAGGAAACCGACCTCGAACAACTGGCGCGGATCACGCCGTAGCGGCCATTGAGACCTGCCGCGATTTACGTGGCAGGGTTCAGTCCCATCTTTTCCGAAGAGCCCCTGTGTGCGATCTCTTCCATCGCAACAAACGGGCGGTCGATGCAGGACAAGCGGGCAAGGGAAATTCTCTTCCAGACGTTCTGGAAGAACGGCTGGATACGGGACGCAGACAGGCAGGTATCCCCTGATGACTTCGCCTACGCGAAGCGCATGGGGTATATGTTCGACCCCATCGAATTGTCGCACGATCGAGTGGTTTCCCGATTGATCGAGGAGCGCAAGCGGGCAGACCCAACCGCCATTTCCGATGCTTTCCTCGCGAGTCTCGGCAGTCGGCGGTTGGATTTGAGATCCGCGCTCGGCAGCTACGCATTTGCCGCGAACTTCCCCAACCACCTAATCGCCGCCACGCCGGCGTCGATCGTTCCTTCGGGCGCCCGGCGATGCGAGTGGTGCGGGTTCTACGAGCATCCGACGCCAGCCGAATTCGACCTTAACGCGCTGAATTTCGGGCGGCACAAATGGGGCGGCGTACCCCGTGACAATCCGGTCTACGCTTGGTTCGACCTGGCCCTTTTTCGCGCTGAACTGCCTCAGGGACCTACAGCCGCCGATAAGCAAACGATGCATCGGATAGTTGACACGGCGCGTTCGATGCCACCGGACTCGACGGTGAGCAACCTTGAGAAAGCATTGACCGGCACCTTTAATTCCTCGAAGAACGAGAGGCGGGTACTCATTGAAATTCTCGCCGTTTGCGGTGTGCTCCAGCCAAGGAACCGAAGCGGCTATTTCGGCGAGTTCACGCTCGCCTACGAGCGCGAGCACACCGGTCAGCACTTGAACGACTGGGGCTACCCTGCAATCTGGTGGCGAGGAGCGGACGGGGTCAACGAAACCGCGCTTGGTATGTGCTTCCCTAGCCTATGAATGGATCGCTCTAGGAATTGAACTTTGGATATCTTCGACAGCGCGATCCGCGCCAAAGGCGATCTTGCCGGCGTCTTCGAGTATGAAGAAGATCATGAGCCGCAGAATGCCACGGCATATTTTTACCTCTGCGAAGTCAAGGGCGAAACAGTTGGGCCGATCGTCGGAATAATCCACGTTCGATCAGGTGCTTGGTCGATAGCCGACACCGATGTCGTGGTCCGATGGGACAAGGACGAGCAGCGCGTCGGGCTGTTCATCTTCGGAAGGTTGTCAGCGGCCTTTGATGTCGCCACCGGCGCAAAGTATGGTGGCCGGTACGGTAAGGATTTCAACGCCGCGATTCCCTGGTCCTGAGCAAACAAACGCCCATGAGACAACTGCTCCTCCTGCGCCATGCCAAGTCCAGCTGGGACGATCCGGCGCTTGCCGATTTCGAGCGGCCGCTCGCTCCGCGCGGGTTGAAGACGGCGCCGCTGATGGGGCGGGAGCTTGCGCGGCGCGGTTGGCTGCCGGACCTTGCGCTGGTCTCGCCTTCGCTGCGCACCCGAGACACCTGGCGGCTGGTTGCCGCCGAACTGCCGCAGCATGTGGCGGCGGAATTCGCCGAGGAGATCTACGAGGCCGCCCCGGCCGCCATCCTGGCGCGCATACGGCAAGCCAAGGCGGCAAGCCTCCTGGTGATCGGCCATAATCCCGGGTTCCAGCATTTCGCGATGCGACTGGCCGGGCCGGGGTCGGATGAAAGCGTGTTCAAGAAGATCGAAGCGAAATTCCCGACAGGAGCGCTTGCCCGCTTCACGGTGGAGGACGACTGGGGAAGCCTCGAGTTCGGACGCGCCCGGTTGACGCATTTTATCCGGCCGAAGGATTTGGGGTAGACGTCGAAGCCGCCGATCTCCCCCCTTGTGGGGGAGATGCCTGGCAAGGCAGAGGGGGGCGCTGCCCCGCCGGCCGTAGCCCTTTTTTCATTCCGGTAGCAATTTTGGGAGATAGCCAAGGGAGCGTTCCTTCGCGCCCCCCTCTGTCCTGCCGGACATCTCCCCCACAAGGGGGGAGATCGGCTCATCGTCGCCTTCGTCAAGAGAGCACGGCGGCGGAGTCCACCACCTTTCACATTCCCTTATGCAGAGAATTCAATTGCCCCAGATGCCCTGGCCGGGATCGGGCCAAGCCTTCGATCCGGCCGGGCCCGTGGTCATGGTGGCTTCGACATCGGTCGGCTTGGCAAGCCCACGCTTGGCGACCGATGCCGTGGTGACGCCGTCGACACTGGTGGTCGGCTGGTCCGCATTATCGGCGTTGTAGTGGTCACTGCCGGCGAAGGCTGTGCCCACGGCAAGAAGCGTGGCTGCCGCGGTGAGAGCGATCCTGGTCATTTCATCATTCCTTGTCTGTCGTTTCATTCCGCGGCGCCTTGGGAGGATGACCCCGCTGCCGACAAGACCGGGAAGGAGCCGGATTTATTCCCGGCAAAATTTCCGGGTTCTCGATCGTTTGCTGAGCCACGATCATGCTCCCGCCCGAAAAGCCGTTTTCGGACAGCGAGATAGAGGAGCTGCCGGTTCGATTCAGGCGCTTCGATAGCCGGCTCCATAAAAGCAGAGCGGCGGGACAAGCCCGCCGCTTTGAGGTGTTGGAGATCGGTCCGCTTAGCGGCCAAAGAGGTCGCGATCGGCGCCCTGGGTGACGGGCTTCTGGACATTCGTATCCGACTTCTTGATCGAAGCGGTGTACGAGGTGTCGACCGAAGCGGCTGGCTGGTTGGTGCTGGCGGAGCCGTAGTTGTCGGAGCCGGCGAAGGCGGCGCCAGTGGCGGCAACCAGCAGGGCAGCGGCGGTAAGAGCGATCTTGTTCATTTCAGTTACTCCAGATTTGGAATTCAGTTGGATTTGGCGGTTTGCATCCGGGCCGGCTTAGTGGCCCCAGATGCCCTGGTCGGATTCGGGCTGGTTCTGGTCGGCGGAGATGCCGAGGTCGCGATGCTCGAACTTGCGGATCGAGCCAGTAATCGTCCGGTCGACGCCGGTGCTGGCGGCAGGCGCCGTGGAGGTCACAGTCGGCTGATCGACGTTGTTCGAGCCGTAGTTGTCGGAACCGGCGAAAGCGGCGCCAGTGGCGGCAACCAGCAGGGCGGCGGCGGTGAGAGCGATCTTGTTCATTTCAGTTACTCCAGATTTGGAATTCAGTTGAATTTGGCGGTTTGCATCAGGGCCGGCTTAGTGGCCCCAGATGCCCTGGCCGGATTCAGGCTGGTTCGAGTCGCCCTTGATCAGGAGATCGCGGTGTTCGAACTTGCGGACCGCATTGATCGAGCCGGTGATGGTGGTGTCGACGCCGGTGCTGGCGACAGGTGCAGTGGACGCGGCCGGCTGGTTGACGTTGTTCGAGCCATAATTGTCGCTGCCTGCGAAGGCGGCGCCCGTGGCAACCAGAAGGGCGGCAGCGGTAAGAGCAATCCTGTTCATTTTAGATACTCCAGATTTTCAAAAGTCCTGTCCGTCAAGTGGCGTGCCTTCATCGGAAATCGCGTCGCTCGGACAACACCGAAATGGGTCGGCCCCACCGTCGGTTCCAATCACGAAATTGTGCCGACTCACGGCCCAATCGGGGTCTTGAAATCTGAAATCGGAGGCTGCTCCGAATATTTTTTATAGCAATATCAATATCTTATCTTAATATCCTTTGCAGGACACCGCGACGTCTCCCAGGCCGCTGTTCACCGAATGATACACGGTCAGTCAACATAAATTGAACCGAACGGTTCGGTTTAAATTACAAGTTTGTAATGTAGCGACCGAAGGACCCTCATTCGCCATCCGGTTCGTCCCCGGGAAGCGGGTGACCGGACGCCGAACGGGATAGGATCGGCGACTTCACCCGCCCGCTTTTCACCGCTGGTGGAGATCGTCCCAGGCCCTCACCCAGAGCGGAGCACGTCGCCCATGTCGTACTCGCCTGGCTCCCGGCCGGCCACCCAGAGCGCGGCGGCGATGGCGCCTCGAGCGAACATCGAGCGGTCGCCCGCGGCGTGCGACAGCGTCAGCACCTCACCTTCGGCGAGGAAGCTCACGCTGTGCTCGCCGACGATGCTGCCGCCGCGCAGAACGGCGTAGCCGATCTCGTCCGGTGGACGCGGACCGGTGACGCCGTCACGACCACGCCTTGCCACGGAGGCGAGACTGACGCCGCGTCCACGCGCGGCCGCCTCGCCCAGCATCAGCGCCGTGCCCGACGGCGCATCGACCTTCATGCGATGATGCGCCTCGAGGATTTCGATGTCGCAGTCGCCGGCGCCGAGGGCCCGCGCTGCCTTCTCGACCAGCCCGGTCAGCATGTTGAGTCCGAGCGAATAGCTGCCGGAGCGCACGATGGGGACCTTCCTCGCCGCTTCGGCGATGGCCTCCAGCTCGGCGGCATCGAAACCGGTCGAGCCGATGACCAGCGCCGGGCCGCCGCGCGCCGCGCAGACCTTTGCAAGCTCCGCCGAGGCGGCAGGCGTGGTGAAGTCGATGACGACATCGGCAAGCGCCAACGCCTCATCCCGCTCGACAAGCCCCTCCCCCACGCTGCCCGGCCTGTGGAAGCGAGCGACGAGTTCCAGCCTGGGGTTGGCCGCGATGGTTTCGGCCATCTGCCGGCCCATGCGGCCGAGCGCGCCCGCGATGGCTATCTTGAGCGGCTGCGGCATTTCTGGCTCCAAGGGGAAAGACGAGTCCGCACAAAGGGCTAAGGCGATGCATTCGTCAAATGATTCAGGGCGAAGGCGCTGTTCATCATGCGGCGCTGAATGTGAAGCGCCGCACTCATCGTCCCTCACGCGGCGTGCTAATTTAGCTTCTATGTCCGGCAGCGACGCACCGCCCGGACCGTGTCCGAGGGGGATGCTCATGTTGCGGCCGGTGCAAGTCGTGCTCCTTTCCTGCCTCGCGCTAACGCCGCTGGCCGGCGCGGCCTTTGCGGCGCAGACGCCTCCCGACAAATCCGACGACGCGGCGAAGAAGGCCGCGCTCGCCGAGGCGATCAGCGTCTGCGATCGCGGCGCTTCCGCGCCACTGGATCCTCAAGCCAAGGCGCCGCCGGTCCAATATTTTGAGCTTTTTCCGGAGGACCTGAATCTCGACAAGCTCAAGAACCTTGCCGACAAATGCCAGGCGGCGATGCTCGGCGCGCCGCAGGAGAAGCGGCTGCAGTTGCAGTGGCTGAGGCTCCAGGTGGCGCTCGACCAGCCGGGACTCGGCTTTCTTATCCCGCAGGTCAAGCTGCTGGCCGATGGCGGCAGCCCTGAAGCGAATTTCCTCCTCTTCGAGCACTTCTCGGTGCATCGCCACGACAGTTCGGATTCCGGTCCATTGCCGGTCACGCGGGGAATGGCGCTCGATGCCTTGCAGAAAGCCGGCGATGCCGGCCATCTCACCGCCCTGTTGACGCTGCTGCACCAATACAGCGATGGCCCGCTGCTGCGGCGCGACCCGCACAAGACGGTCGAGACCGCGCAGCACATCGTCGATGCGCCGGCCCAGGGCCAGTCGCCCGGCGAATGGGACAAGCAGTTGCGCGCGGCCATGCCGCTCGTGATCGCGCAAGTGACGCTTGAAGAAGACGGCTTCACGAGCGACGAGCAGCAGAAGGCCTTTCACGCCATCGAGGCGGATACCCAGGCCGGCGCCAGCGGCTCGGAACGGTCGGCGCTCGCGTATATCAAGGCGTTGCGGCTCGGCCGCGGGACGACCCAGGACGCGGCGAAGGCCAGGCAATTGCTGGAAGCGCGCGTCGGCCATGACCAGTATGCCGTGCCGATGCTGGCCGACATGCTGGCAAAGGGCGAAGGCGGGCCTGCCGACGGCAAGCGCGCCATCGCCATGCTGCGCGATGCCACCAGGAACGTGGCCGAAGCCGGGCCGATGCTGGCCGGCCTGCTGATGGACGGCAAGTTCATCGGCCGCCAGCCCAAGGCGGCAATCGAGCTGCTTGACGCCTCATGGAATCTCGATGCCGGGATCAGGCTCGCGGGCCTGCTCGTCACCTATGACGGTATCCGGGTCGACAACCCCGAAAAGCTGATCGAGCGCCTGAGCGACGCCGCTGAGGCCGGCGAGCCCGGCGCCGGGCTGGCGCTTGCAAGGCTGCAGCTTTCGGACGACCAGCAGTTCAAGAGCGAGGATGTGGCGCGCGCCATGTTGAAGCCGCTGGCGGATGCCAGCGACCGCGACGCGCTCTGGCTCTATGCCTCGACCCAATACGCCAATCTGGATTCGACCAGCTACAAGCCGTCCCGCCGCGACGACGGCCTGAGCGACGACGAGCTCAAAACCCTGATCGACCAAGGCGAGGCCAAGAAGGAAGCGCAGGCCTATCTGCTTCACGCCAAGCTGCTGCGACACGGCGTGGTCTACCCGCAGGACGATGCGAAGGCGACCGCCATGCTGATCAACGCCGCCAATCTCGGCAGCGTCGAGGCGATGGTGCTGCTGGGCGATGCCTATGACAACGGCCTTGGCATCGACAAGAACCCGCGCGAGCGGCTGCATGCCTGGCGCGAGGCCGCGCGGCTCGGCTCGCTCAAGGCGAAGGACAAGATCGCCAGCGCCTTCCCCTTCGACAGTTTCGATCATCTGATGACGCTGCGCGAAGGCATCACCGACCGTATCGCCCTGTACAATGACGGGATCGGCAGGATGGGCCTGGGCGGCGTGTTCGGCGGCGATGCGGCAAGCATCGAGCTCAGCGGGCTCTTTTCCGGACCGGCCTCCAGCGCCGGAACGGCTGCCATCGCAGCCGCGGTGATGGATGCGTTCCGCGAAGCGCCGGCCGGGCTTGAGGACGACAACCTCGTCGGCCTCGGCAAGGCGCTGCCCGACGAAATCCGCATCGCCATCGAGACGACGCTGAAAAGCGAAGGTTTTTATGCCGGCGAGCCGAAGGGTTATTTCGGCCCGGATGCGCGCAAGGCGCTGGCCGCGTGGGTCGATGCCAAAGGGCCGCTCGCCGATGCGCCCAGCCCGCAGGCCGCGACGCAGCAGGCCGCGCCGGCCTCAGGCGAGCTCGCCACGGAAGTCCTCAAGCGCGTCCGCGACAAGGTCTTCTCCCAGGCGCAGGCCGCCAAGACCGAGAAGCAGAAGCTTGCCGTCGTGAAGCAATTCGACATGCTCGCCCGCTATGGCGACCTACCCTCGCGATGGGCGGTGGTGAGCAACTACCATCAGGCAAAGGCTGTGCGGGCGGTCGTCACACCGGAAGAGGTCACCCGCTATGCCCTGGACATCCTCGTGTCGAAGCCGGCCGGCGTCGACAAGCCGGAATTCGAATTCATCTTCGACCTGACGCAGATCGCGCAGGACCGGAAAGCGAAGGCGGTGGGCGTCGCCACGCTCCAGGCGATCCGCGACGATCCGCGCCTGCAGGACCCGCTGACGCTCGGCGCCGTCATGGGCCAATTCGCCTTTGCGCCGGACGCCTGCGACTCCGTTCTCGACGCGGCGAAGAAAGCCGGCATCGATGGCGCGGGAGAAGACGGCTGCGACGAGCAAACGCGCGCCGCCCTCATCGCCTACGCCAAGGACAAGGGCGCGTCGGGCGAGGATGCCACGGCGCGCAAGGCGGCTGCGGACGAGATCAAAAAGCTCGACGCGCAAGCCGCGAAGTGATCAGAGCGCCCTGAGCCAGACCTTGTTGTCATGAAAAGCCGCGCCGCCATAGGGCGCCGGGGCGTCGGCGCCGGTCAGCACGTTGATGCCCTCGCCGCGCTCATGCGCGCTGTTCGGCCAGATGCCTTCGGCCACCACTACGCCGCGCTTCACGCCGTCGAAGAGTTTTGCATGCAGCACGAGATCGCCGCGCCGGTTGCCAACCTCGACGCGGCCGCCATCCTCGATGCCGAGCGCGGCGGCGTCGTCGGGATGCAGAAGCAGTTCGGGCCTGCCCTCCTTGGCCTTCGAGACAGGCGTCTCGGCAAAGGTTGAATTGAGGAAATTGCGCGCCGGCGAGGTGGTGAGCCGGAACGGATGCTCGTCGTCCGCCACCTCGATCAGTTCGACGTGGTCGGGGAATTCCGGCAGCCGCTCGACCGGCCCGAACAGACCCATGCTCTTGGGCGGCCGATTGGGCGCCGATTGGCCTGTCCAGTTGGCGCGGAAGTGGAACTTCTTGTCCGAATGGCCGAAGCCGTGGATGAAATGCGCGTCGTCGAAATCGGGCTGCAGGTCGACCCACTTGTCTTCCTTCAGGCTGTCGAAGCTGCCGATGCCGCGCTTGCCGAGGATGATGTCGATGTGCTCCTTTTCGGTCAGGCCAAAGCCCGGTCGGTCGGCGACGCCCAGCCGCCTGGCGAGCTCCTCGATGACATCGTGGTTGGTGCGCGGCCCTTCGGGCGGCTCGATCAGCTTGGGGCCCAGCGTGATGTGCTGGTTGCCGCCGCCCTTGTAGACGTCGTCATGCTCCAGGAACATCGTTGCCGGCAACACGACGTCGGCGAGCCTGGCCGTATCGGTCATGAACTGCTCGTGCACGCAGGTGAACAGGTCCTCACGCATGAAGCCCTGCTTCACCAGCCGCTGCTCGGGCGCGACGTTCGCCGGGTTGGTGTTCTGGATCAGCATCGCCGTCACCGGTGGCCCGCCATAGAGCGCGTCCTGCGCACCCGTCAGCACCGGGCCGATGCGCGAATGGTCGAGGTAGCGCACTTTCGGGTCGCGCATCGCGGTGCCTTCGAGCACGTCCTGGTTCAGCTTGAAGATGCCGGAATTGGAATGGAAGGCGCCACCGCCCTCATACTGCCAAGCACCGGTGACGGCGGCGATGCAGGAAGCGGCATGCATGTTGACCGAGCCGTTGCGCTGGCGCGAGAAGCCGTAGCCAAGACGGAAATAGGTCTTCTTCGTCGTACCGACGATTTGGGCGAAGGCCTCGATCTCGGCGACGCTCAAGCCCGTGATGGCGGCTGCCCACTCCGGCGTGCGTGTCCTCAAATGTTCTTCCAGCCCGCGCGGATCGTCGGTGTATTGTTCCAGATAGGCGCGGTCGGCCATGCCATCGCGAAACAGCACATGCATGACCGCGCAGGCCAGCGCACCGTCGGTGCCAGGCCTCAGCACCAGGCCGAGATCGGCCTGCTTCATCGTCGCGTTCTCGTAAATGTCGATGACGACGATCCTGGCGCCACGCTCCTTGCGCGCCCTGGTGGCGTGGGTCATGACGTTGACCTGTGTGACCACTGCGTTGGTGCCCCAGATCACCACGCAGTCGGCCTTCGCCATCTCGCGCGGATCGGGGCCACGCAAGGCGCCCGCCCCCATCATCCAACCGGTCCAGGCCAGATTGGTGCAGATCGAGCCGAAGAAACCGGAATACTTCTTGGCATGCCGCAGGCGCTCGATGCCGTCGCGCTGCACCAGCCCCATCGTGCCGGCATAGAAGTAAGGCCAGACCGTCTCCGCGCCGTATCTCGCCTCCGCCGCGATGAACTTCTCGGCGACCAGGTCGAGCGCGGCTTCCCAGCTGGATTCCTTCCAGGCGCCCTCGCCCTTGCCGGCGGCACGAACCAGCGGCTTCAGCAGCCGGTCCGGATGATGCACGCGGTCGGCATAGCGCGCGACCTTGGCACAAACGACGCCCGACGTGTAGCTGTTCGCCTTCGCGCCATGCACGCGACCGATGCGGTTTCCGTCGAGCAGTTCGACCTCGAGCGCGCAGGTGGAGGGACAGTCATGCGGACAGGCCGAATGGCCGATCCGGAACTTGGCGTGCTGGTTCATGCACGGGTGTTTAGCGGGTTTTGCAAATGGCGTGTAGGGCCAGAAGGCGAAGCTGTCGATCTCCCCTGCGCCAGTCGCTCAAGCTCCGGCCCAAAGTTTCTGGCATTCAACCGCCTTGCCAGGGCGAAGGCGTCGTCGAGGGAATACAGAAATGTACCGGGGCGGCTGGCGGTCCAGCGCTCACCGGATGAGCGCGACGCGAAGAAGAAGACGAAGTGGCAGAATTTCGCCATCACATTGGCGGCGGACACGTCAAAAATCCCCACATCGGGCAGAACAAACGAGACAACGGTTTCTCCGGGCTCGACGGATTCGATCCTCTCCGGCGTCACGACCAGGCGCACGACCTCGCCGCTTTCCGGGTCAGCGGAGGTGACGCGCGCAGGGCGGTCGAGGATTTCGGGCAGGAACAGGCTGTCCCAGGCGCACCATGTCGATAGTGTGCAATCGCCCACCTCGAAACGGTGATGCATAGCCGTTGCCGCCAGCCCGCCAAAGCCGAGTATGGACCCCCGATCATCAAGGTAGACGAGAGGCTTGATCGAATCTCGCTGGAGAAGCGCATGGCCGCTCGTAGCCGAGATTCCAAGCGCCCGGCCAAATCGCTCGGCGTCGACTGGGTGACCCGTTGCAAGCGCTCTGTACAAAGCGATTGCCGCGTGTTGCTCCTCGCGCGAGAAGTTCGGCAGGCGGCTTTCCAGTACCTGCCAATATTCGTCCAGAGCCGGAACCTTCGCCTCGGTCATGGGCCTTCCGTTCCACAATCTTTTTTGGCGGCTCTCGCTCCATGGCCAGCCGCTTCGCCATCAGCCGGCACAGCAGGACAGTTTCGTCACATCCCTATCGAACGCCAGAGCCGCGAGCTTCAACCCCTCCACATTCGTGAGGTATGGAAAGATCGTCTCCGCAAGGTCATCGATGGTGAGGCCGCAACGAATGGCGAGCGCCGCCGTCTGGATGCTGTCCGCGCCCTCAGGCGCCAGGATATGCGCTCCCAGCAGCTTGCGGGTCGCCGCATCCGCGACAAGCTTGATCAGCCCCCTGGTGTCGCGGGCGACCAGTGCACGCGGCAAATTGTCGAGCGAGAGCACCGAGGTTCGCACGACATGGCCAGCCGCGCGGGCCCGCACCTCGGTCAGCCCGACACTGGCTACCTGGGGGTCCGTGAAGACAATGGCGGGCATTGTCGTGTTTTCGTAGCGCAGGCTGTCGCCGTTCAAGGCGTTCTTGGCGGCGAGCTTGGCGCCGTGGGCAGCCATGTAGACGAACTGGTCCTTGCCGGTGACATCCCCTGCCGCATAAACGCCCGGCTTCGAGGTGCGCATGCGGTCGTCGACGATGATTGCGCCGGCATCGTCCTGCGCGACGCCCGCCTCGGAAAGGCCGAGGCCTGCAGTATTTGGCGTGCGCCCCGTCGCAACCAGGATCCGATCGGCGATCAATATGTCGGAACGGCTGTCCTTGATGATCGCGACCGCTACGCGGCCATCATCCGTCTTGCTGATGGATTCATAGCTCAGGTCGCAGACAACCGTGATCCCTTCATCGGTCAAATAACCCGCCAGCGCATGACTGATCTCCGGCTCGGCCCGCGGCAGGAGACGACTGCGGAAGACGAACGTCACGGCAACTCCGGCTCGCGCGAAAATCTGTGCGAACTCGGCGCCGACATAGCCGCCACCGAGCACGATGATGGATCGCGGCAGCTCATTCAGCGACAAAGCCGAGGCGCTGTCGAGCGCCGCGACGCCCGCGAGGCCTGGAATAGCCGGCAAGGTTGGCCGCGCACCCGTCGCAATGATGACGCGCTCCGAGACGACGCGCTGCCCATCAATATCGATGCCGTCATCGACGAGCCGCGCCCGGCCTTGGCGATAGACTATGTTGTTGTATTCCGGGAGAAGGTCGGCGTATTTCGCCTGGCGCAGGTCGGCGACCAGAGCGTCCTTCTGGGCGATCTGAGCGGGCCAATCGACGATGCGGGCGCCACCTTCGATACCGCTGAACCGGTCAGGCGCGGCATTCGCACGATGCACCGCCTCAGTGGCGCGGATCAGCGCTTTCGAGGGCACGCAGCCGGCGTTGACGCAGGTGCCGCCGATTGTGCCGTGCCCGACAAGAGCCACCTGCGCACCTTGCTCTGCGGCTGTAAGCGCCGCCGAGAAGCCAGCGGAACCGGCGCCGACAACGATAATATCGTACCTGCCGCCGATTTTGCCCGGAACCGGGCAACAACAAGCCTCATGCATTTGGTTCAGCCTTCTTCCTGGTGGACGCTCCGAAGCAGCCCTGAGCGCTTCAAAACATCAAGACAATGGAAGCCCTTGGCGCCGCAGCCCATCAGCCGCTCGTCCTGTTCGCAATGTCGGCCGGATACCCTTGAGCGGTCGTTGCCTGGATCAGCGCGTCGGGCGACGTCTGCCTGTCGTCATATGTCACCACGGCCGTTACGTCGGCCATGCCGTCGGGCTGGCTGACCGTGACCGAGGACACACCCTTGACGTGCTCCAAAGTGCTTTTGACGATAGGACCGCACAACACGCAGCCGGCGTGGTGAACGTCGAGCGCGACCTTGGCGTCCGCCGCTCGGGCGGCGGCCGGCGCGAGCAACAGGCAAAAAGCGAGAACGGTGCCAAGATACGTTTTCATTTCGGATATCCTTTCGGGAAGTTGACGGTGACGTGGTCCGGGCGGCCGTCATGCCCGGCGCTCAGGAGACGAGAACGTAGCGAATGGCGTAGGGAAACCCGACCGCGACGATGACCAATATCGCCGCGATCCAGAGGCCCGCTCTTGCAACACGGTCCGAACGCGGCGTGGCGCAGTAGCCATCGGCGCAGGCGACCTTGGGCTTTCGGTAGACGCGCCAGGCCCCGTAACCAATAAACGCCAACGAAGCCGTTGCGAAAACCGGCTGGTACGGTTCAAGAGCCGTCAGGTTGCCGATCCACGCGCCGCTGACGCCAGCAAGAAACAGGGTGAACGGCACCACGCAACAGCTCGCCGCGCCAAGCGCCGCCAGGATGCCGGCGACTGAAAGCAGGACAGCCCCGTCAAAGCGCGATGGCGCGGGTGACGCGACCATGTCTGGCTGCGCCGTTGGCTTGGCTCGACCCGTCATTGAACTCACTCCGGAAATTGATCTATGGTGAGCATGCAGTCTGTAGTGACTACAGGGTCAAGCACGGATTCATCACGTGTGAGTGAGGCCGAGCATGAAGATGAGTGACGGGCTTTCCATAGGCGTTCTCTCTGAACGCAGCGGCGTCAACATCGAGACGATCCGCTATTACGAGAAGATCGGGGTGATGCCGGCGCCAGCGCGACGCGCGAGCGGATACCGGATCTACGAGGCTGAACATGTCAGGCGCTTGCATTTCATTCGCCGTGGCCGGGAGCTTGGCTTCAGCCTCGATGAGTTGCGTGGCCTTCTTCATCTGGTCGACGGACACTCCTACACCTGCGGCGAAGTTCATGCTCTCACCGTCGGACATATCAGGGATATTCGTCAGAAGATCGCAGACCTGCGGCGCCTGGAGCGGGTGATGTCGGACATGGCCGCGCAATGCACCGCGGATCAGGTTCCGGAGTGTCCCATCATCGATGCGCTGTTCGAGATGCGGCCGGCTGGCGGGGCCAGATAGTCAGCTGATCGCCTACCGAGGGGAGATCCTGCCCGTGGCGACAGGGGAACGAAGGCGAGATTTCTCTCTCGCTCGCCGGCTCCCCTACTCCGCGATCCCTTCCTCATACTCCGCTGACATGGTCAGCCACTTGTCCTCGTTCTGGGCGAGCGTGGCCGCCAGCTGCGAGCGTTCCTTGGCAAGCCGCGTCGCGGTCGAGGGATCCTTTTCGTAGATCGCCGAATTGGCGAGCTCGTCCTCGATGAGGTCGATGCGCTTGCGGACACGGTCCATCAGCGCTTCGGTGGCGCGGATTTCCTTGGCCAAGGGCTCCATCGCGGCGCGGCGCTGGGCCGCTTCGCGGCGGCGATCGGCCTTGGACGCCTTGTCCGCCTCCTTCTGCTCGCGGCGGTTGGAGGAGACGCCGGTCACCAGCGTCTTGTAGTCCTCGAGGTCGCCGTCATAGGGATTGACCGCGCCATCCTTGACCAGCCACAGCCGGTCGGCCGTCGCTTCGAGCAGATGCCGGTCGTGCGAGATCAGGATGACCGCACCCGGAAAATCGTTCAGCGCATGGATCAGCGATTCACGGCTGTCGATGTCGAGATGGTTGGTCGGCTCGTCGAGGATGAAGAGGTTCGGCCCCTCGAAGGCCGACAGGCCCATCAAAAGCCGCGCCTTCTCGCCGCCGGACAGGTCTTTCGCCGCGGTATTCATCTTCTCGGTGGCCAGGCCGAACTGGGCGACGCGAGCGCGAACCTTGGCTTCCGGCGCGTCCGGCATCAGCCGGCGCACATGCTCATAGGCGTTCTCCTCCGGCCGAAGATCGTCGAGCTGGTGCTGGGCGAAGATCGCCACCTTCAGCCCGGGCGCCACCGTCATGGTGCCGGTTTCCTGCTTCAGCCGACCCGACAACAATTTGGCGAAGGTCGACTTGCCGTTGCCGTTGGCGCCGAGCAGCGCGATGCGATCGTCGGCATCGATGCGCAATGTCATCTTCTTCAGGATCGGCTGGCCTTCGGTGTAGCCGACATTGACGCCGTTGAGCGCCACGATCGGCGAGGCCACCGTCTTCACCGGCTCGGGGAAGGAGAACGGCCGCACAGTGTCGTTCACGATCGCGGCGATCGGCTTCATCTTCTCCAGCGCCTTGATACGCGACTGGGCTTGCCTGGCCTTTGAAGCCTTGGCGCGGAAGCGTTCGACGAAGGACTCCATATGCTTGCGGGCGGCTTCCTGCTTGATGCGGCCCTTTTCCTGCAATTCGCGCTGTTCGGTCAGCTGGCGTTCGAACTGGTCGTAGCCGCCGCGCCAGAAAGTCAGCTTCTTCTGGTCGAGGTGGACGATCGAGTTGACGGCGCGGTTGAGCAAGTCGCGATCGTGCGAGATCAGCAGAACCGTGTGCGGATACTTGGAGACGTAGTTCTCCAGCCACAGCGTGCCTTCGAGGTCGAGATAGTTGGTCGGCTCGTCGAGCAGCAGCAGGTCGGGCTCGGAGAAGAGCACGGCCGCGAGCGCCACACGCATGCGCCAGCCACCGGAGAAGGACGAAGCGGGACGCTTCTGCGCGGCGTCGTCGAAGCCGAGGCCGGCAAGGATGGTGGCCGCGCGCGACTCCGCTGAGTGCGCGTCGATGTCGGCGAGACGCGTATGGATCTCGGCGATGCGGTGAGCGTCGGTGGCGGTCTTTTCTTCCTCAAGCAGCGCCGAGCGTTCGCCATCGGCTTTCATGACGATCTCGATCAGCGGCTCCTCCGTGCCCGGTGCCTCCTGCGCCACCTGGCCGATGCGGGTGTTCCTGGGCAGGCTGATGGAGCCGGTCTCGGAGGGGAAATCACCGGTGATCGCCTTGAACAGCGTGGTCTTGCCGGTGCCGTTGCGTCCGACGAGGCCGGCCTTCGTGCCGGCCGGCAGGGTCAGCGAGGCATGATCGAGAAGCAGGCGCCCCGCCATGCGCAGCGAGAGGTCGTTGATGATAAGCATGGCCGGGCTTTTGCACGGGACGTCGCCGCTTCGCAAGAGCCAGCGGCCTTGCGCTGTTCCGCGCCGGCCCGGCCGCGGATACCGCGCCGGTCCTCTCCGGCTTCCTCAGCGAGGCAGCCCATCTTTCCCTGGCGGACAATCAAACTGGCGAAGCAAGACAACCACAAGTTCCACCTCAGCTTATATTATGGTTGCAGTCGCCGATACCACCAGAAAAAGTACCAAAATGTTCTAGTCCAACAGTGATGCTTACCGAAAATTGATTTCACTTTTACCGCGATCCTGCGAACTTACCCATGCGCTATGAGTCGCGTTAGGCGCCAACAATAACTTGATCGATCAGGAGTTCACGATGGACGGCGCGGCCAACGATCTGCGCACGCTGAGATACGTCGCGGAGATTACACGCAAGCTGGCGAAGATGCTTCCGCGCACGCGCTACCAGATGCTTGTCTATTTCCTGGAGATGACGGCGCTCGAGGCCGACAATCTTGCGGCCGATCAGGATTCCGGGCGCAAGGGCGCTCAGCCGGCCACGCTGCCCGGATCCCAGGACTGACTGCTACCTGCCCATCAGGCGCAATTGCGGACGGAAGACCGTTTCGCGCTTTTCCTGGGATTGCTCGATGATGCGGTCCAGGATGGCGAGGCATTTCAGCCTGCGCGCCTCCACCACCAGCCGGTTATCGTCTTCCACGATGGCGCGCTCGAATGCATCGAGCGCATCCAGCGCGGTATTCAGGTCACCGACCGGCCTGATGGCAAGGAAGAGGACGCGCCGCGCACTCACCCCCTCGCCCGCGTCCACGCCTGACTGGGTGGCGACGCGGCGGCGCAAGCCGAGGAGCGCCGACGTCTGGTCGCGCGAAATCGACGGCACGGCATGCTCCGTTCCACGGTGCGCCATGGTCACCACTGCCCTGACGGGTCAGGCCTTGGGCTTGCGCTTGGCCTTGCCGGCATCGGCGGCGGCGGGCTTGCGGCCGAGGCCGGAAGACTTGGCCAGTGCCGAGCGGGTGGCCGAATAGCTCGGCGCCACCATCGGATAGTCGGCGGGCAGGCCCCATTTGGCGCGGTATTCGTCCGGCGTCAGGCCGTGGTCGGTCGAGAGGTGCCGCTTCAGCGACTTGAACTTCTTTCCGTCCTCGAGACAGATGATGTGATCGGGGAACACCGAGCGCTTCGGGTTGACGGCCGGCGTCAGCGGCGTGGCTTCCACGACGACGCCTGTGCCGGCGAGCTTGCGCACCGAGGCGCTGACGCTGGCAATCAGATCAGGCAGGCCCGACGCCGGAAGCGGATTGTTGCCGACATAGGCCGAGACAATGTCTGCGGTCAGTTCGATTGCGGTCTTGTCATCGATATTGGACAATTTTTTCACCCTCTGCTGGCTCTGAAGTGACCAGCTGTTTTCAAGACTTTGGTCTAGGTATCGTATTGGACCTTGTCCCCCAACGGACCGTCCAGAGTCAGTAAACGCACGAGACTCAATACCGGAGGGATGTTTTCACCGCGGGTCGCGGTCACGCAAGTTAGGAATTCTAATACCTGAAACAGGTGCAATATAGCGTCTTTAGCCTTTAAGAAGCGGCAAAAGACACAACTGCACTTCGACTTTAGCGCGCAGTTGCTCCAAAATCGAAGTGCAACGCCGAAACCGGCACCGGACCCGCGCATTCGCGCACTGCCGGACGATCATGCCTGATTCGTGGCCCCTGGTGCCAGCCGCTCATTTCGCGGCCGCACCGCGCCCGATCTCCACCGGACCTCTGTCGGCAAGGATTTCCAGCACCCGCTTCCAGCGCGCACAACGGCCGAAATCCTTCTGCTCGATGGCCTTCTCGGCCTTCATGGCGGCATAGAGCGACGCCTCGACGCCGAATTCCCTGAGCAGCCAGTGCGCTTCCTGTCTGGCGCGGCGTTCGTCCTCGTCAAGCATGGTTCTCAAGCCTCCGAACGTTCTATGCCCACCGCGATGCAGCTTCCAATGACCAGGACCGCGCCGGCAATGGCAGTCGTCGACAGGCTTTCGCCCGACAGGGCCAGCAACAGCGTGGACGCGATCGGTGTCAGATAGGCGACGACAGCAAGCCTGCCGCCCTGGTCGAGGCTCAACGCCCGCGACCAGAAATAATAGCCGAGCCCCATCGGGCCGGCGCCGAGGTAAAGGCCGAGCAGGAGGTCGACGCCCGACAGGCCGGCGGCGCCGTCATGCAGGCACCAGGCGAAGGTAAGCGCCACGCCGATCACCGCCGAAGGCAGCAAAAGACGGTCCGGCGGCACGGCAAGCCGGCCGACGGCGATCGAATAGAAGGCCATGCAGAGGGCCGAGCCAAAGGCGGCGGCACAGCCGGCGAGGCTGCCCCCCTCGAACCAGGCATGGGCGCGCCCGCCGGAAATCACCAGCGCCACGCCAGCGAAACCGAGCGCGGCGGTCACCCCAAGCAGCAACGGACGCTTCGGGCGGTCGAGCAGGATGATCGCGGCGGCGACCATCAGCGGCCAGGTGTAAGCGACCAGATTGGCCTCGATCACCGGCATCGAGGCAAAGGCGACGTATTGCAGCACCATGGTGCCGACAAGGCCGATGAAGCCGACGATGTAGGCGAGCGCAGCGCTGCCCTTCTCCTCTTGCGGGAGAGAAGGAGAGCTGCCGCTCATCAGCCTTATCAGCGCAAAGACCAGGGCGGCGCCGCAGAACTGCAGGAACTGCACCTCGGACACCGGATGGCTGGCAAGCAAGGTCTTGCCGACCAGCGCGTTGGTCGCCCACAACGCCACGGCGCCGAAGGCGAAGGCCAGCGCCGCACCTAAGGCGGTGCCAGCCCGTTTTCCCTCCATGACCGGGCCGAGGCTCAGCGAAGGCAGCTGGCGCTCGGCAGGGTCGTGGCGCATCACCACGACTCCCTTGCTCCGCCCGAGACGGGATCCACGGCCGGGTTCGGCACCGGATGTTCCTCGGCATGGCGCCGGTAGGCGGGCAGTTGGTTCGTCCAGACGTCGTCGGCGAGCTCGTTCACCCAGGCGCGGTCCTGATCGTTGTCGGCGGCGAGGTAGAACATGCGGTTGTCGTCGACATAAGGCTTGGTCGCCGAGCGCTGGTTGAGCACCAGCGTGACGCGCTCGCCGAGCTGGATCGGCGCCGTGCGATGCAGCACGCCGAGGAACTGTCCGAGCGTGGCGTAGTTCATCTTGTGATCGATGCGCATGACCTTGTTGCGCGGCAGATCGCGGCCGGATTCGAGGATCGCCCTGCCTGTCTCAGAATCGTCGCAATAGATCTCCAGATGGCCACCGATCAGAGGATCGCTGATCGACAGCGGAACGAGCTCGGTCACCGGAACGCCATCGCAGTGCCATTCCACGGCGCCGTCTTTCGGGTTCATGAAGGTGACCGTCGAGCCGACGATCGACAGCGGATAGGGTTCAAGCTTGGTGCCCATCATGTCGGACAGCCGCTCCAGCCGCAGCTTGTCGTTGAGAAGCTCCTTGATTTCAGGGATGTAGCGGTCGGCGCCGGTGATGAAGGTGAGGTCGAGATGCTTGTGCACGGCGTGGCTGGCCTTGAGCTTGAGCGCCGCCTCCTCGATCGCCGCAAGAAGCTGCGGGTCGTAGCCGTGAAGATACTGGGCGACGCCGAAGCTCGACACTTTCCACGCCGTATCATGGCCGATGATGGCTTCACGACTCATCGCGTAGCGCAGTTCGGGAATTGTATGGGCGTTCATTCTACTTTCTCCAAGGTGGGGGCAACACTTGGTAAACAGTCGATTAATTCGCCTCCCTCTGTAAATTTAGGAATGCTGGTGCTAGCGTAAGCCAGGCTTAAGGTCGAAACCCCCGTGCGTCTGCTCAGTCAGGTCAACCTCAACTCGCTCAAAATCGTCGAGAGCGCCGCCAGGCACAAGAACTTCACGCGTGCCGGCGAAGAGCAGTTCATCACAGCTTCCGCGGTCAGTCAGCGGGTGAAGAGCCTGGAAGACCAGCTGCGCTTCAAGATCTTCCAGCGCGGCGGCAATGCGGTGTCGCTGACGCCGGAAGGCGAGACCTATGTGGCGCGGGTGCGCGAGGCGCTGGAGCGCATCGTGGCGGCCAGCATGGAGGCCACGGGCCAGTCGCAGGCACATGTCTTGAGGATTTGCGTGCTGCCGACATTCGCTGCGCGCTGGCTGTTTCCGCGGCTCTCGGCCTTCCAGCGGCAATTTCCCGACATCGAGATGCGGGTCTCGACATCCTACGCCACGCATGAATTCTCGACCTCGGAATACGACCTTGAGATCCGCTATGGCGACGGCAATTTTCCGGGCCTCAATTCGGAGCTTCTGTTCAAGGAAGACCTGACGCCGGTGTGCAGCCGCAAGCTGTACTACGAGGTGCTGGGCGACAAGCCGCTTTCGAAGGTGACGCCGGAAGACCTCAGATATTTCACCCTGCTCCACTCCGATACCTGCACCCAGAACTGGCAATCGTGGCTGGGCTTTGCAGGCGCGAGCTTCGTGCTGGGCGAGACCAAGAGCATCTATTTCGATTCCTGCATGATGTCCTACGAGGCGGCCAATGCCGGCATGGGCTTTGCCGTCGCCAACCGTGCCTATATGGCAAGCGACATCCGCGCCGAGCGGCTGGTGGCGCCCTTCGCTGTCCACCATCCCAACACCGCCGGCTGGTACTTCGTCAGCCCCATGAAGGTGCTGGGCGCCCGCAAGGTGGAGTTCTTCAAGCAGTGGATCATGGCCGAGGCGGCGCTGACGCAGCGCCAGCTGGACCTGGAGATCGCCGGCGGACAGCTGGGCCGCTCTGCGATGGCGTGAGACATCGGCGCCTACCGGGTGTCGCTCTTCCACCGCGAAAATCCGATCGATCCTTGAAAGACGCAGGCTTTCGAAACTTGTACGCCCGGTTGCGTCGATAGCCGGCTAGCGCGATCGCACCATGACGTGGCGGCAAGACTCAGCTATCTTGACTTGTGCGGCGGGCCTGATTTTCCCGCTTGGCCGGCGCTTCCAGCTTCCTCCCAAGCAGCGCCGGCCTTCTTCTGTGCCGCGGCGGTTCTCGGCCTGCGGCGATCGCGGTTTGAACCGATCTCGTCATTGCTTAGGCGGTGTGCCAGGCTGATCGCCGCCGGTCGTCGATTTCGGCACGGGATTCTTGTCGACCTGCGGGTTCTGGTCGGCAGGCGCCTTGGTCGGCGGCGTGCTGTTGTCGCAGGCGGCGAGCTCGAGCCCTGCCGCCAGGGCCAGTAGCAAGGGAAGTTTCATCATGACGACCTCCTCTCGTTCGCATTCGTTTGGGCAACGATGGCGCAGCGCTTTGGTTGCGCCGGCGGGAACCAATGGCCCAAGTCCCGGTTGACATGCGAACCGAGGAACCTCGCGAGGAGACGATCATGATACGCCTGCTGCTTACGGGCCTGTTCGCATACACCGCCTATCGCGTCGCCGTGAGGATCATCGACGAAGTGCCCGGCGACGTCGCGCCACTGGACATGCCTTGCGAACGGCGAGCGCTGCGGCGCCAGTCGACGGCAATGGGCGTGGCGCCGAGGCGCTAACAGCCGCGCCAACCTTCGGCGACATCTCCCGATATCCCCGTTGCGAACAAAGCGGAAACGATGCTTGATGGGCGATGAACATCGCCGCCCGTGATTCGTCCTTCGAGGCGCCCGCTTACCTTGCCCGGCTGAACGACGAGCAGCGGCTGGCGGTGGTGCATGGCGACGGCAAGGTGGCCGCGCCGCTTCTGGTGATCGCCGGCGCCGGTTCGGGCAAGACGAACACGCTGGCGCATCGCGTCGCTCATCTCATCGTCAAGGGCGCCGATCCGCGCCGCATCCTGCTGATGACTTTTTCGCGCCGCGCGGCGTCCGAGATGGCCAAGCGCGTCGAGCGCATCGCTGGCGAGGTGCTGGGACGAGACGCCGCGATCATCGCCGACGCGCTCGCCTGGGCCGGCACCTTCCACGGCATCGGCGCGAGGCTGCTGCGCGACTATGCCGAGCAGATCGGCCTCGATCCCGCCTTCACCATCCACGACCGCGAGGATTCGGCCGACCTGATGAACCTCGCCCGGCACGAACTCGGCTTCTCGAAGACCGAGAGCCGGTTCCCGACGAAAGGCACCTGCCTGCAGATCTATTCCCGCGCCGTCAACGCGCAGGCGCCGCTGGGCGAAGTGCTGGGTTCCGCCTTTCCCTGGTGCGCGGCCTGGGCGGACCAGCTGAAGGAGCTGTTCGCCCGGTATGTCGAGGCCAAACAGGCGCAGAACGTGCTCGATTACGACGACCTTCTGCTCTACTGGGCGCAGATGGCGGCGGAGCCCGAGATCGCCGCGCATCTTTCCTCGCGCTTCGACCATGTGCTGGTCGACGAATACCAGGACACCAACCGGCTGCAGTCCTCGATCCTGCTGGCGCTCAAGCCGGACGGCGCCGGGCTGACCGTGGTGGGCGACGACGCGCAGTCGATCTATTCCTTCCGCGCGGCGGAAGTGCGCAACATCCTCGACTTCCCGAAACAGTTCGCGCAAGGCGCCGAGATCGTCATGCTTGAGCGCAACTACCGCTCGACCGAGCCGATCCTGGCCGCCGCCAACCGGGTGATCGGCGAGGCCAGCGAGCGCTTCACCAAGAACCTGTGGACCGAACGCCGGTCATCGCACAAGCCGCAGCTGGTCAGCGTGCGCGACGAGGCCGAGCAGGCCAATTATGTCTGTCAGGCGATCCTCGCCGAGCGCGAGGCCGGCACGGCGTTGAAGGCGCAGGCGGTGCTGTTCCGTACCTCCAGCCACAGCGGGCCGCTGGAAGTCGAGCTGACGCGCCGCAACATCCCCTTCGTCAAGTTCGGCGGCCTGAAGTTCCTCGACGCCGCGCATGTGAAAGACATGCTGGCGATGCTGCGCTTCGCAGAGAACCCGCGCGACCGCGTCGCCGGGTTTCGCGTGCTGCAATTGATGCCGGGCATCGGTCCTTCCGCCGCCTCGCAGATCGTCGACGCGATGGCGACCTCGCTCGACGAGACGCTCGGCCTTGCCCGCTTCCGGCCACCGCAGCGCGCAGCCGAGGACTGGCCGGTCTTCCTCGACATCTATAGCGGGCTGCGCGCCGGCCCGAAATGGCCGGCCGACCTCGAACGGATCAGGCTCTGGTACGAGCCGCATCTGGAGCGGATCCACGAGGACGCGATCACCCGCCGGGCCGATCTGGTGCAGCTCGAGCAGATCGCGTCCGGCTATCCGTCGCGCGAGCGTTTCTTGACCGAGCTGACGCTCGACCCGCCCGACGCCACCAGCGACCAGGCCGGTCCGCCGCATCGCGACGAGGATTACCTCATCCTGTCCACCATCCATTCGGCCAAAGGGCAGGAATGGAAGAACGTCTTCGTGCTCAACACCGTAGACGGCTGCATCCCGGCCGATCTCGGCGTCGGCACCAAGGAAGACATCGAGGAAGAGCGCCGGCTGCTCTATGTGGCGATGACGCGGGCGAAGGACAGCCTGCACCTTCTCGTGCCGCAGCGCTTCTACCCGCACAACCAGCCGGCGCGCGGTGACCGCCATGTCTATGCCTCGCGCACCCGCTTCATCCCGGCCTCGATGCTCCCGGCCTTCGAGCAAAGCTCCTGGGCAAGCGCGGCCATCAAGGACGACCCGCGCCAGAAGCCTGGCGTCAAAGTCGATCTCGGCGCGCGAATGCGCGGCATGTGGAAATAGGCCGAGCGGCCCTGTCCAACGCTGGCGGCAACCAAAGGCGGCAAATATCGTTGTTCCGCTTCAAAGGAGCATGACGATGGACCCGATGGCGGCGGCGATGATCCTGCTTACCTGCAGCGCGGACATGCAGTCCTGCCACGCGTCGGACGCGCACCCGGCAGTCTATGCTGGCATGGATGAATGCTATGCCGCCCTGCCCGTACGGCTCGAAGGTACCGGCCTGATAGGAAAGTGCGAACCGGCGAAGGGAATCGTTCCCGGCAGCGAAGTTGCCGTCGTGCGTGTCGTCAGAAGGGTCGGTCCCGATACCGTTGCAAAGGACTATATCGTGACGCGCACCGACAGCGCCGCACAATAGCCGATGCACCTGCGGACGGGCCACCAACAAAAGCCGAGGCGCGTGGAACCTCTCGTAGCAAGACACGTTGTCTGGCGTCCTACCCCGGCGGAGCCCCGCCCTATCAACCCGAGAGGCGATAAATGTACGACAGGATGTTCTTCACCCCGGTCGCCATCAGCGTCGGCGCCGGCCACAAGCGCATGATTGCGTCCCTGTTCGACATGCACGAATTCCTGACCGAATTCCCGCCGTCACGCCGCCGCCTCAGCTACGGCGCGACAGTCAGGGCATGCGAGGCCGCGCGAACCGGGGAAATCTCGGCCGAAGCGGCGCGCGACGCGCTGATCACCTTCGCGGTGACAGCCGGCGTCCTGTGGCCCTCGGACCAGCCGATCGTCTCGGTCAAGCCGGTGGCGCGCGGCTTCGCCGCCTGAGCCTTCATTCCTCCCCAGCAAGAAGCCGCCGCGGAACGCATCCGCGACGGCTTTTTGCTTTTGGTGCGGATCGAAGCCCGGATCGGCTTCTCAATCCGGCTTGGCCGGCGAGGCCTCGGCCAGCGGGGAGACCGGCTCCGCGCCGGCGGTGAAAGGATAGGCAAGCTGCTGGTGGTAGAGTTGCGGCACAGGTTCGTCGACACCGTATTTCGCGGGCATCCGGTCGGGCATGTACAAGGTGCCGCCGATGAGGTCGAGGAACGGCAGCTGGCCGGCGAAATTCTTGTCATAGGCCTGGCGTTCGTTGGCGTGGTGCCAGTGATGGAACTGCGGCGAGGCCAGCAGCCATCTCAGCGGCCCGAACTTGATGCGCGCGTTGGAATGGATGAACACCGACTGCCAGTGGTAGATCAGCACGTAGATCAGGACCGCCTCGCCGGAAAAACCCAGCGCGAAGATCGGCAGGATCGAGGCCGCCTTGGTCAGGATCTGATCCACCGGGTGCACGCGGTGGGCGGCGAGCCAGTCCATTTCCTCGATGGAATGGTGAATGGCGTGGAAGCGCCACAGGAACGGCACGGCGTGGAAGGTGCGGTGCGCGAGATAGAAGCCGACATCGGCAACCAGCAGAACCTCGATGGCCTGCAGCCAGATCGGCTGAGACTGGACGGTAGCGGTGAGGCTGGTGGGAACGAGACGCTCCGTAACCAGCATCGCCATCCCGACCACGATCAGCAGGCCGAACCTGATGACGATGCCGTTGAACAGGAGATAGAAGACATCGTTCAGCCAGTGCCGGCGCGTCAGCCGCTGTTCCGCGTGCAGCGGCAGCAGCTGCTCGAGCGGAATGAAGATGAGGGCGACGATCAGCATCGCCTTGAAGTCGATGAGATCGAACATTTCTCTCGCGGACCGGCTGAACCAAGCCACATACGTTAACGGCCAAAGGATGAATGGACCGTTGATATTCCAGGTCGCCCAGGGCCGGTGAAACTTCCTGAATCCGTGAAACTCTCCAGGCTCTGCGTGAAACACAGCACAGAACATCCACCCCGCCCGTGCAGCTTGCGGGAGCGCAACAGGAAGGGCGGATGTTTCTCGATCGCGACCAGTTCAAGCCGGCGGCTGAAATGAGGCTCGGCCGCGACAGATCGTCGATCCGGGTGACGATAACCGACCCGCAGGTGTGCGAGCTCGGCGAGGCCCTCTATGCCTGGATCACCGCCGACGGCAAGCCCGTGCGGATCGGCACCTGCGGCCCGTCGGCGGGCAAGCGCCTGTTGTCATATCCCGGCTACATCAACCGCAGCCTGGCCGGACGAGGCGGCGCGACACCGAAATGGGAAGCCTTGAAATGGCTCGGCCTGCTTACCGAGCACGGGGTGCTGACGGCGGTGATCCATCAGCCTGAGCCAATGCCGACGGCGGCCGGCCTGATCAGGCCCTATCTCGACGTCGAGCGCCAGTTGATCCGACAGCACCGCCCGCTGCTCAACCGCGGCCACCGCTGATCAGCGCCTGAAGCCGATCAGTGAACGGTTCCAACGGCGTCGCCCGGAACCTTGACGCGCGGGCCCGGGCTCTCGAAACTCACCTGGTCGCGGCCATTCGACTTCGCCTTGTAGAGATGCCTGTCGGCGACCTGGAACATGTAGTGATAGGTCGTCGGGCCGCTGAAGGCGACGCCGCCGATACTGACAGAGAGCGGACACGGCTGGCCGCCAGGAGCGAATTCGGTTTCGCGGATGCGACGCCTGATGGTCTCGGCCACCAGGACCGAGCGCGCGGAATCGGCGCCCGGAAGGAAGACCGCGAATTCCTCGCCGCCGATGCGCCCGACGATGTCGGCGCCGTGCAGCTGGCCCTGGATCGTCCTTGCGATCAGCTTGAGCGCCTCGTCGCCGCAATCATGGCCGAGCCGGTCGTTGATCGACTTGAAATGGTCGGCGTCGACGATCAGCAGCGCGCCGGTGTCGGCGACGGTATGGCCGCGGGCCTGTTCGAGATAGGCCTCGACAAGCATCGAGAAGGCGCCGCGGTTGAAGACCGCCGTAAGGCTATCGGTCGCGGCGACGATGCTGAGTTCCTTCTGGGCGATGGCGAGCTGGCGCATTTTCCACATCAGGAAGAACAGGAACGACCCACCAAGGATCAGAGGCAGGAAAAGGTCGGTGAGTTCCGCCCACCGCAGCGCCTGCGGCGACAGCGACGGAAAATTGAACGAATCGACGAAGAAGGCTGCGGCGATGAAGAACGCAGTACCGGCGACGGTGACCGCCACGACCCTGCCCCAACTCGTGGGGGACAAATCGATGCGCATGTCATTGCTCCCACTGCAACTGGCCTATCTTGAGGCGGGAGCGCAAAGGAAGTCCTAATTCATTCGCTTCAATGCAAGATTGGTTAACCGTTGCGGCATCGATGTCCCGCAAGGCTCTGGCCTTCTTCCCCGGTATTTGCTCCCGAACATCAGAAAGCCCGCCACGAAACAGTGGCAGGCTTTCCGACTGGCCGGAGGCTCTGGTCAGCGCGCCGCCGGTCGCGGGGGAAACCGACGACGCGGTAGGAGAGTGCCGCGGAGCCTCACGGCTGGTCCGACACTCCCGGCAGAACCGCTATCGCCGTCAGCGGCGCGAGATCATCAGGCAGAGCGCCCGCAGGTCGCTGTCATAGGTGCCCTCGCTGGAAAGCACGTCCCGGCAGCGCTTTTTCATCCGCGTGAGCTGCGCTCCCGACATCTGGGCGATGGAAGCCGGAGGCTGAGCCACCGGCGTACCAAGCGTGGTCGGCGTGCCGGGAGTGGTCGGCGTCGCGCCGACACCCACGCCGACACCGGCACCAACGCCATTGCCCACACCGACGCCGACATCCGCGCCGATCCCGTTGCCGACATTGGCGCCGACGCCGGCATTGACGCCGTTGGAGCCGCCGACGGAAGCCGAGGCGCCCGCATCGACGCCGTTCGAGCCATCGACGGACGCCCCGACACCGGTGTTCACGCCGCCCGATCCGCCGACCGAGGCGCCAACACCGGCATTTACGCCGCCGCTGCCGCCGACCGACGCGCCAACACCGGCGTTAATACCGCCGCCGCCGCCGACAGAAGCACCGACACCGACGCCAATGCCGCCCGCCGCGTTGGCCGGTACAGCGAAAATAGCGATAATTGCGCCACTGACTAGGCTTCTAGCGATTTTTTGACGAATACTAGACATGACACTCTCCTCTTTGGACACATTATTTGCTGCGCTGCATCATCAGAGCATATCCCCTGAAATACATGCACGTGCACGGAGAGCTACGATTCAGCCTTCATGTTGGTTTCTTTGTTTTTTTAATCAGTACAATCCATAGTTTTCGGTCTTTTTACTCGCGCTCTAAAAAGATAGGCGATTTTTCTTAAATATTTAAAGTTCTACTGAATTTCTCAACGAAAACTCGACCACGAGTTGAAAGCGATTGCATGAGATGAACGGCGCGATCGCCGACACGACTTGGCCGGCTGGGCGCTTGCTCGCGATACGACTGGCCGCGAGCGTGGCGTTTCACATTTTCCTGGGATGTTCAGGCGTAGGCGCGGCCTTCTTCCGAGCGCTGGAACAGCGTCAGGTCTAGCGGCACCGATGGCCGGCCGAGCACGGTGAGGCACATATGCGCCTGACCGCGGTGATGCGTCTGGTGATTGAAGAAATGGCTGAGCGCCGGCGCCAGCCGCTGCGAGACGGTTCGCATGTCCGGCAGGGTCAGGTAGGAGAAACGTCCGGTGAGCGCCTTCTCGCTCATCGCCGTCAGCCACTCGACGATCCTGTTGTCTTCCGCCTCACGCGCCAGCCGCAGGCCAGGCAGCGCGCGATGGAGGATCGCCGCGGTGTTGGCGGGCGCATCGCCCTCGCCGGTAAAGCGCTTCATCCAGACGCGGTCGACGGCCAGCAGATGGTTGAGCGTGCCCAGCGTCGAGCCGAAGAAGGCGCCGACGTCGCGGTCGAGCTCTTCCTCGGTGAGATTGGCGGCAGCGTCGTAGATGCGACCGTTGGCCCATTGATTATAGGCCGCAAACATCATGAAATGCTGTTTCATCATCCACCCGGCTGGCAACGAATCCCGGCTCTTCGTAAACCGCAGGAACGGCAATGACCATTCTGTTCTATGATCTCGTCGGCCACGACGCCCAACGCCCCTTCAGCCCGCATTGCTGGAAGGCGAAGATGGCGCTGGCCCACAAGGGGCTCGACGCCACCAAGGTGCCGACGCGCTTCCTGGAAGTACCCAAGGTCGAAGGCGGCGTGTCGAAGACGGTGCCGGTGATCCGCGACGGCGACCGTGTCGTGGCGGATTCCTTCGCCATAGCGCTTTATCTCGACGAGACCTATCCCGACCGGCCGACGCTGTTCGGCGGCGAAGGCGGCAAGGCGACGGCGCGCTTCATCGAGCGCTGGTCGCAACTCACCATCCATCCTTATGTCACGACGGCGGCGCTCACCGATCTGCACCGGATGCAGGACGAGACGAACCGCGCCTATTTCCGCGAGAGCCGCGAGCAGCGGCTGGGCAAGCGGCTGGAAGAGGTGGTGGCCGGCCGCGACGCCGGCCTGGCCGCCTTCCGCGCCTCGCTGGAGCCGCTGCGTTCGACGCTCACCTACCAGCCCTTCATCGGTGGCGCATCGCCGCTGTTTGCCGACTATATCGTGTTCGGAGCGCTGCAATGGGCGCGCGTCGCCTCGCCCTACCGGCTGCTCGACGACGCCGACAGCGTGGCGCAGTGGTTCGAGCGCTGCCTCGACCTGCATGGCGGGATCGGAAGAGAGGTGGCGGCCGCCGCGTAATCTGTGCCCATGCTGCGCTATGAGATGCAAGGCGAAATCTGGGTCTATTCCGGCAAGGGCGGCTGGCATTTCGTGACGCTGCCGGCCGACTTCGCCGCGCGGATCAAGATGGCGATGGCCGGTCTGGCAAGGCCCTGGGGCTCGCTCGGGGTCACGGTCGTCATCGGCAAGACCCGGTGGAGCACTTCCCTGTTCCCGGACAAGGTCTCGGGCGGCCTGCTGCTGCCGCTCAAGTCAGCAGTGCGGCAGCGCGAGAACCTCAAGGCCGGTGACGCGCCGACTTTGACCATCGAGGTCGAGCTTTAGCGGCTACTTTGCGTGTCCTTGTTGATCAGCCTGACGCAGATGGGATCGCCGCGCTCCATGCGCGCGCATTGCCAATCGGGGCCGAAGCCGAAATTCTCGCCGCGCGGAGGATAGAAGAGCAGCGCGAGGACGGCCAAAGCGAGAACAACAGCCGTGAGCAGAATGCCGGCAAAATCGCCGTCTTTGAGACAGGGCCTGCGCATCGCATCGGCGTCCGCCGCGAGGCTCGGTATCCGTATTCAGCTCCCGCAGCCGTCTAATTATCCCGCAAATGTAGGCCGTTGACCAGACGCCGCCTCCCCTTGGCAAGGTGCGAAGCGGCCTGTATAGAGCCCGCCACTCCAATTTCCTCTCTCCAACAAGGACGACCTTATGGCGATCGAACGCACCTTCTCCATGATCAAGCCGGACGCGACCAAGCGCAACCTGACGGGCGCCATCACCAAGATGCTGGAAGACGCGGGCCTGCGGGTCGTCGCATCGCGCCGCGTGTGGATGAGCCGCCGCGAGGCGGAAGGTTTCTACGCCGTCCACAAGGAACGCCCCTTCTTCGGCGAGCTGGTGGAATCCATGTCGTCGGGCCCGACCATCGTGCAGGTGCTGGAAGGCGACAACGCCATCGCCAGGAACCGCGAAGTGATGGGCGCGACCAACCCGGCCAGCGCCGCCGAAGGCACCATCCGCAAGGTCCACGCGCTGTCGATCGGCGAGAACTCGGTGCACGGCTCGGATGCGCCCGAGACCGCCGCGCAGGAGATCAAGTACTGGTTCTCGGACACCGAAATCGTCGGCTGAGCCGGTATAGTCCCGATAGAAAACGAAGGCGGCCCCGGATTTTCCGGGGCCGCCTTTTTTAACCTGGGTGAATGCGCAGCCGGCAGAAACACCTATGGTTGCGCCGTTGGCGATGGGCGCTCACCGTTTATGCGAGCATCTGTTGCGTGACTTCCGTCCCACCAGCGGAGGATGCGATGATCAGTCCGCATGTTTCCAAGAGCGGCGTCGCTTATCCAGGCGATCTCGCTCTGCTGAAGCGTATCTATGACGAGGTCTGCGAGGAACGAGGACTTGTCCCCGGCAGCCCGGAAGCGTCGGATCTGGCCATCGAAGCCATGAAGCTGTTTTCCGCCGGCATTTTTGACGAGGACGCGATCAGCCGGCGCCTGCGCAAACGCTGACCGGACAGCAGCCGATCAGTCGCCGTCGCCGTAGCGGATAACCTCGACCTTTTCCCTTGTGATCAGGCAGCTGTTGGTCAGCGCCTTCAGCTGCGGGATCAGCGCGTCGATCTTCTCCGGCGCGTCGACGATCTCGACGACGATGGGCAGGTCCTGCGACAGGCGCAGGATCTTGGCGGTGTGGAGCACGCTCGAGCGGCCGAAGCCGAGCGGGCCTCTCAGCACGGTGGCGCCGGCCATGCCGGCCTCACGCGCCTTCATGACGATCGCCTCGTGCAGCGGCCTGCCGTCGGCAGACCTGTCGTCCTCGCCGAAGAATATCCTGAGCAACACGCACTGGCTGGGAAGTTCCATGGTCTTCCTCCGCGATCATGTGCTGGCCGGCAGGCGGTTCAGCCTGGCGGCCATGAGATAGCCCAGCCAGGCGGCCGCCAGCGACAGCACCACCACACTGACAAGATAGGTCGCGGCAAGCCCGAGGTCGCCCTCCAAAAGCAGAATGAAGGTGTCGAGGCTCATGGCCGAGAAGGTCGTGAGGCCGCCGCAGAAGCCTCCGGTGACGAACTGGCGGCCGGCAGGCCCGACCATCAGGCGGCCGTCCGGACGGGTCAGCGTGGCGAAGAACATGATCACCCACGAGCCGACGACATTGACGAAGGCGGTGGCGTAGAGCGCGTTCAGGCCAAACCCCGAGACGATGACGTAGCCGGACAGGAAACGCGCCAGCGAGCCGATCGCGGCACCGCAGCCGACCGCCATGTAGAGCCGCAATGCCTGCCTTTCATTTCCGGACATTGCGCCCTACCCCGCCATCCGCATGACGGCCCAGAAGCCGGCCGCGACGGCCAGCACGCAGAGCGCCGCCGAGGCGACAATGTTGAAGGCGGCCAGCCGCCTTTCGCCGTCGAGCGCGAGGTTGAGCGTCTGCAGGCAGAAGGAAGAGACCGTGGTGTAGCCGCCGAACAGGCCGACCACGATCAGGTCGCGCACCAGATCGCTGGCGAAGACGCCGCCGACCGCGCGGGCGGCGCCGGCGAAGGCGCCGATGGCCAGCGCGCCGGAGACGTTGACGATCAGCGTGCCCCACGGAAAGGTCTCGCCGACATTGCGGCCGACGAGGCCGGACAGGAAGAAGCGGGATATGCCGCCGAAGAAACCGCCGAGCAGGACCAGGGCGCAAGCCGCAAGGGTCATCGCATCAATGCCTTTCCAATGCGATCCCCTCGAGGGAATCGCCCACCGAGATCAGGCACGATGCGGGCGGCAAAAACAAATCCTGCCGCGCGCAAGCACGCCTGGCAGGAGTCATCAGCCCATAAGGGCGGTTTTGGGGGAACCCCATCCCCATTTTTTGGCGAAGCTAGGCGGTCGCCGCCGCGCGGTCAATCCGTGGGTCAGCGGATCAAGGGCGTATCCCAGAGGTCGCCGAGCAGAGCCTTGAGCTCGTGGAAGCGCCTTTCGCCCAGTTCCTCGGTCCATTCCCGCTCGATATCCAAGAGGATTTCAGCCATCTTGTCGTAAGCGGCGCGGCCGCGGTCGGTGAAATGAACGACCGTCCCACCCCCGTCCTCAGGCGAAGCGCCTCGGCTGATGTAGCCCATCCCCTCCAGCGTCTTGAGCAACTGGTTCATGGCCTGCTTGCTCATGGCGGCGCGCTCTGCAAGCACGCTTGGCCGCATGCCGTCGGGACCGGGATACTGGATCACCGCCATATGCGGCGGGCTCAGGTCCTCGAAACCCGACGCGCGCAACTCCCGGATGAGCTTGCGGTGAATGGCCATGGCTGGCACGCGAAGCAGCGCGCCGATCAGTGGAGGCTTCCTTGGCGGGTCGTCCGAGAACTGAGGCATTGACAGTCCAGTAAATTGAGTTTACTCATTCAGTAAATTCGATTTACCACAAGGGAGGATTAAATGCTAGGGAAAGCCAGCCAGATCCGTGTCAATCCGGCGGAGGAAACTTTCAGCCATGACGGCGTCACCGTGCACTTCCTGCTCACCGGCGAGCAGTCCGGCGGCAGCATCGCGGCTTTCGAGGTAACGGTGCCCGGCTCGAAGCGGTTGCTCGCCCCGGCACACAGCCACGACCACTTCGAGGAAACCATCTACGGGGTTGAGGGAACGCTGACCTGGACCGTCGACGGCCACCCGCACGACGTCGGCCCTGGACAGGCGCTGTGCATTCCGCGCGGTGCGGTGCATCGTTTCGACAACAACGGCATCCACGCTGCCAAGGTGCTCTGCGTGGCGACGCCAGCGGCGATCGGGCCGGACTATTTCCGGGACGCCTTTGCCGTTCTCAACGCGGCCGCGGGCGGCCCACCCGATCGCGCGAAGATGATGGAGATCATGCAGCGGCACGGCCTCACGCCCGCGCTCTGAACCTGGGCGCCATTCCAGGAATGCAAATGACGATTTAGTCGTCCCTGCGCGTCCCCTTCATGCCGACGGAAGGCTGCCCTTTCGCATAGCGGGATCGAGTTCGCTGCCTGGCGGTGGCGGCCTCGAGCGCGTGCGCCGCGATGGTTCCGCGCGAACGAACGCCTGGCAGGAATCATCAGCCCACAAGGGCGGCTTCGTGGAAACCCTCCCATTGGGCAAGCCAATGTCATCGCGGCGGCTCGGTCAATCGTCACCGCATGCTCATCGGCTGGACGGACGACGGGACAAAGCCAAAGCTGGATTGCCGTCGAACGTGGCCAGCGCAGGCGACAGCTCGATCCAGCAACCTGGGCCTGATCCGCCCTGCCTCTGCTCCAGGATGCGCTCGCCGGCGATACGGCCTATTTCGTGGGGATCCTGGTCGATCGAGGCGATGTGCTTACCGGTGAGAAGCGGAATTTCCTTGAGATCAAAGCCGACGATGCCGATGTCGTCCTTGCGGCCGGGCGCAACATCCTCCAGCGCCTTGATCGAACCGACGGCCATGAGGTTGTTGGTGACGAACAGGCAATCGAAGGCCGTCCGTTCCTCCAGAATGCGCCGCATGGCGAGATAGCCGCCATCCACCCGATTGTTGGCATGCTCGATGCGAACGATGTCGAGGCCGCTCTTGCCTTTCGCCGCCTCGACGAAGCCTTGCAGGCGCGCGTCGCTGGTGGGATTCAGCGGGCCGGCGATGCAAACCGCCTTGCGAAAGCCGGCGCCGTCAAGATACCCGGCAGCGAGCGCGCCGCCCGAGAGGTTGTTGGTCAGGATGGTGTCATAGGCGTTGCCCGGCAGGGCCCTGTCCACGACGACCACGGGAATCCCGGCCTCGGCGACCTTCGTCAGGTCGGTCGCGTCCGAGGACGGCGCGATCACCACGCCGCCAACTCGCTCCGCCAGGGCGACATCGAGATAGTGGCCCTCCTTCTCTGGATCGTCATCCGAACTGCCTATGAAGACGCAAGTGTCGTTCGGTCGGCAAACCTGCTCGAGGCCGCGCGCAAGGCGCGTGAAGAAGGTGTTCTCGAAATCGGGCACGATCAGTGCCCACAGATGCGAGGCCGAGGTGCGCATCCGCTGGGCCGTGCGGCTCGGCCGGTAACCGAGCTCCGACACAGAGGCTTTCACGCGTTCGGCCAGATCCTCGCGAACCTTGAGGCCATTGACCACGCGCGACACCGTGGCGGCCGAGACTTGGGCGTGACGGGCGACATCGTAGATGGTGGCAGTCAAATCGATTCCCGACAGCGATGATCGTTGGGGACCGGCCGACTCCAAAAGGGTCGGCCGGTCCTTGTAACTATAAAACATTCACGGCAGCGAAGCCTGAGCAGTCGTTGCTACGGGATTTCAAACAAAACCGAAAATCGTCGCAGCTCGCTTCCCCTGACAAGTCGAAATCCTAGATTTCGCGTGCCGCCCACTTGGCCATGCGTTCCCACATCAGGCCATAAGCTTCCCACTCATGAAGATTACCGCACCAGTGATATACAGGGTCGGTCGTATAGGCAATCGAACGTCCTTTGCCGACTTCGGTCACCGCCATGAACACGTCACCGCGCACTTTCATCAGCACCTTGGCGTCGGACTTCGCGGTCACCTGATTGTAGCCGAGGATGATGCGATCCTTGTCGAACGCGACGCCCTTCAGAATCGGATGATCGGCCACCGCCACATCCAGGGTGGCGCCGTCCGGAACCTCGATACGATCGTCGATACCGCGCATGATCGTGACGGGCAGCACCGCCTCGATCGGCGTGCCGCCCCAGATGCCCTTGCCCTCGATGCCGGAGAAAGTGGTGTAGCCGCCGGCCATGATGAGGCCGCCGCCGCCCTCGACCCATTTGCGGAAATTGCCGATGCGGTCCGGCCCCATCGGCACCAGGCGTTCGCGGTTGCCCGGCAAGAGCGCGAAGTTGTTGTAGCCGACATCGCTGAGGATGATGACATCCCACTGCGCGAACTGCTCCGGCGTCATCGGAAACTCAGCGCGTATCTTGTCGGCCGGCATGTGGGTGAGTTCGATGCCGGGCCGCGGGCTCAACGCCTCCCGCAGCACGCGCGCCGAATCCCGGTAGTAATTGTGGATGAACGTATCCATGCCTTTCGCCGTGATCAGCGTTTCGGCCTGGGTGTCCCCACAATACAGAATTCGAACTGCCATTTTCATTTCTCCTTGCGGTATTTCGGCGAGCCTTCAATTGCTCGGCTGGTTGAAGCGCAGCCCGTCATTGACGGTGATCTTTTCGAGGCCATTGGCCTGCATGCCCCATGCGGTGAGGATCTTCTCGTAGCTGCCGTCGGCCTTCATCGCGCTCAGCGCCGCCTGCACCGCGTCGCGCAGGCCGCTGTCGGACTTGCGGAAAGGCATGGCGTTGTAGCCGGTGCCGTACTGCTCGAAGGCGAGCACTTCGAGGCCCGCGGCGTCAGGCGACGTCTGGATCACATAGGCCGCGACGCCATACTGGTACATGGTCGCGTCGGCGCGCTTGGTGCGGACCTGAAGCAGCGCCTGGTTGATGTCCTGAAAGACCTGGATGTCGATCTTCTTGTCGGCGCACTTGCCGTCCTGCTTCTCGACGAGCCCCTGCATGACCGAGCCCTGCAGCACCGCGACATGCCTGCCGCACAGGTCGGCTATGGTCTTGATCGCCAGCGGGTTGCCCTTCAGCACGACGATGGCGTTGCCGTCCGTGGAATAGTCGACGAAGTCCAGCTTCTGCTCGCGCGCCGGCGTGTCGCCCATGCCGGTGAGCGCAGTGTCGAAGCGCTTGGCCTCGATCGCCGCGATGATGCCGGGGAACTTCACGGCCGACCATTCTGCCTTGAGGCCGAGCTTGGCCGCGACGGCGTTGCCGAGATCGATGTCGGAGCCGATCAGCGTCTGGCCATCGGCCTGGTAGTAGGTGTAAGGCGGCGAACTGGGATCGGTCGCGATCTTGAGCGTGCCGCCTTTGAAGGCGTCCGGGACCTTGGCGGCCAGGTCGGCCGCGGTATCGACCGTCAGCGGAGTGCCATTCGGTCCGATCTTCAGATCAGCGGCGCACGCCGCCAAGGTGCCGCCCGCGAGCGCTGATGCGAGGGCTACCGCCCGTGCGACGGTGGAAAGAATGCTCATTGCCGTTCTCCTCTGTTTGCCGCTTGACGCGGTCGGTTGCCCCAGCCCGACGGCCGGTTTTGAACTGCTCAAGCCACCTGCAGGGTCGGCCGATGGGCCGAGAAATGGTGGCGGACGTAATTGTCCCCTCCGCTGTCGATGAGATCGGCGACTGCGACGCCGACCGCCGGCGCCATCTTGTAGCCATGGCCGGAGAAGCCGGCGGCGATGACGATCCGCTCGCTGGCGGGATGGTGGTCGATGATCGGGTGGTTGTCGGTGGTGAAGCCGTCGAGATAGACGCCGGAGCGCACTGGCTCCGGATCGACCCCTTCGAGCAGCGTGCGCGCCACGCGGCGCATGATGGCGGTGTCTTCGTAGGAGACCGTGCGGTCGACGCGGGAAGGATCGATGTTGCTCAGGAAATTGACGGGCGGCATAATCTTGATCGTCCAGCCATCCATCGACGGGAAGCCCGAGTAATCGATTTCTGAAGTGCGCCGGATACACACCGGAAAGCGCTCCGGCAGATAGGCCGCGACATCGTCGACCCCGAACCAGGTGCCGACGAGACGCCGGGCGATGAATTGCGGCGAAGCACCTTCGATCGGCCGCGTGCCCCAGGCGCCGCATGTGACGACCGCTGCATCGAAACGCTCGGTGTTGCCGGCGACGGTGATCGCCACGCCGTCCGCCTCGGGCACGACGCGCTCGACCGCCCGGCCCTGGTGCAAGGTAGCCCCCGCGGCCTGTGCGGCTCTAACGGCTGCCCTTACGCCCAGTTCGGGCCGCAGCAGGGCGCCGTCGGTGTCGAGCAGGGCGAACTCGCCGCCGTCGAGTCTGTGCTGGGGAAAGCGCCGGCGAAGCTCGTGCTCGTCGAGCACCTCATGGCGCACGTCATGCTCGCGCGCGCCATCGATGGTTCCATCGAGCCAATCGGCGCCGCGTTCGCCGATGTAGAGGCAGCCGATCGGAAAATGGAACTTGCGATCCGAAGTCGACTGCAATTCCCGCCACAGCTCGAGCGAGCGCTTGAGGAGCGGGATGTACTCCTTGCCCTCACGGTAGGCGAGACGGAAGATGCGGGACTCCGCCCCGTGCGCGCTGGTGTCATGTGGCACGCCCATGCGGTCGAAGCCGACAACGTTGTGCCCTCGCCTGGCCAATTGCCACAGCGCCATGCTTCCCATCGCGCCGACACCAACGACGGCAATCTTCCTGGCTTTCATTCCGCTCACTCTGCTTGCCTGCGGTGCAGGCTGCTCCTCATTTGATCTTCGACAGGAATGCCTTGGTGCGCGGCTCGGACGGCTGGCCGAGAACCTGCGCCGACTGGCCCTGCTCCACGATGCTGCCGCCGTCCATGAAGACGGTGCGGTTGCTGACCTCACGCGCGAAGCCGATCTCATGGGTGACCACGACCATCGTCATGCCCTGCCCCGCCAGGCTCCCCATCACCGACAGCACCTCGTGCACAAGCTCCGGGTCGAGCGCCGAAGTCGGCTCGTCGAACAGCAGCACCTTCGGATCCATGGCCACCGCCCGGGCAATCGCGACGCGCTGCTGCTGACCGCCGGAAAGCTGCGACGGGCGATGGCCTGCGAAGCGATCCATGCCAACCGAGGCAAGCACCGAGAGCGCCCGTTCACGCGCCTGCTGCCGGGGCATGCGCTTCACCAGCCTCAGCGCCAGGGCGACATTGTCGACTGCCGTCAGGTGGCCGAAGAGATTGAAGCGCTGGAACACCATGCCCATGGCGGCGCGCTGCCGGGCAAGGACGGCTGAAGGAACCTCCCAGAGAACGCCATCCAGCTCCTGGCAGCCGACGCGCTCGCCCTCGACCCAGACGCCGCCGGCATCGGGTACTTCGAGGAAGTTGATGCAGCGCAGGAAAGTGCTCTTGCCTGACCCCGACGGCCCGATGATGCAGACGACCTCGCCACGGTCCACGTCGAGCGAGACGTCGGTAAGCACGACATGCGCCCCGAACGCCTTGCCGATGTGACGCGCGCTGAGCGTCGGTTGCATCGCGGTCTCCCTTTCCGCCGGGCGCACGGACAACGGAACGACGGTCATGGCTGGACACCGGCGATGACTTCGACCGCGCGGCTATCCCCGAACCGGCGTTCCAGCCAGAACTGCACGGCGGACGCGACGGTGGTCAGCACGAGGTACCAGAGCGAGGCCACGATCAGCAGCTCGATCACCTGGAAATTTCGAGCGTAGATGTCTTCCGTCTTGGTCAGGAGCTCCTGCGCGCCGATGACCGAGACCAGCGAGGTGTTCTTCAGCATGCCGATCGTCTGGTTGGCGGTCGGCGGGATGATGACCTTGAGTGCCTGCGGCAGGATCACGCTGTTCATCACCTGGCGACGGTTGAGGCCGACGCTGACGGCCGCCTCGCTCTGCCCGCTGTCAACCGACTTGATACCGGCGCGCACGATCTCGGCCATGTAGGCGGCTTCGTTGAGGCCAAGCCCGAGCAAAGCAGCCGCGAAGGGCGTCACCAGGCTGTTGATGGGCACCTGCCACGGGCCGATCCCCACCACCGGGAAGACGAGCGCGATGTTGAACCAGAAGATCAGCTGGACGAGGAGCGGCGTGCCGCGGAACACCCAGACATAGAGGGCGGACGCCGCCGACACGGCCGGATAGCGCGAGATCGCCATGACGGCGAGCGCTATGCCCAGGAGCACGCCGACGATCATCGACAGCGCCGTCAGTTCTAGCGTCATGACAAGGCCGTCGAGGATGGCCGAATGGAAGAAGAAGCCGAAAGTAATCTGCCAGTTGATCGCCCCGCTGGCGACGACCCGCAGCGCCAGAACGAACAGCAGCGCGACCACCATGGCGGTGACGGCGGCGCGCTTGCCCCGCCCGAGAGCCCTCGGCCTGCCGGAAAGGAATGGCCGCTCGGGAATATCCTGGGAAACCGTGTTTTTCACGCCAACCTCGCTCAGATATCGATTTCAGACTATTAGAAATCGATATCTTGTCAATTCAGATTCGATCCGCGGCAGATGCGAATCGTGCATCGGCCTCACGGTCTGGCGTGTGCGTGTCCGAACGTCGGCGGGTTAATTGTCGATCCGAGGCGCGGCTTGACCGGGGCCGGCCGTTGCTGTCAGCTCGCGGCGTTGAAGCGCAGGATGTCGCGGCCGTCCTTGTCGGCGATGGTGAGCTTGCCGGCTTCGATCTGGTAGGATGCCGCCCTGCTGAGCGCATCGAACAGCGCCCTCTCCTCGGCCATCACCTTCGGCGCGCAGGCCATGTAGGTCGAGCCGATATCGCCGATGGCGATCTTGTGCCCGTCGACGCTCGCGGTGGCGAAATAGGTGTTGCACGGGCCTTTACCGCCGGCCTTTCCGGCCTCGCTGACGCGGAACGTCGCCTGCGGCTCGGCGATCGCGCCGATGCCGTCGATATACTCGATGAGCCAGCTCTGGTCGTAGAGCGCGGCGGCTTCCGGTTCGATCGAGGGCGCCGCCATCTTCATCACGACGTTCTGCGGCTTGCCGGCGAGCGGATCGACCTGATGGCGGGTGTCGGTGATGAACAACAGACGATCGTCGACGGTGATGCGGGCCTGCAGTGCATAGGTCCTGCCGGCGCGGATCGCCTTGGAATCGAAGCCTATCTCGAATTTGATCGGCACCTGGCCGGCCGGCACCACCTTGCGTTGACCGATCACCGTCGCGGGCGCATCCGCCAGCGAGACATCGGCGAGCTCGACCGAGAGTATGGCGTTGGGCGGCAGCGCGATACGCTCGCGATAGGTCACCTCGCCGACAATCGTCCTTTCGGCGGCGCCGGAGATTTCCGGCACGGCAAGCACGCCGACCACCAGCGGCACCAGCCCGAAGATGAAGAATTCAGCAATCCTGTCCAGCATGACCGTGCTCCGCCAAGCAAATCAAACCGATTTGCAAGGTCCGGAAGGATTGCGGTCATTGAATGGCCGAGACGTGATTTATTCGCCCGATTTCCAGCGGTCCGCAGCCTTGTCGTCGGCCTCCTTGGCCTCGACCCAGCCGCCTGCGGAGCCATCGGCGAGGTGCTCCTTCTTCCAGAAGGGCGCGCGCGACTTGAGGTAATCCATCAGGAAGTTCGCCGCCTCGAAGGCCGCCTGGCGGTGCGACGAGGCCGCCACCACCAGCACGATGTTTTCACCGGGCGCGATCTTTCCGTGGCGGTGGATGACGGTCAGCCCTTGCAGCGGCCAGCGTTCCACGGCCTCGGCGGCGATGCGGCCGATCTCGGCCTCGGCCATACCCGGATAATGCTCGAGTTCAAGAGCCGAAAGCGTGCCCTGCTCGTCGCGGCAAAGGCCGGAGAAAGTGACGACGGCGCCTATGTCGGCGCGGCCCCTGGTCAGCGCGGCGATCTCGGCGGCGACCTCGAAGTCCTCGCGCTGGATGCGGATGGCGGGCACGGCGGCGCCGGCCATCTCAGCCTCCGGTCATCGGCGGAAACAGCGCGATCTCGCGCGCGCCCGCTATCTTCTCGCGGTGGCCGACATGTTCCTGGTTGATGGCGACGCGGATGACGTCGGGATATTGCAGCGCGTTCTCGTATTCCTCGCCGCGCGACTTCAGCCAGCGCAACAGGTCGGCGACCGTCTCGATGCCGGCCGGCAGCTCGACATCCTCTTCGGGCTTGCCGATCCGCTCGCGCACCCAGGCGAAATAGATGAGTTTCGTCGACATCGCGCTTACTCGTCCATGATGTGCTTCAGGCCGGCGCGGAAATAATCATAACCCGTATAGAGCGTCACCAGCGCAGCGACCCACAATAGCACCAGCCCGGTCTGCGTGGTGAGCGGGAAGATCTTGTCGCCGGCAGGGCCCGCCAGCAGGAAAGCGATGGCGACCATCTGGATCGTGGTCTTCCATTTGGCGAGCTGCGTGACCGGCACCGACACTTTCAAGGCGGCCAGATATTCGCGCAGGCCCGAAACCAGGATCTCGCGGCACAGGATGATGATCGCCGCCCAGAGCGACCAGCCGGCGATGCCGGCATGGCGGTCGGTGTCGGCGGCAAGCAGCAGAAGGCAGGTCGCGACCAAAAGCTTGTCGGCGATCGGGTCGAGCATCTTGCCGATGTTGGAGGTCTGCTGCCAGGCGCGCGCCAGATAGCCGTCGAAGTAATCCGTGATGGAGGCCAGCAGGAAGATCACCAGCGCCGACCAGCGGGCGAAATCGGAAGACTTCAGATGGCCCTCGAGAAAGAAGCACAGCACAACCAGCGGCACCGCGATGATGCGGGCATAGGTCAGGATGTTCGGTAGGTTGAACGCGCGCTGGGCCATGTCTGATCGGGAACTCTTTCCACTTCAGGTACTCAAATCAGAAGCCAATGTGGGGGGTCAACAGCCGAGATTCGATTGGCCAGGGAAAATTGGCGTGAGTTCGGCGCGAGGTTCCCCCTCTGCCCGGCAGGCCAGAGGGGGGTACCTCACGATCAGCTCTCATGAAAATGATTGTAGACCAGCTTCGCCACATGCTCGGAAATGCCGTCGACCTTGACCAGGTCCTCGACCGCGGCGCGGCTGACCGCTTTGGCGGTACCGAAGGCGAGCAGCAGCGCGCGCTTGCGGCCGGGACCGATGCCGGCGATCTCGTCGAGCGGGCTTTTCACCATCTCCTTCTTGCGGCGGGCACGATGCGAGCCGATGGCGAAGCGGTGCACCTCGTCGCGCAGGCGCTGGACGAAATAGAGCACCGGATCGCGCACCGGCAGCATGAAGGAGTCCCTGCCCTTGACGAAGAAGCGCTCGCGACCGGCGTCGCGGTCCGGTCCCTTGGCGATGCCGATGGCGACGACCCGGTCCTCGACGCCAAGGTCCGAGAGAATCTGGCGCACCGCCGTCATCTGGCCCTGGCCGCCGTCGATCAGGATCACGTCGGGCCAGGCCGGAAAGCCGCCATTGCCGCCGACCAGATCGTCGCCGCCATCGTCTTCCGTGTCCGCGCCCGGCTGGGCGTCGCCATGCTCGCGCAGCAGTCGCGAGAATCGGCGCTGCATCACTTCGCGCATCATGCCGAAATCGTCACCGGGCGTGATCTCGGTCGAGCGGATGTTGAACTTCCGGTACTGGTTCTTCACGAAGCCTTCGGCACCGGCGACGACCATGGCGCCGACCGCATTGGTGCCCATGATGTGCGAGTTGTCGTAGACCTCGATGCGCGCCGGCGGCTTTTCCAGGCCGAAGGTCTCGGCAAATCCCTGCAGCAGTCGCGCCTGGGTGGAGGTTTCCGCGAGCCTGCGGCCGAGGGCCTCGCGCGCATTCTGCAGCGCGTGGTCGGTCAGGTCCTTCTTCTCGCCGCGCTGCGGCACAAAGATCGCCACCTTGCGGCCGGCGCGGGTGGAGAGCGCCTCGGCCAGCAGTTCCTGGTCCTGCACCGTCTGGGAGAGAAGGATGGTGCGGGCGGGCAGCTTGTCGTCATAGAACTGCGCCAGGAACGATCCCAGCACCTCGGCCGGTTCCAGTGCCGGATCGGCCTTGGGGAAATAGGCGCGGTTGCCCCAGTTCTGGCCGGTGCGGAAGAAGAACACCTGGATGCCGGTCTGGCCGCCTTCCTGGTGGATGGCGAAGACGTCGGCCTCCTCCACCGTCTGCGGGTTGATGCCCTGATGCGCCTGCACATGCGAGAGCGCCGCAAGGCGGTCGCGATAGATCGCCGCGCGCTCGAAATCGAGCTCTTCGGAAGCCTGTTGCATGGCGGCCGAAATCTCGGTCTTCACCTTCTGGCTACGGCCGGAGAGAAAATCCTTCGCCTCCGCGACGAGTTCGGCGTAGCCCTGATGCGAAATCTCGCCGGTGCATGGGCCGGCACAGCGCTTGATCTGGTAGAGCAGGCAGGGTCGCGTGCGGTTTTCGTAGAAGGAGTTGGTGCAACTGCGAAGCAGGAAGGCGCGCTGGAGCGAATTGATGGTGCGCCCGACCGCGCCGGCCGAGGCGAACGGCCCGAAATAGTCGCCCTTGCGCGAGCGCGCGCCGCGATGCTTGTAGATGCCCGGCGAAACATGGTCGCCGGTAAGCAGGATGTAGGGGAACGACTTGTCGTCCCGCATCAGCACGTTGAAGCGGGGCCTGAGCCGCTTGATGAGGTTCGCCTCGAGCAGCAGCGCCTCGATCTCAGTGCGGGTGACGACGAATTCCATCGTCGCCGTCTCGCGCACCATGCGGCCGATGCGGGCGGTGTGGAAGCGCCCCTGCGCATAGTTGGTGACGCGCTTCTTCAGGCTGCGCGCCTTGCCGACATAGAGCACGTCGCCGGCGGCGTTCATCATGCGGTAGACGCCCGGCTGGTTGGGCAGCCGCTTGACGAAGGTCTGAATCACCTCGGCGCCGACCATGCCGTCGGCATCGCCGGCATGCGGCGTCCAGTCTATCGCGGTGAAAGCGAGATCGGGGCCGGCGGGCTCAGCCTCCGGCTCGACGATCTCCTCGGCCGCCTCGTCCTCGATATCGATGTCGGGCGGCAGATCGTCGGCGGCGCCGTTGCGGTTGTGTTTTTGGGCAGGACTCATTCCACCATGCCTGTCACATCCGGCGTCTGCCACGCAAGATGCTGGCCGCCGTCGAGCGCGATCATCTGGCCGGTGACAGAGCGCGCTTCCCAGAGGTAGCGGATGGTGGCGCCGAATTCCGGCAATTGCGGGCCGCGCTTGAGGATCAATCCTTCGACCTGCTTGCCGAAATCGTCGTCGTCCTGGCGCTTGTTCTTGAGCGTCGGGCCGGGGCCGATGGCGTTGACGCGAATGCGGGGACCAAGCGCCTGCGCCAGCATCTGGGTCTGCGTCCACAAAGCCGCCTTCGACAGCGCATAGGACAAGTAACGCGGCGTCGGCCGCCAGACGCGCTGGTCGATGATGTTGACGATCAGCCCCTCCTCGCCTTCCGGCAGGGCACGGGCAAAATTCTGCGCCAGCAAGGCCGGCGTCTTCACATGGATGGCGAAGTGACGATCCCAGGCCTGCCAGTCGAAATCCTCGACACTGTCATCGACGAACAGGGAGGCGTTGTTCACAAGGAGCGTGACCGGCCCGAGCGCGGCCTCCGAACGGCCGACGAGATCGCCGACAGCGTCCATGTCGGTGAGGTCGGCGGCAATAACTGTGGCGCGGCCGCCCTCGTCCTTGATGCGGCTGGCCAGGGCTTCGGCCTCCGTGCCTGAGCGGTTGGCATGGATGGCGACGGCGAAACCGTGCGCGGCGAGGTCCTCGACGATCGCCTTGCCGATCCGCTTCGCCCCACCGGTTACCAGCGCCACGCCAGCGGCTTGTCTCATCTTGTCAATCCTCAATCGGCTTCACGATTCTGCGAAGCCGGCACAATATGACGGGCCAAACGTTAAATGCCATTTCCACCTGCGGCGGGAATGTGGCGAAGCGGTCTCGACGCGCTTTCACCTTGCCCGGATTCGGGCACGTCATACCGCAATATATGATGCTGCACCCCTTGAACCAAGCGGTGTGCAGCGCAACATGATTAGCCTGCTGACATTCGCTGTTGCGAAGATGCAACGTCAAGGTTCCGCCTTATTGGTGCCGGGGAATGACCCAAGTTCAGGTTCGCTGCCGCCGCATTTCAGCACGACATTTGGAACCGTTGAGCGCCAGGCCCGTTTATCCCCCCGGACGGGCCGGGGCGTTCATGAACAAACAAGCCTAAGTGTCTTGTGGCTTAAGGAGTAAAGAATAATGCAAGCCAATCTCAAGTTTGCGCGGCCCATCGCGGTTGCGCTCGGGCTCTTCGCCCTCGGCGGTACCGCTTATGCCGCGGACGTGGTTCAGGAAGAGCCGCCGGCACCCGCTCCGGTTGCTGAACTGCCCGTCGCTTCGTGGGCCGGCCCGTATGCCGGTCTCAGCGTCGGCTACGGCTTCGGCGGCCACGCCAATGCCAAGGATGCCGGCACCAATATCGGCACCAAGGGCTTCATCGGCGGCGTCTTCGGCGGCTACAACTGGCAGCAGGAGAACTTCGTGTACGGCGCCGAGGCTGATCTCGGCTACAACGGCACCAAGGGTTCCAGCAACGGCATCAGCGCCAAGTCCGGCGTTGAGGGTTCGCTGCGCGCTCGCCTCGGCTATGCCGTGAGCCCGGAAATCCTGCTCTATGGTACGGGCGGTCTCGCCGCCAAGAACCAGAAGATCACGGATGACGTCTCCGGCGCCAGCGAAAGCAAGGGCATGTTCGGCTGGACCGCTGGTGTCGGCACCGACATCAAGATCACCGACAATGTCTTCGGCCGCGTCGAATACCGCTACACCGACTTCGGCAGCAAGGACTTCGCCGATGTGGGCAAGGTCAAGTCGACCGACAACCGCGTCACCTTCGGCGTCGGTATGAAGTTCTAAGTCGTCCAAGCCACGACACGAAAAAGCCGGGCCGCGTGCCCGGCTTTTTTTGTGCCCGGCGTTTGCCGGCCTAAAGCGCGTCGCGTTTGAACGAATTCACGCGACGCGCTTTAAGTCTTTGTTTTGATGCATGTCGTTGTCCCAAAACCGCTGCGCACTTTTGGGCGACATGCATTTGTTTTGATGCATGTCGTTGTCCCAAAACCGCTGCGCACTTTTGGGCGACATGCATTAGTTGCCTCAAACCCGCTTCTTCGCGGATTTGACCTTGGGCGGCAGCGTCTCGACGAAGACCAGCGCGAGATCGAGCCAGCTGGCGAGGTCGGCTTCGCTTGCCGTGCCCTCCGGCGCGACATGGAGGTAGCCCTCCATCGAACGCCCGCCCATCTCCATCGGGCTTGCGTAGGGACGGGCGACGGCCGCCGAATGCCCGTCCTTGCCGACACGCACCAGGAGCCCGCGCTTCGACGTGCCTATCAGCATGTTGCCGTTGATCATGAAGCAAGTGCCGCCGAACATCTTCTGCTCGGTGAAGGCGCGCTTGCCGAGAGCGGCGCGCAGGCGCCCGACCATCGGGTCGGGCTCGATGTTGGTTTTGGCGGCCGGTTTTGCCATGCCTGCCTCCGCGATTGCGTCACGTCAGCCAAGCATGAAAACCAGGGACTTTTCAAGGTGGAGCGCCGGCCTCCCCTTCTCCCCTTGTAGGAGAAGGTGTCGCCGAAGGCGATGGATGAGGGGTGCTCCAGATGCCACCGGCGTCTCACTCCGCTGGAACACCCCTCATCCGTCTCGGCGCTATCGCGCCGATCCACCTTCTCCCACAAGGGGAGAAGGAAAGCACCTTACCCCGGCACGCACCCTTTCAACTCCGGGAACTTCTCGTCGAAGCGAGCGGCCCAGCGCACGAGCCGGCTGCGGCCCTTTTCCCACTGGCCGCCGAAGCGTAGCGCGAGATAGCCGAGGCACGCGCGCAGCGCCATGTGGCCGGCGGTGATCTTCTTCGGCAGCTTCGGCGGATTGGCGTTGAGCAAGTCGAGGGCGGCGGTGATCTTCGCCCACTGGCGGTCGAGCCAGGGCTGGTAGATCATTGCCTCGGGACGCGTGCGCCGCTCATAGACCATCGACAGCGCGCAGTCGCATATGCCGTCGGCCGTCGCTTCCAGCACCTCCGCCTCGAGCCGCTTGTCGGCGTTGCGCGGGAACAGCGCGTTCTTCGAAACGCGGTTGAGATGCTGGGTGATGGCGCGGCTGTCGTGCACCGTGCGGCCGTCATCCAAGACCAGAACAGGGATCTTGCCGAGCGGATTGGCAGCGATGAGGTCGGCCGGCTTGTCCTCTGTCTTGACCGGCTCGAGCTCGATCGCGATGCCGGCATAGGCCGCCGCCATGCGCACCTTGGAGCTGTAGGGAGAAGTGGAGGCATAGAGCAGCTTCGGCATGATCGGTTCCCTGATTGTTTGCGCAGTGTTGGCCGATCACGGCCTGCAGGGCAACAGCCAGCGGGGCGAAACCGCGCGGCCAATGCAATGCAACAGCTCTTCAGAGCCAGGAAACAAAAAAGCTCCCGGAAATTTGCCGAAGGCAAGTCCGGGAGCTTTTCAAAGAGGAGCCAGTGCTCCGACTTCGCCGGCTGTCACGCCGAACCGGCGAGAGGGGCGCCAGCGGCACCCACCCTCACCTGTCGGGGTTCGCGAGCGAAGCTACACAATTACTTCTTGGCCGGCGCCTTGGCGGCTGCCTTCGGCTTCGCCGCGGGCGCCGCCTTCTTCACAGCTGCCGGTGCCTTGGCGGCGGCTGCCTTCATCGGCGCCTTGGCTGCGGGTTTCGCCGCGGCCTTCGCGGCCGGCTTTGCCGCCGGCTTGGCTGCAGGCTTCGCCGCTGCCTTGGCCGGAGCCTTGGCGGCCGCTGCCTTCGGTGCCGCTGCCTTCTTCACTGCTGCAGGTTTCGCCGCTGCCTTCGCGGCCGGCTTGGCCGCAGGCTTCGCCGCTGCCTTGGCCGGAGCCTTGGCGGCCGCTGCCTTCGGTGCCGCTGCCTTCTTCACTGCTGCAGGTTTCGCGGCAGCCTTCGGTGCCGCTTTCTTTGCCGGCGCTTTCGCCGCCGGCGCCTTGGTTGACTGCTTTGCCATGCGATGCCCCTTGCGTTCTGCCGATGGCCGTGAGTGACCCGGCGTGCTCATGCATATCTGACTCGCGACTGTCTAGCCAGCGAAGCAACACAATGATTTTTAGTTATTGAATTTTGGTTACATAAAGGCCTGCGGCAAGCGCATCGACAAAAAAATCGACATCGAATCTTCCGTTTTCCAAGTGCAGACGCACCATCCAGAATTCAGGACGCGCTCTATCATCGGATCATCCAGCCGCCCTCGCATCGAACTTGATCTCGAATGTGAGCACAGCGCTCATAATAGACTAAGGCGACGAGTTCATCTGTTTGATCTTGTCCAACCGGTGCATCTACAGCTCAAACCGGGGCCGCGGCCGACGCATGCCTTGACAAAGCTTGGCCCGTGGAAACTGAGCTTAAAGCTCACATTAACAAGGACAGATCAGGCCTCGACCGGCGATCGCTCCACGTGCATCCGGCGCGACGGATCGGCCCGGTGCAGATGGACCGCGTAGGTGTCCCAGGGCGGCGAGACCGCGATCCCGGCCAGAATGCGGCCGACCTCGCCGCGATGATAGCCGCCATGCAGGACTACATGGGTGAGCATCTCCTGTCTGGTCATGCAGCCTTTGTCGCCATCGGTGAAGGTGAAGGCGACAGGCTCCAAAAGCCGGTGCTCGCCAAGGGTTTCGAGATAGTCGAGATACCAGCGGTCGCCTGCCGCCACGGCCGCGCGCAGCTCGGCCGGCTCAGGCGTTTCCTCGGTGTTGTCGCTTGCATAGCCATGGGCAGTCCCGGCCAGATGAGCCGCGAAGATACGCGACACGACGTGGATGTGGTTCATCAGGCGGAGCGCGGCATGCCGTTCCTTCTCGTGCCGATGCCTGTCGAGGCTGGCGAGTTTCTCCAGCAGTTCATCATTGGCCCAGGCCTGGTAGACAAGGAGGCTGCGCAGCAAGGTCGAGGCGCTCATTTCCGGCTCCGTTGCTTTAATCGCGAATGTGAGTATCTTGTTTATATTCTCAGCAAGGCCGGCCGCCATGTCTACTCGCATTGCAAAGCCAGCTCCGCGCATGCGCAAGCAGCCGCGCCAGGCGCGTTCGATCGCGACCGTCGAGGCGATAATTGAAGCCGGTGCTCACGTTCTGAGCGAGGCCGGCTGGGCGGGCTTCAGCACGAACAAGGTGGCGGAGGCTGCCGGCGTCAGCATCGGCTCGCTCTACCAGTATTTCCCCGACAAGCTTGCCCTGGTCGAGGCGATCCGCCGCCGCCACTTCGACCATGTGCTGTCGGTCATCCGCGACGCGGCCGCCGAACAGAAGCCGCTGCGGCAGTTCGCGCGCGAACTGGTGCGCGGCATGATCGCCACGCACAGCGTCCATCCAACGCTGCACCAGGTGCTGCTCGACGAGGCGCCTAGCGACCGCGGCTCGCGCGCCGCGCATGCTTCGTTCCAGTCGCGTTATCTCGAACAGTACGCGGCGGCGGTGGCGCAGTACCGCAAGCGCCTGAAGGACACGCAGACGGTGGCGCGCGTGCTTTCGTCGGCGATCGAGGGCGTGATCCACAATGCGGCGCGCCGCAACATGCTCGACGCCCCGGAATTGCAGAAGCAGCTCGTCGAGCTGATCTCGGCCTATCTGTCGGGCGCCAGGACAGTCTGAGGTTTCCGGCTCGAACTTTTTTGTTCGCCCGCTTTGTCGATTCCGCCAAACACCGTTCGTCGTATGATCGCAACCAACTCAACGAGAGGAAGATACCCATGCGTTTCATGATGCTGATGATCCCCGGCGGCTACGCCACCGCGGCGCCCGATGTCATGCCCAGCGCCAAGGCTGTGGAACAGATGATGAAGTACAATGAGGAGCTGAAACGGGCCGGCATTCTGCTCGCGCTCGACGGGCTGCATCCGCCTTCCGCCGGCGCAAGGGTCAGCTTCAAGGGCGGCAAGCCGACCGTCACAGACGGCCCTTTCGCCGAGGTCAAGGAGGTGCTGGGCGGCTACTGGATGATCGACGTGCGCTCGCGCGAGGAAGCCATCGAATGGGCCCGCCGCTGCCCCGCCGGCGAGAACGACGTCATCGAGGTCCGCCGCGTCCAGGAGATGAGCGATTTTCCGGAAGACGTGCAGAAGGCGGCCGAAGGCTTCAACGAGATGAAGGGTTGACTGCCACCGCGACCATCGAAGCGGTGTGGCGGATCGAGCAGCCGAAGCTCGCCGCCAGGCTCGCCCGCCATCTGCGCGATATCGGGCTGGCCGAGGAGGTGGTGCAGGATGCTTTCGTGACAGCGCTCGAGCGCTGGCCTCGCGAGGGCATCCCGCACAATCCGGCCGCATGGCTGACGCGGGTCGCCACAAACCGTGCGCTAGACCGGTTGCGCCGCACCACGCTCATCGACGGCAAGCATCGCGAGCTGGCGATCGACATGGCCGCGTTAGAACGCGAGGTGCCGGACATCGAGGCGGCGCTCGACGAAGACATCGGCGACGACCTGCTACGGCTGATCTTCACCGCCTGCCATCCGGTGCTGCCGGCCGAGCAGCGCGCGGCCCTCGCCTTGCGGCTGCTGGGCGGGCTCTCGACGCCCGAGATCGCCCGCGCCTTCCTAGTGCCCGAGGCAACCGTCGCGCAGCGCATAGTGCGCGCCAAGCGGGCGTTGCGCGATGCCGGCATAGCTTTCGAGACGCCGCGCGGCGTGGAGCGCCGCGAACGCCTCGGCGCGGTGCTGGAAGTGGTCTACCTGATCTTCAACGAAGGTTATGTGGCGTCGGCGGGATCCGACTGGCTGCGCGCGGACCTCAGCGGCGAGGCGATGCGGCTTGGACGCTTGCTGGCCGCGCTGATGCCGGACGAGCCTGAGACACTGGGACTGATGGCGCTGATGGAACTCAGCGCCTCGCGTTTTGCCGCCCGCACCGACAAGTCCGGCAATCCGATCCTGCTGCTCAATCAGGACCGCGGCCGCTGGGATTGGTCGCTGATCCGTCGCGGCCTCGACAGGTTAAACCGCGCGATGGCGCTGACGACGACGCCCGGCCCCTTCCTGCTGCAGGCGATGATCGCCGCCTGCCACGCCCGCGCCGCGACCGCCGCCGACACCGACTGGATCGCGATTGCCGCCTATTACCAGGCGCTCGCTCTGGCCGCGCCCTCGCCCATCGTCGAAGTCAACCGGGCGGTCGCGGTCGGCATGGCGTTCGGGCCGGCGCAGGGGCTGGCGGTGGCCGACGCGCTGAGGGGCGAGCCGCGGCTCAAGGACTCGCATCTGCTGCCCACGGTGCGTGGCGACCTTCTGGAAAAGCTCGGACGGACAGACGAAGCCAGGGCGGAGTTTCTGCGCGCCGCCGAGCTGACTGGGAATGACAGAGAACGCGCTTTGCTGCTAGGCCGCGCCGCATCTCCCGGCGTCGGCGGTGGTACCCAGAACTAGCCGTCGATTCAGGAAAATAGGGCCGGCAGGCTGGCGGGGAGCGCCAACCTTGGCGAATAACCAGCCAGCAAATATTACCGAAGAACGCGGCAGCGGCCGTTGTAGACCATCCAGCGGTCGAAGCCGGACACGCAGAACTCGACATTGTCGCCGATCGAGGCAAAGCCCTGGCCTTCCTCGATCAGGTAGAAGATCGAACGGTCGCGGCCGTCCGACAGGCTGACCGTGGCGCGGCAATAGTGGCGGCCGATCGGCCACTCGTCGCTCGCCGCCTGGTAGCGGTGCTGGCGGATGTTGTGGAAGTCCTTGATCGCGACGTTGGGCAGGTGCGGAACATTGTGCACCTGATAGGTGAAGCGGTCGGTGATCCTGCTCAGCACCCAGGGCTGGCCGCAGACGCTGCCATCGTCTCCGCCGTAGCTGGAGAGATCGGCGGCCTGCGCCGCCTGGGTGACGCCGAGCGACGTGCCGAACGGCGTCGAAAGCAAGAGCAGTGCGGCGAGAGCGGAATGGGCGAAGCGAGTCATGTCAGCCTCTCAAGATCGGTTCCACGCACTGTGCGGATTCGCCAGGCAACGGTCAAGCGGTCGCCAAAACAATGGTTTCCGGACTGCTTCGTTCCAGCCGCCATCGATCCTCAGGCCGTCGCTGCGAGCAGCAGGCCGCCGATGACCGCGACGTTGACCAGGAAGGCATTGCGCAGCACCTGTCGTTCCGGCTCCTGCGAAGCCCAGAAGCGCAGCAGCATGAAATTCGCCGCCAGCGTGAAAGCGATGAGCGCGCTGGCGGCGAAAGGCATCGCGATGCCGAGCAGAAGCATGAGCCCGGCGATGATCTGCACCGCCGAGCCGGCGGCAAGCATGGCGGCCGGGGCCGGAAACCGCTGGGTGGCCAGGTAGTCGCGCATCGCCCGGAATTTCACGAAGTGCTCGACCCCTGCGACGACGAACATGCCGCCGATGAGCAAGGCGCCTATCGCCTGGATGGTCTGTACAGGCATGCCCGCCTCCCGGATGGCCTCAGTCCGCGGGGACGAAGGCGGGGTTGTAGACGACCTCCCACAGATGATCGTCGGGATCCTGGAAGTAGCCGGCATAGCCGCCCCAGAAGGTCTTTTGCGCCGGCTTGACCAGGCGCGCGCCGGCCTTGATCGCCTCGGCCATCACCATGTCGACTTCGGCTTCGCTGCCCACATTGTGGCCGATGGTGAACTCGGTCGGGCTGCGCCGCGCCTGAGGGACGCCGGCGTCATAGGCGATGTTGGCCCGCTCGTAGATGGCGAACTTCATGCCGCCGGAGAGATCGAAGAAGGCGACCGCGCCATGCTCGAACTCGCGACCGATGATGCCCTCGGTCGGCAGACCCAGCCCGTCTCGGTAGAATCTCAGCGACGCCTCCAGATCATCGACACCGAGCGTGAGGACGGTGATGCGAGCTTTCATTTCTCTCACTCCTTTCTATAGTCGTGAACGACGCGGATGCGGTTTGGCAAAGGCACGGAGGGCGCCGCGCAACCGCATTCGTTATGGCACGGCCGAAGCGGCCGAAATTGAAGATTTCGGCCAAAGTGCCGGGAGCGGTCTGGGAATGATGGAAGCAGTCCCCCCGCAAACCACCGGCTTCTTCGGGGAAAGGCCTGCCGGCGCGGGTCTGTCCAGCGCGTTTTCGGCGGTCTGGGTCCACCGCATGGAGGATGATGAGGCTCCGCCGATCGTGATCACGCCCGACGCGACCATCGACCTGCAGTGGATCGATGGCCGCTTCCGCGTTGCCGGACCGGACAAGGACCCGCAGATCGAGAGGCCGCCGGCCGGCGCCACGATCATCGGCTTCCGCTTCCGTCCGGGCGCGGCCGCCGGCTGGCTCGGCGTGTCGGCCGGCGAGATCGTCGGCGGGCGGCTGGAGCTCGGCGATCTCTGGGGCACGCGCGCCAGGGAGCTGACGGATCGCATCCGGGCGATGCCAGATCTGGCCGGCATGGTAAGCCAGCTGGAAGCGGCAATCGGGGCATATACGCAAGGGCGCGATGCGCTCGACCGACCGATGGGCAAAGCTTTCGACCTGCTCGATGCGGGCCTGCCGCCCGAGAGGCCGCTGGTTCCCTTCCTGCTCGACCGGCTCAGCGTGAGCGAGCGGACCCTGCGCCGCCGCTTCGAGGACGCCTTCGGCTATGGCCCGAAGACCCTCGACCGCATCCTGCGCTTCCATCGCTACCGGCGCTTGCAGCGGAGAGCCGGCGGCGCCTCGACCGCCCAGTTGGCCATCGAGGCCGGCTATGCCGACCAGGCGCATCTGATCCGCGAAAGCCGGCGTCTGACCGGCGTCACGCCGTCGGCATTGCCATAGAAGAACCCGGGCGCCCTACTCGCCGGCCAGCCATTCGAGCGTCCAGCGCGACGGCTGCTCCACCACGAGCGCCTTGTGCAAGGCCGGCAGCAGCAGGCGCAGTTCGCGTTCCAGGGTGAAGGGCGGATTGACCACCACCAGCCCGCTGCCGTCGAGGCTGGGTTCGCCCGAAGGCGGGCGTATATCGAAGCCGATATCGAGCAGCTTCGGAATGCCGGCCTCCTTCAACGCCGTACGGAAGGCAGCGACCGCCTTGCGGTCCTTGATCGGATACCAGAGCGCGTAGGTGCCGCCCGGCCAGCGCCGGTGGGCTTTTTGCAGACCCTCGACGAGGCGGGCGAATTCTCCCCCCTCCTCGAAGGGCGGATCGATGAGGACGAGGCCGCGCTTCTCCTTCGGCGGCAAATGCGCGCCGAGCGCCAGCCAGCCGTCGAGTTCGATGACCCTCACCTGAAAATCACCGGCAAAGACGCTTTTGAGCCGCGCGGCATCGTCGGGATGCAGTTCGATCGCCGTCAGCCGGTCCTGATCGCGCAGCAGATGGCGGACGATCAAGGGCGAGCCGGGATAGCGGCGGAGGCCGCCGTCGGGATTTTCCAGCCGCACGGCATCCAGATAGGGCTGAAGCAGCGCTGCCGCCTTGGGATCGAGCCCGGCCTCGAAGAGCCGGCCGATGCCGCCCTGCCATTCGCCGGTCTTGCCGGCTTCGACCGAAGCGAGGTCATAGCGACCGATGCCAGCATGGGTGTCGATGACGCGGAACGCCTTGTCCTTCTGCTTGAGGTAGTCGACCAGGCGGCAGAGCACGGCATGCTTGACGACATCTGCGAAATTGCCGGCGTGATAGGCGTGGCGGTAGTTCATGCTGTCTCACCTTTGCGAGGCGTTGCGGCCCCAGCGCGGCGCCGGCGGCTGCGAGTTCGGGTTCCGCGGACGGTCTCCGCCGCGACCGAAGACAAGCGAAAGCACCAGCCCGACAAGGCCGATGCCCATCAACCCGTAGCCGGCCGGCCGTGCCCGCTCATCGATCGAACCGGCGCCGGCGCGCAAGATCAGGTCTACCGCCCGCATGTCGATGCCGCCGGCATCGCCCGGGCCGACCGTGAAGACATAGGCGCCGGGACTGACAGTCCCGATGACGCCCGCCTCGTCGCGAAAGATCTTGCCTGGCAGTTGCGGGCTGGCCTCGCGCGGATTGTCGGTGTGGTTGAAGGACAGCTTCGAGGCCAGCACCGTGCGGCCGCCGCTCGTCGCGGTCAGCGCCAGCACGGTGCGCTGCTGCGAGGCGACGCGCTCGGCCAGCGCGGTGAGGTCGACCAGCACCCTCACCGGCGCATCGTTTGCCGCCAGTTGCACCGTGACTGGCCGGAAACGGCCGCCTTCATAGACCCTGTAGGTGCCGATGGTACTGCCGGAGAAATTGCTCGTCGCCCAGGGGTAGAAGACGCCGATGGCTGCGCCGGCGACAATAAGCAGGATGGACAGCAAGCGCATGGAAGGCCCTGGTTAGTTCTATTGGCCGCTGTTGCCGCCATTCGCCTGACACAGCGTCGCCGAAACGCCCCATCCCGTCCAGCAGCATTTGTGGCCTGAGATCGAAGGTCTTGTCGAAGCTCGAAAGCCGATCTGCCCGGCGCATAGCCCGAGGTCAAGGCCAACCGGCGGAGCAGCCCGCGCCTGCCGTACCCTGCAAATCCGCCAACTTCCGGACGTCCGAAAAGCCGCCCGCGCACTCAAACAGCCATCGCTAAATTAAATAAAGTTGGACATAATCGATTGGGGTGGGTTGCTGACTGATGATTCGCACGAAGGGTGCCTCCAGGCGCTCGAGAGGATCCTTGATGCCCACAGCCTGCGCAAATTTGGACGAGCCGTCGTCCAGAAATAAATTTGACGCTTTAAGTATATCTCTGTGCAAATTAATTTCTATCGCCGCTATTCTTTCAGTTTCCGGCTGCCAATACCTGAATTTCGGCCAACCAATGGCTTTCAGCGCATCCCATAGCGGCAACGCTGCCTTGATCAACTTGAAATCAAATCAAGTTGTTCGGACCAAGATCGTGCCGCATGCGACCGCCAGCGTGAGCCTCAATCCTTACTTTGGAAACGCCGCGCATGTCTGCGGTCCGAGCGGCTTCGGACAGCAGTCTCATTGTTTCACGAGAGGCCCCGCTTCGGCTGGGGCGCAGAATATCTGATATTCGCCCCGGCATCCAAGCAGAGCGGTGCGCGTCCGGCGTCGAAGCGGAACTTTATTCGTGCGCATTGCTTCCGGGAAACGTGACTTCTACCGGTTCGACTGCCGCTCCGGCCTGGAAGCCAACTTTTTGGAACGCCGTTCAATTGCCAAGAGCCGAGGCCTGCCGAGCAGGAATACTGCCGCCTTCGGACGGCAACGGCGCCCATCCCATGATTAACCAATCGCAAACAAGACAGGTTAACAAAACGCTAATTTGGTTGACTAGTCTGTCCACAGGTATATCTTTGTATGCGTTGGGTGTGCAATTTGGGCGAGCAGTTCCGCGATGGTGGCAACCGGATTCGTGGATCGCGATTCAGGGCGAAAGGGACGCTGAGCGGTAAGCAATAAGCCGACAGCAAGAGCTCCGCGAACTCAGAAATCTTAGACGCACATCAGTGATGGCGACTCCGCGCGTGCGGAGGGGTCGCTTCAGTTTTGACCTGGTCGAGCGCCGCCGGCGCTTTGGCCCGGATCGGTAACGTGTGTGCGTAAGGGGATGTCATGAACAGGGTCATCAAGGTTCTTAAACTGGGTGCGAGCTCGGGGCGAAGGGGAGCCGGCCGCGGTCGTGCTCTGGTTGCTGGAGGAGCTGGATTCCTGGGCTCCCACCTGTGCGAAAGGCTCCTTGGCGATGGCTATGAAGTCATCGCGCTCGACAATTTCCACACCGGCAAGCGATACAACCTGACAGGGATCGCGGGTGATGCGTCTTTCACCTGCATAAAGCATGATGTCGTCGATGCGCTGCCTGGCGATTTTGCCGTCGATGAGATTTACAATCTCGCCTGCCCGGCCTCTCCGCCCCATTACCAGGCCGATCCGATCCATACGTTCAAGACAAGCGTTCTCGGTTCGATCAATCTCCTGGACCTCGCGCGGCGACACGGCGCCAAGATCTTTCAGGCCTCGACTTCCGAAGTCTACGGCGACCCGCTCGTGCATCCGCAGCCCGAGGGCTACTTCGGCAACGTCAACACGCATGGCCCGCGCTCGTGCTACGACGAGGGCAAGCGCTCGGCAGAGACGCTGTTCTTCGATTATTCCCGGACATACGGCATCGATGTCCGCGTTGCGCGTATCTTCAACACCTATGGCCCCCGCATGCAGCCGGACGATGGCCGCGTGGTCTCGAACTTCATCGTCCAGGCACTGCGCGGCGAGGACATCACCGTCTACGGCAGCGGTACGCAGACACGCTCTTTCTGCTTCGTCGAAGACCTTATCGAGGGCTTCATGCGGCTGATGAACGCCCCGGTTGCGCCGCAGCATCCGGTCAATCTCGGCAACCCGGTGGAATTCACCATCATGGAGCTGGCCGAGCTCGTGGTGGACTACACCAACTCCCGCTCGCGGATCGTGCACCGTCCGCTGCCGGTTGACGACCCGAGGCAGCGCAAGCCCGACATCTCCTTCGCCAGGCAACACCTCGGCTGGGAGCCGAAGGTGGCGCTTAGCGAGGGACTGGCCCATACCACGGCCTATTTTGACGCATTGCTGGGCGGCCGCCGATCCGTCGGGTCGCGTAGCGCTGCCCGGTCCTCCGTCCACGTAGCCGTAGGCTCATGACGAGGCACCCCGTTCTGGTGACGGGTGGCGCAGGCTTCATAGGCAGCCACACCTGCAAGCAGCTTGCGGCGGCGGGCTACCTGCCGGTCGTCTACGACGATTTGAGCCGGGGCAACAGGAAGGCAGTAGCCTGGGGTCCGCTGGTCATCGGCGACATTCGCGATCGAAACGCCTTGCACCGGGCGATCGACACCCACCAGCCGCGCGCAATCATCCATTTCGCCGCGCTGGCCTATGTCGGAGAGTCGGTCAGCGAACCGGCCGCCTACTACTCGACCAATGTCGAAGGCACGATCGCGGTGCTGGATGCCGCGCGCCGCGGCGGCATCGACAACCTGATCTTCTCGTCGAGCTGCGCGACCTACGGCGTACCGGAGGCGCTGCCGGTCAGCGAGACCTCATCGCAAAATCCAATCAGCCCTTACGGCCGCAGCAAGCTGATGGGCGAACAGATCATCAAGGATTATGCATCCGCCTACGGCATGAAGCATGCGATCCTTCGTTACTTCAACGCTTGCGGCGCCGACCCCGATGGAGAACTCGGCGAATGGCACACGCCGGAAACTCATCTGGTGCCTCGCGTGCTGATGGCGGTCTCCGGCATGATCGACGCCATCGAGGTCTTCGGCACCGACTATGAGACGGCGGACGGCACCTGCGTGCGCGACTACATCCATGTAGGCGACCTCGCCCGTGCACACGTCAAGGCGCTGATGCACCTCGAAGCCGGCGGCGACAGCCTGGCGGTCAATCTTGGCACCGGGTGCGGCATCTCGATCAGGGAAATCCTGCAGGCGGTCGAAAGGGTGACGGCCCGGCCCGTCCCGGTGGTGTACAAGGCACGGCGACCGGGCGATCCCGCCGGTCTCTACGCCGACCCGAGCCTGGCACGCGAAAAGTTGAGCTTCACGGCTGAGCTTTCCGACATCGATACCATCGTCAGGACGGCCGCGCCCTTCTTCGGACTGGCTCCGACCGCCGCAACGTCAGGAATGCCAAAGGCGCCTGCCACACTCGCCCACGCATAGCGCCGCGAGGTATTGGCGCAACTTTCCCGGGATACTCAGCTCTTGGTGTCGATCAACTTGCGGGCCGCTTCGAACTGGGCGCCCTTGCCATCCCCCTGATCGAACTTCTTGTACTCGTCGGAAGCCGCTTCGGGAGCATGTTTAAAACTGTACCACGGGCCGTTGGGATCCTTGCGCTGCTCGATCTTTCCACCGTCGATGCGGTGGCTAAAGCAGGTGCGCTGCGACTTGTTGCTATAGGTTTTACCCCTCCAGGCCAATTCCATGCACATCTGACCTGTATTCGTCACCAGCCATTTTCCCTCGCCGACGGATGGAGAGTCCGCTCCTTGCACCCAGGCACGAAGGCTTCTGTCCTTGCCGAAATAGGCCGCGCCATCTTTCCAGTTCCATGTATGATCTGCATATAGCACCTGCAGCTCGAATGCGGATGGCAGGACGAAAGGTTTGGCTGTCGCCTGAGCGGGTTGCTTCGGCGCCGGAACGTCCTGCGGGACTGTGGCCACCGCACCGCTTGCCACCCCTGGGAGGGCGCAGATGGTCAGCAGCGGCACAAGCAAGAGATGGCCGGCAAGGCAGTGGCGTACTGTCGCTGCGAGGGATGCCTTTTTCATGGCGAGGTTCGCTTTCAATCGAGCTCCGCCGGCCAGCTGTCCGTGCGGGAAGAACCCCGCCCCGTCTCGGCCCGGCAAGTAGCCAGGATGGGTTCAGAGACACATGCCAACCAGTGCCCCTTGGGTTATTAACTGCCGTGCAATGCAAGATGTCAATCTTTTGCGAACCGATCCCCAATCAGACCGGGTATCGAGCTCGATGGAAGCAGAATCAATGAGTTGTTGTGCATCCCGTCACGATCTCAACCTGCCCGACAAGCGTAGCCTCCCGACAATCAAGCTGGTGGATTCACTCAATCCGGTGATCTATAAGACCGTCGAACTTCGCTGTGTCCAAAAGGGCGATGCAGCGGACCGGAAGCGTAGACTGCGGCGTCGTAACCCACCCCAAGAAAGGCCCGAGAAGCCAGGGGTAATCCGGACCGGCTTTGGTCCTGAGGCGCCGACACCACAGGGTCGCCGAGACGGCGGAGACTTGGTTGAAGCGAGCAATATCGATAGTCGTGACCCTGGCGCTGCTGGCCTGGCTCGTCAGCGACTCGCGCTGGAAGATGGTCGGCGATGCCTTCGCCAGCATCACGCCCGGCGCCTTCGCGGCGGTAGCGCTTGCGCTGTTCGTCACCTATGTGCTGCGCGCGCTGCGCGTCTGCGACGAGTTCCGCGCCGAGGTGAACGGCCGCTTCGGCGCCACGCTGCGCGTCATCCTGATTCATAACGCGATGATCAACATCGTGCCGTTCCGCGGCGGCGAGACGGCTTTTCCGTTGCTTTTGCGCCAGGTGTTCGGCGTCTCGATCGTGCGCGCCAGCGCCTCGCTCCTGTGGTTCAGGCTGCAGGATGCCTTTGTCGTCGGGGTCCTCGCCTGCCTGGTCTGGCCCGGCCTCCATCCGGCGTTGCGGGCGGCCGGCATCGCGTCGCTCATCGCCGCCGCCTGGTACCTGCCGCGATGGGCGCGCGCGCCGCATAACTGGACGGCCGGCGGCAGGATCGTCTCGAAGCTCGGCAGGCTGCGCGACATCTTCACCGAAGCGACGGGGCGCTCCCGCTACGGCTGGTGGTGGACTGCGGCCAACTGGGCGCTGAAGCTCGCCGTGCAGGGTTGGTTGCTCGCCATGCTGCTCGGCACATCCTTTCAGACCGCTTTCCCGGGCGCCGTCGGCGCGGAAGCCGCCGCCATCCTGCCGGTGCAGGGCATCGCCGGCTTCGGCACTTACGAGGCGGGCGCCGCGGCGGCGCTGCTCTATTCCGGCATCGCCATGAAGGACGGCCTGCAGGCTGCGCTGGCGCTGCATCTGTTCATCTTCTGCTCGGCGGTCGCGACCGGAGCGATCGCCTGGCTGTTTCCCTCCAAATCGACGCTGCCGGAGAGCCCGGCCACGGGGCCTGCAAGGAAATGACCGCCATGAACGTGCTTCCCATTCCTGATACAGGATTGCCCGAGGGCGCCGTCATGCCCGAGCACAGACTGTCCATCGTTATCCCGATGTATAACGAGGCCGACAATGTCGAGCCGCTGCTCGCGCGCATCCACCAGGCGATGGAGGGCTACAGCCAGCCCTGGGAAGTGGTGCTGGTGGACGACGGCAGCACCGACGCCACGCCGAACGAGATCCGAAGGCTGGCCGCTGCGTACGGGCCACATGTACACGGCGTGGAGCTGGTGCGCAACTATAAGCAAACCGCCGCCATGCAGGCCGGTCTGGACGCCGCGCGCGGCGATGTCATCGCAACGCTCGACGGCGACCTGCAGAACGACCCGTTCGACATCCCGCGCATGGTCTACCGGCTTTTGACCGAGGATCTCGACCTCGTCGCCGGCTGGCGCAAGGACCGCCAGGAAGGCTTCTGGATGCGCCGCCTGCCCTCGCGCATCGCCAACAGGCTGATCGCCCGCGTCACCGGCGTGCGGCTGAACGACTATGGCTGCAGCCTGAAGGTCTTCCGCGGCAGCGTCATCCGCAGCGTCAAACTCTATGGCGAGATGCATCGTTTCATCCCAGCCTGGCTCGCGACGGTGACGACGCCGCGCCGCATCGCCGAGGAGGTGGTGACGCACCACGCCCGCATCCACGGCCAGTCCAAATACGGCATATCGCGCACGTTCCGCGTGGTGCTCGACCTGGTCTTCATGTTCTTCTTCATGCGCTACCGCACCAGGCCCGGCCATTTCTTCGGCGGCATCGGCATCGTGCTCGGCGCGCTGGGCACGCTGATCCTGGCCTATCTGTTCAGCCTGAAGGTTTTCCTTGGACAGGACATCGGCACGCGGCCGATGCTGTTCACCGGCTTCTTCCTGGTGATCGCCGCGCTGCAGATGGTGACGTCGGGCGTAATCGCCGAGATGCTGTCGCGCGTCTATCTCGAAGCCAACGGCGCGCTGGCCTATGTGGCGCGGCCGAGACCCGGGCTCAGCGCGAACGAAGGAGACGGCTGGCATTGGCCGAGCGCGCCGGAAGCCGTCAGGAAGAGCGCGCGCTCCACACCCGCGCAAGGCCAGCGCGGGGGTAAGAGGTAGCGCGCTCCTACCGCCTCACGGCCCTGGCGGCTTGGAGCAATTCCACGAAGGTATGAAACGACTTTCAGCCCGGAATTGCTTCAAACAAATAGCTAGAGCGGTTCGCCGTGTCCGTGAAACGGTGGAACGCCTCAGCGCGCACGGCAGGAAGCGCGCTGGCCGAAGCCGCTTGGCCCGCAGATCCATGGCGAGTGACCGAACAGCGGCCCAGCTTCGCCCAGAGTGTAAGATACCTTGACTGGCGATCCCGTGCGGATGCGCTGCGGCCGAACGAAGATCGCGTAGGCTTCTTCCCTGACGCGCGTGACGTTGGTCATCTGCGTAACCGGCTTGCTGACGCCGCGATGCAGTTGCTTCTTCTTGGTGTAGTACACCTTCTTGACGATGGTCTGCGTCAATGGCTTGGCGGCGATCGCACCAGTCTTGGTCGTATCGGTGCTCTGACAGCCCGAAACCATCGAAACCGCAGCAACAGCGGCCAATGCGACGGCGTATTTCTTGCCATTCGCGACCGCATACTCTACAAACTTCTTCATAGCCGTCCCCTGCTACAACACAAGTTGAATCATTGCGGAGATTTGTTACCTATTCTTCCGCCTTTTAATCAGCAAGTGACCCACGACCACCTGCATCGTGATTTCAATATTAGAGTATACTTATTAAAATTCGTGCAAAGGACGTGGTGAGCGCCGAATTTCAGCACCGTGTCGGATACGATTAAAATTTGAACTAACTGGCAGCCGCGCCGGGCATGAGCGAGTGAAACAGCCAAGACGTTTCCCCTTTCAGGAAACGGTGAGCCGCTTTGACGCGCAATTTCCGGGAGGAAAACCGCTCACGCCCTTGCCCTAACGTGAACGAAAGTGCGGAGTTCGCCGAACGCGTCGGCGTGATGACCGAAAACAATGATCGGTGTCGAAACCAGTTTGCCCGACCGCTTCAGCGAAAGAAGCCCTGGCCTGTTTCATTGGCCCTTTCGCCAGCGAGCTATCGCGGGCTGCTGTCGTCCCAGCCCGGGTCGAAATAGAAATTGCGCGAACCGATATCGCCCATGCCGGCGCCGGACACCACATAAGCGATCCTGACGATGCGAAGCCCTCCAGCACCCTGCTGCAGCCCGTAGATGCCTTCGAGCCCGCGGTCGTAGAAACCCGCGACCGGGATACCGAGCGCGACGACTGCGAGCACAGCGTGCAGGGCAAACCTGGCGGCATTGGCACGTAGCGATATCCTGTTTTCGGAAATATGCTTGGCGATGACCACGAGGACGAGCAGGCCGTAGAGGAAGGCGTTGAAGGCGGCGAACCAGTAAAAACCGGTGGCGTCGAACGGATGCTTGACCACTAGGACCGGCAGCGCCGCGCCGGCCGCCAGGATCACGTAGGGCACAAAGGCGCGCATCGGCAAAAGATGCTTCGGACCGTTGCCTTTCGGGGTGACCCGGAAATCGACGAAGGACTTCGTCACGAAGTCGCGGATTGCCGAGATCGTGCCCCAAAGCACCCATGGCCAGCGGGCGAAGAAGAGGAAAAGCGTGCCCTCCCAGCTCAAGGTCTTCGCCGTCATCGGCCGCGACAGGCCGAAAGCCTTGAGCATCATCACCAAAGCGGCGAGCGCTACCGAATTCGGCAGGTAGTAGAAGAGGAAGTCCCCGTACATGACATTAGCGAAGTTGCGCCCGGTGAAAAGCGCGTACATCGGCATGACATACATCATCAGAGCAAAGACCGCGAAGAGCGGATACCAGAGCTGACAGAAGAGGAACTGAAACTTCAGCCTCGGCGACAACTTGCTGAAGTATTGTGGCGTATACTCGAACAGGATGGTCACCAGGCTCCGCGACCACTGGAATTCCTGGGTGACCAGATCGGCGAAGGTCTGCGGGCCGTCGCCATGGGCGATGGCGTCGATGGCATGCACGCCGCGCCAGCCTGCCGCGTTGATCAGCATGGAGGTGGAATGATCCTCGGCCAGTTCCGGGCCAAGGCCGCCGGCCTGGCGCAGCGCCTTGGTCCTGACGGCGTAGTGCGAGCCGATACAGAGTGGCGCGCCGCCACCGGTGTGGCCAGACTGCAAGGGACCGTGGAACATGCCTTCCGGGAACAGACGGCCTCGCGCCGCCCAGCTTTCATCGGCATTGTTATCGCAGATGCTGGGCGCTGAGACATAACCCACCGCGGGATCCGCGAAAGGATAGAGGATTTCCCTCAGATACGTCGGCGCCGGCACATGATCAGCGTCCAGTTGGGCGACGAAATCGTAGCGATCGTATCCGTAGTGATCGTAGAAGAAAGCGAGGTTTCCCTCCTTGCACCGGGTCCGTCGCGGCCAGGTCTTGCGGTGATAGTCCTCCCGGCCGCGCCGCGTCGAAATCAGCACGCGGTGCGCGTCGCACCAGCGGATGGTTTCCTCGGCCGGATCCTCGTCGGCGAGCCAGGTGTCGTGCGGGTAGTCCTGCGCGAGCATGGCCTCCAGCGTGCGCCTGACCACCGCGAACGGTTCGGACGGCGCCTTGGTCACGACCATGGCGACACGAGAGCCAGGCGGGATGGCGTGCAGCTTCGACGACTTCCTCGATGCATGAACATTGAGGAGAAAATACATCGGCATCAGCGTCAGCCAGGCCAGCACGAGAGTCGCGAAGGCATATGGCCCGATAAACTCAATATGCTCCGGCCGAAGCCACCAGGACCAGAAGAAGACCAGCGTCACGAACCATAAGGCGAGACCGAGCCGCAGGATCGACTGCTGGCGAGGTGACAACACAGGAACCAGATAGGGGCCGTTGGGCCCAATGCCGGGGCGTGCCAGATCAGGCTGGCTGCCAGCTCCCGATTTGCCGCCGCCGACGGCGGCATCGACAGAAACACTCATAACTACCCGCCGCTTCACACGCCCCGGCCAGTCACGGCCGATGGCGTTTGCCCGGCTGCAGAATCAGATCGCGCCAAGCCGAAGTCAACCAAATTAAGCGTGCATTAACCAAGCTTCATGAGAACTGGTTAACCTAACGCATTGAGCCGGCTGCCTTTTGTCTTCACCAGCCAGTTGAATTTCCGCCTTGCGGCACCCCGGCGAATGGATTTCCGTCGACGAAATACTACGGGCGATGATCATACCATCGGGCGTGTTAACCATATCGGCGACAACAAGGTTAAGTAACGGTTAATTGCCCTTGACTCGCGACAGGGATACGATCTTTATTTAGGCAGGGATAATATCGTAACGTTGACGCGAATTTGTGAGTATCGCGGCGACCCTCTCCCGGGTTCGGCACCGAAGCGACCCAAGAGGCTATCTTGGTGAACCGGCTTGCGCCATGAGCGCCGGCACCAGTCGCTCAGACAACCCGCAGATCACGTCGGCAGACCGATAGGTTGGGTGTGCGTGCCGGTTTCATGGCATGCAGTGGCGAGCTTCAACATCCGGCGGAACTCCGACGGAGGTAGAGGCCATGGGAGATTGGGCATGAAATACTCCGCAACAAGTGCACTTGTGTCGGCACTCATCGTCGGGAGCCTCGCGTTGCCGGCTTCGGCGGGCTCGACAACGGGAACGGACCCTATTCAAACGGGCACCGCCGCATCGGCGTTCGGCTCGTACGACCCCTACGGCGACTTCAGCAACGACAAGACGGCCAGCATCGAGGAACTGTTCTTGCCGTGGGAAGACGTCGATCTGTCGACACTGCCGCTGGCCGACGCCTATGCCCAGCAGCGCGGCAGGTCGCTGCTGATCACCATCGAGCCTTGGACGTGGTCGAAAGACTGGCGTATCACGCCGAACGAACTGCGCGACGGCATTTTGAGCGGCAGATATGACGCCAACATGCGTGCGATCTGCAATCTGGCCGGGCAGATGAAGAGCGCGGTGACCATCCGCTGGGCGCAGGAAATGGAAGACACGAACGGCCGTTTCACCTGGGCCAACTGGGCACCCAAGGACTGGATCGCAGCCTACAAGCGCGAGGTCGATGTCTGCCGCAAAGCGGCGCCCGCGGCCAAATACATGTGGTCACCCAAGGGCGTGGAAGGCCTGGAGAAGTACTATCCGGGCGACGACTATGTCGATGTAATCGGTCTGTCGGTGTTCGGCCTGCAGAAGAAAGACAACGACGAGACCGGCCGGGACCGGACTTTCGCCGAGACGCTGAAGCCCGGCTACGACCGCGTTGCGAAATTCAATAAGCCGGTTATCGTCGCCGAGCTGGGCTATGTGGGCAAGCAGGGCTACGTATCGCAATGGGCGGAAGATTCCCGCAAGTCCTATGCGGAGTTTCCGGCCCTGACGTCCGTGGTCTACTTCAACCAGAAGGAAGTGTGGCCTTGGCTTGGCGGCTATGGGAAGCCCGACTGGCGAGTCACCCAGCACGTCCTGCCTTGATGGCGTGACAAAACGTGCCTGTCCCGGCGCGACCGGGATGGGCTCCACCCTTTCAGTTTGACAGTGATCACTTCCGGGGCGAGGCTTTGGGGGCCGGTTAAGGCATGGCGTAACAAGTGTGGGGTGAAATTGTGAAATGGGTCTTGGGAAATTGTCTCGGAGCGGCATTTGCCTGCTCCGTTTTTGTATTGAGCCTGCAGGCTTCCGCGATGGCCAAGGACGCGAACAAGATTGACGGCCAGGCGGCAAAGGCGGCCGCCGTATCGGATGAAGGCGTCTACCAGCTCTATCAAAACCATTCGTGGCTCTGGGGAAAGAACGGCGCCGCGTTCTTCGCGGTCAAGCAGCGGCAGTTCGATGCCTGGACTTCGGACAAGGGCAAGCCCGGCTATGGAGACGGGATATGGTTCATACCCGGCGGCGGCAAGCTATGCTACCGCGCGACGTGGCATGGCGCGTGGGGCGCCAAGGCATCCATGACCTGCTTCGAGCACCGCCAGGCCGGAAAGATAATCTACCAGCGCAAACTGCCGGATGGTGACTGGTACGCATTCAGGGACCGGCATGGCAAATCGCAGCTGCGCTACGGCGACTATGCCAGCGGCAAGATGAAGCGCATCAAGGCAAAACTGTAGCCCTCTGACCGAACCAAGCACGCGTCGCGCTGCAATGGATTCAGGCGACGCGACTGCAGAAGGGAAACACGCACTCTCTTCTGAATTCTTTCACGCCGCGGCGCGCCAGGCGCCGGGCGACATGCCCTTGACCGTCTTGAACACTCTTGTGAGATGGCTCTGGTCGGCGAAGCCTGTTTCGGCCGCGATCTCGGCTAGCGGCATGCCGGCCTTCATCAGCGCCGAGGCGGCGCGGATGCGGCGGTCACGCAGGTACTGGCCTGGCGTCATGCCGGCGGCACGGTTGAAGTCGCGGATGACCTGGAAGCGGGTGACCCCGCCGGCAGATGCCAGATGCGCGAGGTCGAAACCAGCTGAAAGCTCGGCCTCGATAATATCGCCATAAAGGCGGAAACGCCGCGCCGCTTCGCCGCCGCCCGAGGCGCGGTCTCGGCGCTTGCCGTCGCCGAAACGCTTGACGAGTTCGCCAAGCGCCACGAGCATCGCCCCCTCCTGCTCCAACGGCTGCCCGGCCAGCCGATGCGCCTTCACGAAGGCCAGCGCCAATTCCGGCGCCACCACGATGCCGTCGCCGAACATCGGCAATCCGGGCAATTCCAGGTCCTCGGCGATCTCGCCCATCAGCTCGGCACCCGGATAGCAGGTGCGGTACGCCCAGCCGGCGGGAATTCCCTTCTCGCCATCATGCGGCTCTTCGGGATTGACGATGATCATCGAGCCCGCCGGCGCCAGATGCTGGCGGCGACCGATGCGGAGCTTCTCGACGCCGGCCACGACGACGCCAAAGACCCAGGTCGGATGGGTGTGCAGCGCATAGGCATGGTCGCGGTAGCGGGCGGCGAGCATTTCGAGGCCGCCAAGCCCATGGTGCCGCGTCAGCTTTGCTGCCTCGCGCTCGCGTTGCTCGCCAGCTTCGCTCATCCGGCAAGCCTTCTCCAAACCGCTCTGCCCGTCAATCCCGTTCAAGACGCTAACCAGCGAGATCGGCAACATCACCGCGACCCATGCGGAGACCGGACGATGCAGGAAAACGACAGAGTGGCAGCGATCGTGCCCGAGGTGATCGGCTGGCGCCGGCACATCCACGCCAATCCGGAGCTTGGCTTTGCCGAGCATGAGACGGCGGCTTTCGTTGCGGCGAAGCTGAAGGAATTCGGGCTTGCCGTCCACACCGATGTCAGCGCCACGGCAGTGGTGGCGACGCTGACGAAAGGCCGGAACGGCAATGCGATCGCGCTGCGCGCCGAGCTTGACGCGCTGCCGATCAGGGAGGCCGCCGATGTCGCCTATGCCTCGCGCAACGACGGCGTCATGCATGCCTGCGGCCATGACGGCCATACCGCGATGCTGCTCGGCGCGGCCAAGCTGCTTGCCGAAAGCGAGAGCTTCGACGGCACCGTGGTGTTTGTCTTCCAGCCGGCCGAGGAAGTGCTTGGTGGCGGCAGGAAGATGATCGAGGATGGGTTGTTGAAGCGCTTTCCGGCCGATCAGGTGTTTGCGGTCCACAACTGGCCGGGTTTTCCGGAAGGCCAAATAGGCGTGCGCGCCGGGCCGCAGATGGCGGCGGTCGACGATTTCGAGATCGCCTTTCGCGGCAGCGGCTGCCACGCGGCGATGCCGCATCTTGGCGACGATCCGCTGCTGGCCGCCGCCAGCTTCGTCACGGCGATCCAGCGGCTGGTCTCCCGCAGCGTCGACCCGCTATCGCCCGTCGTGCTGTCGGTCACGCAGATCCATGGCGGCCGCTTCAACAATTTCGTGCCGGGCGAAGTGAAGGTGGAAGGCACCTGCCGCTTCTACGACCGGGCACTTTCCGACCATTGCGCGGTCGAGATCGAGCGCGTGGCGGCCTCATGCGCCGCGATGCATGGCGCCAGTGCGGAGCTCACCTACAAGCGCGGCTACCCGCCGGTGGTGAACCCGGCGACCGGCGCGGCGCTTGCCGCACAGGCCGGCGCGGACACCGTCGGCGCCGAGCGCGTCTCGACAGAATTCCAGCCCAGCATGGGCTGCGAGGATTTCGCCTTCCTGCTACAGGGCGTCGGCGACGGCGCCTATGTCTGGATCGGCGCCGGCGATGTCGGCCCTGGCGCCGGGCTGCATGGCGACCGCTACGTCTTCAACGACGCCATCATCCCGATCGGCATACGCTTCTTCCTCACTGTGGTGCAGCGCGCGCTGCCTGTGGGTGGGAAGTAGCCCGATTGCCAAGCGCCTGGTTTTCGCGCAACGGTCGTCGCGGCTGAAACGACCGCGAATGAGCTGATGCCGGGGGCTGACAAGACGGTGCTCATCACCGGCGCACGCGCACCGGTGGCGCTGCATCTGGCGCGCCTGCTCGACGGCGCCGGCCGCCGCGTGGTCCTGGCCGACACGCCGGCGCGTCCGATCGCCGCCGCCAGCAAGGCCTGCGCGCGGTACCACCGGCTGCCGCCGCCGCGCTTCGAGCCGCAGGCCTATGCGGAGGCGATCGAGGCGCTGATCCGCAAGGAAAATGTCGGGCTCGTCATTCCCACCTGCGAGGAGGTTTTCCACCTCGCGCCGACCTGGCGCGGACGCGCCATGCCGGCCCGGCTGTTCGCGCCCGGCATCGGCCTGCTGGCGGAGGTCCACAACAAGCATGCCTTCATCAGGCTCGCCGAAAAGCTCGGCCTGGCGGTGCCAGAAACCAGGCTGCTGCGGTCGCCCGACGATCTCCGCGCGGTGCGTGGCCACTCGCGCGAGCTGGTGTTCAAGCCGGTCTGGTCGCGCTTCGCCAGCCGTGTGCTGTTGCGGCCGGCGCCGGAGAAACTCGCGGCCATCACCCCCTCGCCCGCCATGCCGTGGGTGGCGCAGCGCTTCGTCGAGGGCGAGGAGATCAGCGCCTATGCGGTGGCGCGCGAAGGCAGGCTGAAGGCGCTGGCGTTCTATCGCTCGGCATATCGCGCCGGCAAGGGCGCCGGCATTTTCTTCGAGCGGGTGGAGAACGATGCCGCGCGTGACTTCGTCGAACGCATCGTCGCCGCGACCCAATGGACAGGGCAGATTTCCTTCGACCTGATGCGGGAGGCCGACGGCCGCGTGCTTCCGCTGGAATGCAATCCGCGCGCCGTCAGCGGCCTGCATTTCTTCCACGATCCGGCGCGCTTTGCCGACGCGGTGCTGGGGGACGGGCCGGAAGTCCTGCCCGATGTCACCGCGCCGCAAACCGTGCGGCTGGCGATGTGGATCTATGGCCTGCCTGCTGCCTTGCGATCCGGCGGTCTCGGCCGCTTCCGGCAGGCGATGCGCGAAGGCCGGGAGCTGCTCGACTGGCCCGGCGATCCGGAGCCGGTGAAGGCGCAGTGGCCGGCGCTTGCGGAGATTGTCGGGACGGCGCTTCGCCAGCGCATCAGCCTGCAGGCGGCGTCAACGCGGGATATCGAATGGAACGGGCCGGCAGATTTTCATTGACGCTAGCGCTTTACGGCGCCCCCCTCTGTCCTGCCGGACATCTCCCCCACGAGGGGGGAGATCAGCAGCGCCGGCGTCGGCGACCTTCCGGTAACGCCCGCAATTAGCGAAGGCTGCGGAACTGCCAATCTCCCCCCTCGTGGGGGAGATGTCCGGCAGGCCAGAGGGGGGCGCGAAGGAACTCGACATGCGTCCTTGTCGGCACCTTACAATTCAATCTGGTGCACCCCCGCCTCGCCCGCCGCTGCCGGCATCTTGCCCTCCATGATGGCCGCGATGTCGCGGCGCAGGAAATCGAGCGGGCCGATCACCGGCACCGTCGCAGGCGCGAAGCGGGCGTTGTCGCTTGCCGATTTCAGCACCCGCCTGTCCTGGTGAAGCGCGATGGTGAAGAGCGGCTTGAAGGCGAGCGCCTTCAACTCGCCGAGCAGGCCCTGGCGTCGGCCGATCAGCCAGCCGATGCCTTCGACAGTTCGCTCATCGGCCTGGCGCAAATGGAACGTGGTGGCGAGCACCAACCCGTCCCTGCTCCAATATTCAAGCTCGGCGATACCGGGGTGGCGGAAGCGGCCGATGGTTTTCGCCCGCTCGCCTTCCAGGAGCCGGCTGATCAGGCCCTGCTGGCGATCCTCGCCGGTGTAACAGGCCTCGACCCAGCCCTCGCCACCGGTCACCTCGACCCGCACCAGATGGCGCCTGGAGGTCAGGCCACGCAGCAGGCCCTTATGCGTGAAATGGGTGTGGGTGGCGTCGAGGATGTTTTCCGCCGCGTCGATCACCGTCGACTGCGTCGATGAGCGCACCCGCCGCACGATGATGTCCTTGCCCTGCATGCAATGAAGGTAAGGTTCGCCCTGCGGCGTGCCGGACGAGACGAAGACAACGCCGTCGCGCTCAATTGCGGCGTAGCGGCGCACCCGGTAATGCGGCATGGCGCCGACATGGCCGGGAATGGCGGTGCAGCGGCCTTCGCTGTCGTAGCGCCAGCCGTGATAAGGGCATTCGATCGCGCCGCCGACGACCTTGCCGGTCGACAATTCCACCAGCCGGTGCGGGCAGCGGTCGAACAGGGCCGCAATGCCTTGCACCGAGCGGAACAGCACCACAGGCTGCCCGTCGAACAGGATACGCTTCGGCCGCTTGCCGATGTCGGCCGACAGCGCCACGGCCTGCCAGTGATCCTTCCCGCTCACAGTTCGAATCTCCTGAGCAGTGGAATGCCTATCCGCGCCAGCAGGCTCTCCATGATGCGGATCGCCAGCCGCCGGCGGCGCGGGAGATGGCCGGCATAGACGGCGGTGTACTCGATGGCGGCGACAGCACCGCGCCGGCGCTTGAAGCCGGCCGCGCCGGCGCTCATGTTGAAGAACAGGCCCCGCGCTGTGGCATGGTGCTGCGCCATCGCCATAACCATGCGGTAGAGCCCCTCTCCGATCGGCAGGCCGGTGTCGTAGCCAACGACGGGCTGGGTGAGCGTGCCGCCGTTCTCGAACAGCCCTGTGACCGCAACCAGTTCGCCGCCTGGACGGCGCAGGCCGGCAAGGCTGACGATGCCGCGCCCGTGCATCTCGCGGATATAGCGTGCCGTGTAGTGCGGATTGAGCGGCGTGTATTTGTCCAGGTAGAGCATGTTGTAGAGCGTTTCCGCGCGCGCATAGTCGGCCTCGGTGAAGTCCGCATTGCCGACATGCTCGAAGGGTGTCGAGCGCAACCGGGCGCGGTCGCGCTTCATGTCGCGCGTCATGGCCGGAGCCGCGCCGCGGTCGGCGAATATGTAGATTTGGCGGGCCGCCAGCATGCGAAAGCCTTCCGCCTTTAAAGCGGCAATGGTGGCCGGATCGGCGATCTCGTTCAGCGATCGGATCACGATGGCGCGGTCCGGGAAGCGCGCGACCAGCGCCGTGCGAAGCGCGGAGACCGTCTGCCGGTCGAGCAGCGGCACGGGATTGGTCGAGTAGAGCCAGTTGTTGACCTGCACCTGATGGTCGAGACCGCTTGCCCTGACCAGAGGCGCGCAGGCGCCGATCAGCGCCTTCAGCGCGCGCCGTAGCAGCGGGTGGGCGGCGAAGTTGCGCGTCTCGTCTATCGCGTAGTCGATATAGGCGC
>NZ_JANINM010000005.1 GCF_024509055.1 Mesorhizobium sp. | reverse complement strand
ATCGTGCTGCTGCGCAAGGTGCTCGGCACCCGGCTCGACCGCGCCAAGCGCGCCAACCGGCGGCTGCAACGCACCAGACGCGGCGGCATCGCCAAGGTACGGAACCACCTGATCGACCAGGGACTTGCCGACGACGATGACTGGGCCCTGTGGATCGACATCGACGTCTGGCGCTTTCCCGTCGATATCGTCGGCCGCCTGATCGCGACCGGGCACCGCATCGTCGTGCCCAACTGCGTCAAGGTCGCAGGCGGCGACAGCTTCGACCTCAACAGCTTCGTCACGACGCGGTCGACCAAGGACTATCACTACTACCGGCACATGCGGGGCGGTCTCTACCAACCACCCCTGCGTGCGTCCGGCCGGCTGCATCTCAGCGACGTGCGCCATCTCGAAAGCATCGGCCTCGACGGCGTCGGCGGCACCATGCTGCTGGTCGATGCCGCCCTGCATCGCGGCGGCCTTCGCTTTCCGGAGATCCCCTATCGCGACCTGATCGAGACCGAAGGTTTCGGAGCGCTGGCCAACGATCTGGGGATCAGGCCGGTCGGGCTGCCCAGGCTCGAGATCGAGCACGTGCCCTGGTGATGGCGCCCCTAACGGCCGAGGCTTCGCGTTATCCATTGTTTCGCGCAATTGCGGGCGGAAGCCGCTTTGCCCCTTGCATTCAGCGCGGGCGGAACTTTCCCTGCCAGCGCCGCAGCCTTGTTCGCAGGAACGCTTTGTAGCCAAATGGCGGGTGAGGCCAGCCGGTCGGCGGACCGGCACGCTCCGAAGGGCGCTGGTGCGCCAGTTCCGCTAGACGGCATTCCCATGGCCTGGCACTCCGTTCCAATTGATTCGTCAGGCGTTCCGGCAACGGCTTCGAGCGCCATTCGAAATAGGCCTCGTATTCCCGCGGCGTCTCGATCAGATGCCGCAGATAGGCGGCAAGCTCCGCCGTCGAGCCGACGGCAGCGGCATCGATGTAGCAGTTGTCGGGGACAAATTCGGCGACGTTGGGCGCACCAAGATAGACCGGCACCGTGCCGGCGGCGAGCGGTTCGAACATCTTCTCGGTGACGTAGTCGGGCGCGATCGAATTCTCCAGCGCCAGACAGAAGCGGTAACGGCTTATCGTCTCGAGCTTCGTCTGCGGGCCGAGATCGGGGCCCTGTATCTTGCGATTGGGCCGATAGCGGCCATAGCAATCGACGGCGATGTGCCGGGACAGCTCGGCGATCAAAGTGTCGCGGCCACTCTTGTTGAAGCTCGACGATTGAAAATGCACCGCCGGCGCATCCTCGGCCTTCGGCAATACGGGCGCGCGCTGGGCTGCATCCCACCAGCCCGCCCTTGGCAGATACGGTACCCAGACATCCGACCCCATTTCATAGGTCATGGTGATATCGAAGTGCCTCATGAAAGAGGCGTCGAGCATCACGGGAGTGTTGACGATGCTTTCCATCGACCACGCCACCCAAAATTGGTTGGGATACTTGCATGCATCGGCCACCTCACGAAGGTTCGGCAGGTGAAAGACGACGACAGCCGCCTGCGGAAGGCGGCGCCTGTCGTTGGTCCATTCGACCGGCATGGAGCATTGCGGGATGGCCGCGAGGTCGACGGGCCTGTTGAAGTAACGTGTCCAGAAAAGGATGAGCGGGCGGTTCGACAGCATCGGGCCCTTTGGATCAGGCGATGCAGAATCTTACGCCCTTCCCGGCAATTGGGAAAGAATGGCCATTTTCCTGGGCGGTCAGTCGTGCAATTCCCTCGAAATCGGCGGCCCGACGGCAAAGTCCGAGAAAGTCACCTCGAAGCCCTCGCGCTGCGGCGAGCAGCACATCATGCCGACATCAACGATCCCGGAGGTCGGGAAATAGGCGAGCCGCACCGGCTTCCAATGGCCGTCCGCGGCGTCGAGATACTGCACCCGGATCGCCTCGGCATGACGTGTCAGCCGGATCCTGACGCCGTCGGGGTCGGCTGCAATGCTCACCAACGACCAGTCGGACGTGTCGTTGGTGACGACGACGGAGAAATAGGCGAGCCCGTCGGTATGTTCGATGCCGGCCTTGATCCAGTGCGTTTCGCTCAGCCGCAGCATCAGCCCGGCCTGATCGTAGAGCACCTTGTAGTCGCCCCTGACGGTGACTTCGGCGCTGAAATCGCCCGCTACCGGACGGTACAGGAAATGGCCGTTGTCGCGCCAGAAACCGTAGAAGGTTTCGCGCCAGAAGTCCGTTTCCTTGCCGGTACGGACACGCACCACACCGTCGCCGGACTCATGGTGCGGCGGCGGATTGAGCCAGGTCATGCCGGTCATATCGGAGGTCACAAGGAGTTCTTCATTAGCCGGCAAATGTATAAGCGGTCTTCACCGTCGTGTAGAATTCCATGGCGTAGCGGCCTTGCTCACGCGGGCCGTAGCTCGAGCCCTTGCGACCGCCGAACGGAACGTGGAAGTCGACGCCCGCCGTCGGCAGGTTGACCATGACCATGCCGGCTTCCGAATTGCGCTTGAAATGCGTCGCGTGCTTGAGGCTCGTCGTGCAGATGCCGGACGTCAGGCCGAACGGCGTATCGTTGGCGACGCTGAGCGCCTCGTCGTAATCCTTGACGCGGATGACGTTGGCGACCGGGCCGAAGATCTCCTCGCGCGAGATGCGCATGGCGTTCGTGGCGCCGATGAACAGCGCCGGGCGCAGATAGAAGCCGGGGGTCTCGCGTTCCAGCCGGTCGCCGCCGAAGGCAAGCTCCGCGCCTTCCCGGCCGCCAATGGCGATATAGTCCTCATCCTGCTTCAACTGTGTCTGGTCGACGACCGGTCCGATCTGCGTCCTGGCGTCGAGCGCATCGCCGATGACCAGCTTTTCCAGGCGCTCCTTCACCGCATCGACGAAACGGTCGTGGATGCCCTCGGCGACGATGAGGCGCGAGGATGCCGTGCAGCGCTGACCGGTCGAGAAGTAGGCGCCGTTGATCGCGCAGTCGACAGCGACGGCCAGATCCGCGTCATCGAGCACCACGAGCGGATTCTTGCCGCCCATTTCCAACTGGAATTTGCGCATGTGCTCGACGCTCGCGGCCGCCACCCGCTTGCCGGTACCGACCGAGCCGGTGAAGGAGATGGCATTGACGTCGGGGCTGTCGAGCATCGCCTGGCCGACGACGGAGCCCTTGCCCATGACGAGGTTGAGCACGCCCTTGGGCAGGCCGGCACGATGCAGGATGTCGACGATCGTCCAGGCGCTCTCCGGAACTAGTTCCGCCGGCTTGAAGACGATCGTGTTGCCGTATGCGAGCGCCGGCGCGATCTTCCAGGCGGGGATGGCGATCGGGAAATTCCAGGGCGTGATGATGCCGACGACGCCGACACCCTCCCGTGTCATCTCGACGCCGACGCCGGGCCGCACACTCGGCACCAACTCACCCGAGAGACGCAGCGTCTCGCCGGCGAAGAAATCGAATATCTGCGCCGCCCGGATGGTTTCGCCGACGCCTTCCGCCAGCGTCTTGCCTTCCTCCCGGGCCAGCGACCGGCCGATTTCGTCCTTGCGCGCCATGATCTCGTCCGAGGTCTTCTTCAGCACCGCGTGGCGCACCAGGGGGCCTGAGCGTGACCAGGCCGGGAAGGCCGCCTTGGCGGCCGCAATCGCCTGCCTGGCCTCCTGAGGCCCGGCCGAAGCATATTCGCCAACGATATCGTTGGTGTTCGACGGATTGATGTTGCGCGAGCCGGCGTCGCCCAGCCACTCGCCGTCGATCAGGTTCTTGCGGAGCACGGTCATCGTTCTTTCCTTCGAGATTTGCGCGCGGCGACATTACGCCGGTTATTTGTCAGACAAATATTATACCGCCGCCCGCCGAAAGGGTCCACCCGACTTCGATCAACCTAGAGCATGATGCCGAAAAGTGTGAAGCGGTTTTCGGGCGACATCATGCTCTATCCATTTGACTTAGGCGGAGAACGACCAGAACAGGCAGGCAAGCGTAACCGCGGCGAAGATAACGAAGAAAAGGCTTCTGAGCAGGATGTTGCGGCGAAGATCGTTCATGGTGAGATGCGCCGCCACAATCGCCGCGACGAACAGGAAACGCCAGTTCACCAGCGCCCAGAGCAGTTCATGCTGGCCGAACGCCCATCTGGCGAGCAGCGACCCGACAATGGTGGCGAACAACACGATCGTCGCCCAGAAGATGGCATCGGCCGCGTGGGTGAGCACGATGCCGGCGGCGCGGATCGGCAGGATCATCATCAACATCGCGCTGAAGAAGTAGATGGCGGCGATGGCGAAGAAGGAACCGGCATCGGCGATACCGTCGAGACGCTTCATGCCCATGGCGCCATAGGCGTAGTAGCCATGCCTGCCGACCACCAGCGACAGCGCCATCAGCAGGGCGCTCAATACCGTAACCAATGCGAATGTGCCGAAGGCCTTGCTCATGCCGTTCCCTGTCGATGCGAATCAACGGCAATGATCTTAGCTTAGCGCCCCCGGCCCTGCACCGATGGCTAGCCGATGCGGTCGCCGCTCTTCGGGTCAAAGAGATGCAGCGCCGCCGGATCGGCGGCAAGGCGGATCGTGTCGCCCGGCTTCACGTCACTGCGGCCCATGACGAAGACGCAGATCTGCTGATTGGCGAGCCTGACATAGAACTGGGTCGACAGACCCAGCGGCTCAACCACCTCGACCTCGGCTTTCAGGGCGCCGTCGTCGACGAGCTTGATGTGCTCCGGGCGGAGCCCGATGGTGAGCCCGTCGCCGTCTTTGAGCGGCAGGCCGTCGGGCAGCCGAAGTTTCTGGCCGTCGGCAAGAACGGCATCCAGCTTCTCGCCCTTCGCGACCTTTGCCGGCAAAAAGTTCATGCCGGGCGAGCCGATGAAGCCGGCGACGAAGGTGTTGGCAGGCCGATCGTAGAGTTCCAGCGGGCGGCCGACCTGCTGCACGAACCCGTCATGCATGACGACGATGCGGTCGGCCATGGTCATGGCCTCGACCTGGTCGTGGGTGACATAGACCGATGTGGTCTTCAACTGCTGGTGTAGCGCCTTGATCTCGGCGCGCATGTGGACGCGCAGCTTGGCGTCTAGGTTCGACAGCGGCTCGTCGAACAGGAACACTTTCGGGTCGCGCACGATGGCGCGGCCCATGGCGACGCGCTGGCGCTGGCCGCCGGAGAGCTGGCGCGGCAGGCGGCCGAGGAAGCTGTCTAGCCCGAGCCGCTTTGCGGCGGAACCGACCCGGCCGTCGATCGTCGTCTTCTCGGCCTTCTTCAGCATCAGGCTGAAGCCCATGTTCGAGGAGACATCCATGTGCGGGTAGAGCGCATAGGACTGGAACACCATGGCGATGTCGCGGTCCTTCGGCGCCACGTCGTTGACGAGGCGTTCACCGATGCGGATCTCGCCGCCGGTGACCTCTTCGAGCCCCGCGATCATTCGCAAAAGCGTGGACTTGCCGCAGCCGGACGGACCGACCAGCACGACGAACTCGCCATCAGCGATTTCCAGATCGACGCCGTGCAGGATGCGCAGCGCGCCGTAATCCTTCTCGACATGTTGCAGCGTGACGGAAGCCATCGATTATCCTTTGACAGCGCCGGCGGTGAGGCCGGTGACGAGATAGCGTTGCAGGAAGGCGAAGAAGATGCAGACCGGGATCAGGGCGAGGATGGACGCGGCCATCATCTGCCCCCAGTCGACCGCGAACTTGCCGATGAAGGTGAGCAGGCCTACGGCGAAGGTCTTCTGCGCGTCGCTGGAAATCAGCATCAGCGCGAACAGCAATTCGCTCCAGGCGGCGGTGAAGACGAAGCCTAGCGTCGCTCCCATGCCCGGCAAGGTCAGCGGCACGATCACCCGGCGCATGGCCTGCGCCCGCGTGCAGCCGTCGATCATCGCCGCTTCCTCAAGGTCCTTCGGGATGCCGTCGAAGAAGGACTGCATGAGGAAGGTGGCGAAGGCGGTGTTGAAGGCGGTGTAGATGATGATCAGCCCGACCAGGCTGTTGGTCAGGCCGAGCTGACCCATGATGCGGTAGATCGGCGGGATGACCATGACCAGCGGAAAAGTCTGGGTCAGCAAAAGCATGATGGCCAACGTCGCCTTGCCGCGGAAGGTGAAGCGCGACATGGCGTAGCCGGCCAGCGTGGCGATCACCGTCACCAGCGCCGCCGTCGATACCGACACGATGACGCTGTTGAGGAAGTAGCGCGGGAAGTCGGAGGCTTCGAGCACGGTGGCGAAGTTCTTGAACGTCGTCTCGGACGGCCAGAAGGTGATGCCTTCGGAATAGAGCAGCCGCTCGGGCGTCACCGAAATCTTCAGCGTCCAGAAGATCGGGAACAGCGCGAAGAGCACATAGGCGGCAATCGCCAGGTAGAGGCCGGTGCCGCCGGCGATGCGCGAGGAAATGGAGCGTCCGGCGATCATCAGACATGCCTCACAAGTGTGCGGCGAATGGCGATCAACGCCACCGCATAGATGATCAGGAGCACCAGCAGCAGCACCGCGACGGCCGAAGCATAGCCCTTGTCCAGCGACTTGAAGGCGCTGACGTAGATGTAGACCGGCACGGTGCTGGTCGAGCCCGCCGGTCCGCCCTCGGTCATGACGAAGATCAAGTCGGCGAAAGTGGCGATCCAGATGGTGCGCAGCATCACGGTGATGACGATCGTCGGCGCGAGGAACGGCAGCGTCACCTTGGTGAAGCGCTGCCAGGGCGAGGCGCCGTCGATGGCGGCCGCCTCATGCAGTTCCGACGGGATCGACTTCAGCGCGGCCAACAGCGTGATGGCGAAGAAGGGAATACCGAACCAGATGTTGGCGACGATCGGTCCCCACATGGCGGTGGCGGGATCGGACAGCACATTGGTCGGTTCGGCCTTCAGGCCGAGCGCGAAAAGCCAATGCGGCAGCGGCCCGATGATCGGGTTGAACAGCCAGGCCCAGGTGAGGCCGGAGAGGAAAGACGGAACCGCCCAGGGCAGGAAGACCACCGCCTGCACGACCTTGCGGCCGTAGAATGGCTTGTCGAGCAGCAACGCCAGGCCCAGCCCAAGGAAGAACTGGAAGAACAGGCTGGCCACCGTCCACCACAGCGTGTTGATCAGCGCCTGGCCGAGCACAGCGTCGGAAAGCATCGCCTGGTACTGGCCAAGGCCGACATATTCCGACTTGAAGGCCGAGAATTTGCGGAACGAATAGCTGATGCCGATGATCAGCGGCACCAGGAGCACCACGACCAGCAGGACGATAGCCGGCGAAAGATAGAGCCAAGGCTCGATCGCGGCCTTGCTCAGCCGTTTCTTCTTCGGCCTGACGGCGGATCGGATTTCGGACACTGCGTAGGTCATAAGTTCTGGCTCTACGGGGTGATGGGTGAATGCCGGCGTAGGCGATGGCGCCGCTTCTCCCCGCTCGAAGGGTGAGAAGATGCCGGCAGGCGGACGGGTGGCGGCGCCAACCCGGTCGAGGCGCAACGCTGCCCTCATCCTACCTGTCGGGGCCCCTCTCTCCGCAGCGGCGGAGAGAGGGGAGGACGGCGCCTTACTTCTTGTTCTTGGCCAGCCAGTCCTGCTGTTCCTTGGTCAGGAACTTGGCCCATTCGTCGGCCACTTCCTTGGCCGGCTTCTGGCCGAGCAGCACTTCCTGGAAGTTCTTGATCGCCACCT
>NZ_JANINM010000004.1 GCF_024509055.1 Mesorhizobium sp. | reverse complement strand
CTTCACCAGGCCCTTGTCGACCAGATACTGCGCCCAGTGCTTGCCGAAGGTGACATTGTCGCCGCCGACGTACGCGTTGAAGTTCGCCTTGGGGTCGGGGGTGTTGAAATTGATGATCGGAATGTTGGCGGCGCGCGCTTCCTTGGCGAGTTCCACCAGGCTGCCCGGATCGGGGCTGGTTGTGACGATGCCGTCAGCCTTGGCGGCGATCGCGGCGCGAACCGCTTCCTGCTGCGAGGCAACGTCGCCATTGTGGAATGACGTGTTGACCGTGTTGCCGGTGTCCTTCGCCCATTGCTTGGCGCCGGCCAGGAAGTAGGTCCAGACCGGGTCGGCCGGGCCGCCATGCGAAATCCAGTAGAATGTCTTGGCCTCGGCCATCGCCGGAATGGCGATTGCCGCGATCAAGCCAAGCACGAGCAGTCGTAGCCTCGAAAGCATTCGATTTCCTCCCATGTTGAAAACCACGTCCAGATCAGGCGCCATGCAAATCGCAAGGACCGCATCTCCTGCCAGCGCCGACTGGATGCTTTTAGAGCATTCCCTTTTTCGGCCGATGGCAAGCCTCCATCGCCAATGGATGTTGGCACAGGCGCTCGCGCCATCAGCAATCCCATCAGATCGCATCAGCCGTGGGGATATTTCTATGAGGCGGGGCTCTAGCCGCGCGGGACGGCATGCCTGCGATCGGCGCGCCGGTTGCGCCATGTCCTGCCGAGCCAGTCGACCGCCAGCGCAACCACCAGCAGGGCGCCGACGGCGAAGTTCGTCCATACGGCGTCGACGCCAAGCAGCGTCATGCCGCTCAGCACCATCTGGATGACCAGCACACCTGTGGCCGCGCCGATGACGCTGCCATGCCCTCCCGACAGCCTTGTGCCGCCAAGCAGCGCGGCGGCGATCGCTACGAGTGTCAGGCCGTTGCCGTCAGCGGGTGCAACAGCGCCATGCGCGCCAAGATGGATGATGCCGGCCAGCGCGGCTATCGCGCCCATCAGCGCCAGCGCCGTCAGCCGGACCTTGCCGGTGGCGATGCCGGCATGGGCGGCTGCCTCTGGATTGCTGCCGGTCGCCTGCGCCCGATACCCGAAACGCGTGCGGGTGAGCACGACATGCAGCACGAGCGCCAGCAGCACGAAGATCACGACCGTGGCCGGCACGCCACCGAAGGCCTTGCCGGAAAGCGCTGCGCGCGAATTGCCGTCTCCCGCAGGCAGGGCGATGGCCTGTCCCTTGCCAAGGACCAGCGACAGGCCGTCGATCATCCACCATGTGCCGAGCGTCACGATCAGCGCCGGCACGCGCAGCGTGAGCGCGACCAGCCCGTTGCCAAGGCCGATGACGGCGCCGAGCGCGATGCCGGCGAATGCCGACAGCCATGGGTCGGCCCCGGCCGTCATCAGCAGGGCAGCGGCAACTGCCGCAAGATGGAACACGGCGCCGACGGAAACATCGATCTCGCGCACGGTGAGCGCGAACACCATGCCGATGGCGAGCAGGCCGGGCAGGGCGGCCTGCTCCAGCAGCGAAATCAGATTGGCCGGTTCGAGGAAGGGGCGATGCGCCCAGCCAAGCAGCCCGACGAGAACGGCCAGCGCGACGACAATGCCGGTCTCCGCCGGCAGGCGCAGGCTCCGCCGTGGCTTGTGCGTGGCCGACCCCGCCAGTCGAGGAACGGTTTCGATCTTCGTCATGCCGCATTCCTTCGGCTTGGCGTGGCCTGTTCACTGGGGCCGACCGGTTTATCGCCATTGATCAGCCCGCGAACGGCAAGCGCATCCATGTCCGCGCCGGCCAACTCGCCGGCGATCCGGCCGCGATGGAAGGCAAGCACGCGATCGCAAAGACCCGTTAGTTCCGCCGGCTCGCTCGAATGCAGCATCACGATGCATCCGCTCGCCGCCAGTTGCCTGATCAGGCCGTAGATTTCCTGCTTGCTGGCGATGTCGATGCCGCGCGCTGGATCGTCGAGCAGCACGACCTGCGGCCCGATCTCCAGCCATCTGGCGATCGCTACCTTCTGCCGGCCGCCAGTCGAGAGCGAGCCGACCAGTTCGTGGGGGTCGCAGCGCATGCGCAGCGCCTCGATCTGTCGCGCCGCGCGCTCGCTGGCCAGTTCCGGCGAAAGCCAGCGCCGGCCCCAGTCGCGCGCGCCGACGATCACGCTGGACAGGTTGAAGGCGATGGATTTGTCGGCCATCAGATCGTCGTCGCCCTGTCGGCGGATGAGGCAAATGCCCCGCCGTGCGGCTTCCGGGCGACTCCTCGGCAGGCGGTCGCCATCCGGAAACCGCGCCTTGCCCTTGCGCGCCCTGCGTTGCCCGAACAGCATGGCAAGCAGGTCCGACACGCCGGACCCGGCGAGCCCGGCAAGGCCGACGATTTCGCCGGCGCGGGCGGTAAGGTCGATGTCGGTCAGCCTGCCGCCGCTCAATCCGGCGACCGTCAGCTGTGGCCGCAGCGTGCCGGCTATGTTCGACAGCGACCGCAAAGGCAGCGGGAACAGCGTCTGCCGCAATTGCCCCATCATGGCTTCCTCGGATGCCGTCAACTCCGAACGCGCCTTGGACAGCACGTCGCGGCCGTTGCGCATGAGAGTGATCTGGTCGGCAATCGCGAGCGCCTCGTCGAGCCGGCTCGTTGCGTAGAGCACCGCCATCCCCCGGGCCTTCAACCCGTTGAGCACAGCAAACAGCTTCTCGCTCTGGCCGCGATCGAGCGTCTCGCAAGGCTCGTCCAGGACGAGGAGCCTCGGATGTTCGAGAAGCGCTCGCGCTATGCCGACCAGCTGCCGCTCGGCCGCATCGAGCTCACTGAGCGGAGCGCGGACATCGGCGGCCAAGCCGAGTTGGCGCAGCAGATCGAAGCTGCGGGCCTCCATTTCGCGGCGCGAGACCAGACCGCCACGCAGCGGCTCGCGATTGACGAACAGGTTGGCGAGCACCGGGCGATCGGGAAAGAGCGCGGATTGCTGCTGCACAGCCCCGATGCCGTGTTTCCGCGCAATCTCAGGGGTGTCGAGGGCAACCTTCTTGCCGTCGATCTCGATCACCCCGCTATCGGGCCTCAAGATGCCGGCAAGCACCTTCACCAAGATCGACTTGCCGGCGCCGCTCTCGCCGACGACGGCGTGGATCGCGCCGCGCTCCGCGACAAGGCTCATATCCTCAAGCGCGACCGAGCCGCCAAGACGCCTGGCGACGCTGCGCACCGAAATCAACGGTATATCGGACATGTCAGCGGCCCCCCGACCGCGGAGCGATCTTGGAACGGATCGCGCCGGCAGTCACGGGGCATTCGCATAAAATTTATGTTGATAGCGGCGGCCTGCTTTCGCCGCCGCTCAGATCAGGTCCGCCCTAGCCAAATCGCGCATGAGATGGCTGGCGCCGTAGGTCCAGTGCGGGCAGTCCGGCGACAGCCTCACCCGGTTGACCAACGCGCCAAACTTCTCCGAAGAGATGGTGACGATGTCGCCGATCTTGTGGGTAAAACCCTTGCCCTTCTCGCCGCGATCCTTCGACGGCACGAACATGGTGCCAAGATAAAGCGCCAGCCCGTCGGGATACTGGTGATGCGGTCCCATGGCGGCCTTCACCAGCTCTTCCGGCGAGCGGCTGATTTCCGCCATGGAGCTTGCGCCCTCCAGCGAGAAACCGTCCTCGCCCTCGACGCTCAGCCGCACCGTGGCGCGCTTGACATCCTCGATGGAGAAGGTCTCGTCGAACAGCCGGATGAACGGCCCGAGCGCCGCGGACGCATTGTTGTCCTTGGCCTTGCCGAGCAGCAGGGCCGAGCGCCCTTCGACATCGCGCAGATTGACGTCGTTCCCGAGCGTGGCGCCGACGATGCGGCCCGAACTGTCGGCGATCATGGCGATCTCCGGTTCCGGATTGTTCCAGGTGGAGACGGGATGCAACCCGACATCGGCGCCGAAGCCGACGGAAGCCATTGGCTGGCACTTGGTGAAGATCTCCGCGTCCGGGCCGATGCCGACTTCCAGATATTGCGACCAGGCACCGCGCTGGATCAGCTTGGCCTTGATCTCCATCGCCTCAGGCGAGCCGGGCTTGAGCTTCGAGAGGTCGTGGCCGATCAGCCCGGCGATATCGGCGCGGATCGCGTCTGCCTTTTCCGCCGAGCCGCGCGCCTGCTCCTCGATGACGCGCTCGAGCAGGCTGACGACGAAGGTGACGCCGGAGGCCTTCACCGCTTGCAGGTCGACAGGGGAGAGCAGGAAAGGCTGCTTCGCGTCGCGTCGGGCTTCGAAGCTGTTCGCCGCGATGTCCGCGAGCGCGCCGATCGGCTTGCCCTTGGCCGAACGGACGTGCCCGGCCGGGTCCTTCAGCTCGCAGAGATCGCGTACCGTGGGCGCCACGCTCGACGTGATGTCGATGACCTGGCCGTCGCGCACCGAGACCACCAGCGGATGGGACGCCTCGCTGGTCCTGACCCGGCCGATGAAAAGGCCGTCGGAGGGCAGGCGGGTTTGGTCGGCCATGGCGGATATTCCTTCCTCGATTGCGCGCGGCACTTTCTCCGGATTTCGCCGACACGTCCATCCTGTTGATGGCAATCCTTCATGGGGCCAGCCATGCGCTTGTCCCCAGTCCTGCCCATCGGGTGGCCCAGTGAACCGGTCTTTCAAATGTATGAAATAGCCAATAGGATTTTCACAAAACGCTAGCGCCTTAGGTGATACTTGCCCGCAGCCTTTTCCGATCCCGTCTGGCGCAGGCCTGAGACGACGATGGCATTCACGCCGCAGCTTTCGACCGGCGGTACGCTTGACGCGATCATCGTCGGCGGAGGCATCATGGGCCTGTCGACCGCCCTGCACGCGGCGCGCGCCGGCCTCTCCGTGCAAGTGCTGGATGCCGGTGCGATCGGGCAGGGCGCCTCGGGCTTGAATGGCGGCCAGGTCATTCCCGGCCTCAAATACGATCCGGAATGGCTGCTCAGTCATTTCGGCAAGGAGCGGGGCGAAGCCCTTGTCGACTTCGCCGCTTCGACCGCCGACGCGGTGTTCGATGTGATCCGCGACGAGAAGCTCGCGGTGCCCTTCACCCGCAACGGCTGGATCCAGGCCGCGCACACCGAGGCCGCTTTGGCGGCGGCAGCGAACAGGGATCGCCAATGGCGGGCGCGCGGTGCCGATGTCAGGCTGCTCGACAAGGCCGACATCGCGGCGATGACCGGCGCCAAGGGCTATCTCGGCGGCTGGCTCGACCGCCGCGCCGGTGTCATCGATCCGCTCTCCTACACGCTGGAGCTCGCACGCGTCGCTTCAGTCGCCGGCGCGAAGGTCGCGGAACAGCAGAGGGTGGTTAAACTTGGCAAGGAAGCCGGATTTTGGCGGGTTTCAACGCAAGCCGGGGCTGATTTGCGCGCCAGATCGGTCGTGCTTGCGACCAATGCCTACACCGACGGTCTGCTGCCCGGCCTCGCCCGGACAATCGTGCCGCTGCATTCCTTCCAGATCGCCACCGCGCCGCTGCCGGCTTACCTTGCCGCGAACATCCTGCCCGGCGGGCAAGCGGTTTCCGATTCCCGCCGTATCCTGATCTACTACCGGAAGAGCCCCGACGGCCGGATGGTGCTCGGCGGTCGCGGTCGCCTGTCGTTGCCTTCGAGCGCCGCCGATTGGGCACACTGCGAGCGTGCGCTGGTTCGCCTCTATCCGACGCTTGCCGGCATCGCGATCGAAAAGCGCTGGTACGGCCGCGTTGCGATGACGCCGGATCATCTGCCGCACCTGCATGAACCGGACAAAGGCCTGCTCGCCGTGGTCGGCTGCCAGGGCAGAGGCGTCGGTCTGATGAGCGCGCTCGGCAAGCGCATGGCAAGTTATCTGGCTAGCGGAGACGCCAGCCAATTGCCGTTCCCGCTGTCGCCGATCCGGCCGATCCCGTTCCACGCATTCCGCCAGGTCGGCGTCGCCGCGACGATCGCCTGGTACCGGACGCTCGACGCGTTCGAACGCTGATGTCGAAGCGCGCGGCGCAACAGCGATTCAGCTTGACCATTTCATAAATATGAAAAAGAATTAGTCAATTTCAGAAATTCGATGGGCGGTCCAATGTCTTCCATCGTCGCAACACGGCCATTGCCGGAAACCCGCATCTCGCCGGTGTTCCGCTTCGCCATGCTGCTGCCGGGCGGGCTGGTCACCCTCTTCCTCATCCTGTTCGCGCTGGGCCTTGTGATCTTCCTCGCCTTCAGGGGCAATGACGGCTCGCTGCTCGGCGTCGGCCTGACGCTGTCCAACTTCGTCACGGTGGCCACCGATCCGCTCTATTGGACGGTGACGCTGCGCTCGCTGGTCATCGCGGGCCTGGTGACGCTGGCGACCGTCATCACTGCCTATCCGGTCGCCTATTACCTTGCCTTCCATGCCGGGCGCCGGCGCAACCTGCTGCTCTTCCTGGTCACGCTGCCGTTCTGGACCAGCTATCTGCTGCGCGTCTTCGCCTGGAAGGTCGTGCTTGCCTATAACGGCGTGCTGAATTCCGCCTTCATCGAAACCGGCCTCTGGTCGGAGCCGACGCTGGCCTTCCTCAACACGCCGGCCGCGGTGGTGGTGACGCTCGCCCACGCCTACGCGCCCTTCGCCATCCTGCCGATCTATGTGGCGCTGGACACGATCCCGAAATCGCTGCTCGAAGCCGCGTCCGACCTCGGCGCGCGGCCCTTCACCAGCTTCCGCCGGGTGGTGCTGCCCAACTCCATGCCGGGCGTGCTGGCTGCTGCGCTTGTCGTTTTCGTGCCGACGGTCGGCGACTATGTCACGCCGGCCATGGTCGGCGGTCCGGCCAGCACCATGATCGGCACGCTGATCCAGTCGCAGTTCGGCAAGGCCAATGACTGGCCGTTTGGCGCCGCACTTTCGGTCTGCGTCATGCTGGTCATCCTCTGCGTGGTCCTCGTCGCGCGCGGCGCCGACCGCAGATTCGGCAGCCGCGCATGAGCAAGGTACGAACGGACACCAACACGGGTGGCCGTTGGCTCGGCCTCTATGTGCTTGGCTATCTGGTCTTCCTCTATCTGCCGGTGCTGCTGATACCTCTGTTCTCGTTCAACAACTCCATTCAGGCCGCATTTCCGCTGCAGGGATTCACGCTTGACTGGTATCGCACGCTCTACGGCAATCCGGCGCTTTCCGGCGCGCTTGCGAACAGCCTGGTCATAGGTGCGATCGCCGCCTCCGGCGCTACGCTCTGCGGCATCACTGTCTCCTATATGGATCTTTACGGCCGCTCGCCGCTTGCGGCGACGATCAGCACCGTCGCCCGGCTGCCGATCCTGATCCCTGGCGTCATCGTCGGCATATCGCTCTTGATCCTGGTCAATCTCATCGGCCTCGGCCCATCGCGCGTTTCCATCGTGCTCGGCCATATCCTCGTCGCGCTGCCGACGACGGTTGTCGTCATGCGCAGCCGCTTCGCCGCCATCCCCAAGACGATCCGTGAAGCCGCCCTCGATCTCGGCGCCTCCGACTGGACGACGTTCCGGCGCGTCATGCTGCCACTCAGCCTGCCCGCCGTGCTGTCGGCCTTCATGCTCTCTTTTCTGATCTCCTTCGACGAGTTCATCGTCGTTTTCTTCCTGGCCGGCACCGAGCCGACGCTGCCGCTCTACATCTGGAGCCAGCTGCGCTTCCCGC
>NZ_JANINM010000003.1 GCF_024509055.1 Mesorhizobium sp. | reverse complement strand
TGGCGTCCTTGTCCTTGTAGACCTTGAGGAAGGTGTCGGTGCCGCCGACCGCGGCGAGCAGCACGTCGAAGGCGCCGGACGCCTGCCAGGCCTGACCGCCGACGGCGAGCGGGATGATGCCTGCCTTCTCAAGGGCGGGAGCCGCGGCCACGAATTCGTTCCAGTCTTTGGGCATCGGCACGCCGGCCTTTTGGAAGGCCTCGTTCGAAAGCCACAGCCACTGCCAGGAGTGGATGTTGACCGGCACGCAATAGATCTTCCCGCCGATGGTGCAGGAGTCGAGCAGGCTCTTCGGCCGCACGGTTTCCGTCCACTTGTCCTTGGTCGCGATATCAGTGAGGTCACGCATCAGCCCTGCCTGGACAAGTTCCTCCGCCTGGCGACCGTGATTGAACTGGGTAGCGCCCATCGGGTCACCGCCGGTGATGCGGCTGATCATGATTGGCCGGGCCGTGCCGCCGGACCCGGCAATGGCGCCGTCGACCCAGTGATTGCCCGTCGCATCGAACGCCTTGGCAAGTTCGGCCACCGCCGCCGCCTCGCCGCCCGAAGTCCACCAGTGGGTGACTTCCAGATCGGTCGCGGTCGCCTGCCCGGCGAAGCTCGACGCGACCGTCGCGACAAATGCAGCGGTCAGGAATTTGTATCGCATTTCGGCTTCCTCCCAGAATCTGAAACGTTACAGATTTTCGATACGGCAAATGGGAAGCATAGGCAACCCCTCGGCTGGATGGGGCATGTGGTTTTTTCGAGCCTCGAACAAAAATGTTCTCCCAGTACTGTCCAGCGGTGCCTAGTGCGGCGAATTACTGCCAAGTCTTTTTGGAAACTGAAAATCCCTTGTGATTCCGAGGCTTTCAACCCGAAGCCCGGGGCATGGCCGCTTGGACGGCTATCCGCTCGCGCTTCACAAAGATTGGCAATCTGTAACGTTTCAGTATACTGACGCAGGCCGCACGCCGAAAGTCGCGCAAATGTCAAAACCGCACGATTGCCGGTCAGCTCAGCGGCTGCTAATGCGCCTGGCGGGCGGAAAGAAATGGATAGACGGGTAACCAAGAAGGACGACGAGACGTCAGCCGGTGGGCGGCCGACGTTGAAGACGCTCGCCTTCATGACCGGGCTCGGCGTCACCACCGTGTCGCGCGCGCTCAAGGACGCACCCGAGATCGGCGCCGAGACGAGGCGGCGCGTCCAGCTTGTCGCCAAGCAGATCGGCTACCGTCCGAACCGCGCCGGCGTGAGGCTGAGGACCGGCAAGACCAACGTCATCTCTCTGGTGCTGAACACCGAGAACGAGTTGATGAGCTTCGTGTCCGACATCATCTATGGCGTCACCGAGGTGATCGCCGATACGCCCTATCACCTTATCGTCACGCCCTACTCGCGCTCGCAGGATCCACTCGACCCGGTGCGCTATCTGGTAGAGACGGGTTCAGCAGACGGCGTCATCATCTCGCGCACGCAGCCTAACGATCCGCGGGCGCGCTACTTGCTGGAGCGCGGCATCCCCTTTGCCACGCATGGTCGCACCGACATGGGTCTGGTGCATCCCTATCACGACTTCGACAACTACGCCTTCGCCAATGAGGCCGTGCGGCATTTGGCCGGCCGAGGGCGGCGGCGGCTGGCTTTGCTGACCCCGCCCGTCGGCCTCACCTATCATGGCCACGCGGTGAACGGTTTCACCGATGCGCTGAGCGAGGTCGGCGCGAGCGAGGTGCCGTTCAACACCGTCACGATCGACCATTCCATCGAGCAGATCAGGATGCGGACAGCGCAGTTGATGCAGCGCAAGGACAGGCCCGACGGTTTTGTCAGCAGCGCCGCCGCCGCGACGCTCGCCATCGTCGCCGGCATCGAGGACGCCGGCCTGAAGCTGGGCCAGGACGTCGACGTCGTGTCGAAGCAGTCCTCTGAACTGCTGCATCTGTTCCGACGCGAACTGTTTGTCGTCAATGAGAGTTTCCGCCTGGCAGGCTCGGAGCTGGCCCGCGCAGTGCTTGGCTGGATCGGCGGCAAGGAACCCGGCTCGCTGCAATCGCTGAGCAAGCCGGGAGAGGTTCTGCCTTATCGCGGTTGATTGGCGCGACTTGGGAGACAGGTCAGGCCGAGTCGAAAATGGTGGCTGCCGAGAACCGGAGCGGAGCGTACTTGAAGTACGTGAGCACCGGAAGCGCAGGGAGCCGCCATTTGCAGGCCGGCCTCACCTGTCTCTAAGCGGCGCCGCTGCCCCACGGTCCATGAAACGCACCCTGCTCGCCGATACGCTCGAAGCCGTGCGCGCCGAAGAAATCGCGCTGCGCCTGGATAAGGTTCGACGTGCCGCGCCCTTGCCGGTAGCTGTCGAAATAGGCGAGCGCGGAAGACAGCGCAGGCACCGGCGAGCCGGCCTCGGAAGCCCGCGCCACGATGCGCCGCAGCGACGGGTGCGCTTCCTTCATCATGGCGATGAAGGCCGGCGCCATCAAAAGGTTGGTCGAAGCGCTGCCCGAGCCGAAGGCCTCGGCCATGGTGTCGAGCATCTGCGAGCGGATGATGCAGCCGGCCCGCCAGATCTTGGCGATGGTCGGCATCGGCAGGTTCCAGTTGAACTCCTTCGACGCGCCGCTCATCACCGCGAAACCTTGCGCGTAGGCGGCGATCTTGCCGGCAAAGAGCGCCAGCTCGAGATCCTTCAGCAACGCGGCCTTGTCGCCGGAAATCTTCTCGACGCCGATGTTGCCGTAGGCCTTTTCCGCTGCCTGCCGCTCGTCCTTGATCGAGGACAGCACGCGCGCGGCGACCGCCGCCTCGATTGCGGTTGCCGGAATGCCGAGCTGTTGCGCCTCGATCACCGACCATTTGCCTGTGCCCTTCTGCCCGGCGCGGTCGAGGATGATGTCGACCACCGGCTTGCCGGTCTTCGGATCGTCGGCGGCGAGCACCTTGGCGGTGATCTCGATCAGGTAGGAGTTGAGCCGTCCCTTGTTCCAGTTTTCGAAGACCTTGCCGATCTCCTTCGGCTCCATGCCGAGGCCATCGCGCAGTATGCCGTAGATCTCGGCGATCATCTGCATGTCGGCATATTCGATGCCGTTGTGGATCGTCTTGACGAAATGGCCGGCGCCGTCATGACCGAGCCAGGCAGCGCAAGGCTCGCCCTTGAACTTGGCCGATATCGCCGTCAGCACGTTCTCGACGCGCTTCCAGGACTCTTCCGTGCCGCCGACCATGATCGAAGGCCCATGGCGCGCGCCCTCTTCGCCGCCGGAAACGCCCATGCCGATGAAGGTCAGGCCGGAACCGGAAAGCTCCGAGAAGCGCCGCATCGTGTCGCGGAAATTGGCGTTGCCGGCATCGATGACGATGTCGTTGTCGGACAGGACCGCGCGCAGCGCTTCGATCTGCTCGTCGACGGGCTTGCCTGCCAGCACCATGATGATGATCGGGCGCGGCGGCCGGATCGCGGCGGCAAGCTCCTCCAGGCTGTAGCAAGGAACGACCATGTCCTTCAGCGCGCCAGCGCTTTCCACGAAGGCGTCGGTGCGTGCGCGTGTGCGGTTGAAGACGGCGATACGATGCCCGTGCTCGGCGATGTTGAGGGCGAGGTTGGAGCCCATCGTGCCAAGGCCGATCAGGCCGATTTCGGCTTTTTCCATCGTTCTCTTCCCTGCTTTAGGATCTTTTGTTGAAGCCGCGTTCGCCACGATGATCGGCGGCCTTCGCGGCGGCGTCAACCGCCTTGCCGAATTGCATCGCCGGGAAACGACCCATCTACTGAGGGCGAATATCTATCGGTGCCTCGATCTTTACCATGTCGAAATCCGAGACCAGGATTTCGAGCCGCGCATTCCAGCGGCCAGGGATCGGGATGACGAGATTGTCGACCCGCCAGGTGCCGTCGCCCGGCTTTGCCGCAGGTCGCTTGATCGGTTCGATGCCCGAATCCGGCTTCGACAGCACCAGCGTTACCTCCTTGGCGTCGAGCGGACCGAAATCGCCGCTCATGAGGACCATCGACGCCGCGACCTGGCCCGCATGGCCTGGCGTAATGCTGAGGTCGGCCATTGCGTTGAGCGTATGGATATGGATCGACGCCGGCCGCGCCGCGGCGATCGCCAGCGCGCGTGGTGGCGGCGTGAAGCGCCAGCCTGCGGCGACGCCGAGGATGGCGAGCACGATCAGCGTCTCGATGCCGATGGAACGCATCAGCCGCCGCTGCACTTCCGTGTCGCCCGCCTCGGCGGGCGCCGTCAGCGTCCAGCGGTTGACGGATGCCAGCGTGAACAGGAAGAGCAATAGGACCAGCTTCAACAGCAGCAGGCGGCCATAAGCGGTGTGCAGCAGCGCCAGCGGCGTCTGTACCTGGATGACCGCCAGCGCGACGCCGCTTGCGGCAAGCAATGCCACGACAGGCAGGATCGTGCGCGAGAAAAGGCGAAGGAAGGCACTGGTCTTCGCCGGCTGCCAGTAGAGGCCGAGGCCAAGCGGCGCCAACGCTCCGGCCCAGAAGGCGATTGCCGTGCCATGCAGGAATACCAGTGGCCGTGTCAGCCATTGCGGCTCGGCGGCGCTTGCATGGCCGCTTGCGGCAAGCGCAGCGCCCACACCCAGAAGACCTACGAGCGCCAACGGCTTGCGGGAAAACGCAGGGCCGGCAAGCGACAGCAATGCCAGCCCGAGCGCGATCAGCGCGATCAATACGGTCCAGCTGAAGCTCGTCTCCAGTGCGGTCTTCCAAACCGCTGGCTCAGCGAAGCGGGTGAGCGGGGCGCCCAGCGCGTCGAGGCCCTGCAATCCGAAGGAGAGCGGCGCGGCGGCCAACCCCAGCAAGAGCGCAATGGCAATCGGACGCCGGCCACAGCGCTGGTTTCCGGCTAGCCAGGCAAGAGCAAAGACGCCTCCGACGCCGAGAAACAGGCTGGCATAAAGCAGCACCTTGCCAATCCAGATCGCACCGCGCAGCGTCCAATCGACATGTTCGCCGGCAACCGGCGCCGCGCTCGGCGCGCCAATGGAAAACAACGCCGAGCCACCGACCGGGTGGCCGTCCTCCGACACAACCCGCCAGCTCAGCACATGCGTGCCCGATTTCAGCGTCTCGGGATTCTGGATCTCGAGCGTCTGGCCATCGAGGTGGAAGGAAGTGAGCGCAAGCTGTGTGCCATCCGGCCGGACAAGGGTCAGCACCAGCGGAGAAACCGGCTCGCTGAACGTCAGCGAAAACTGAGCCGGGCTTTCCTTCAGCACTGCGCCATCGCCCGGATCCGTCGCGACCAGCGCTGCATGCGCGAAGGCGCTGCACGGCAGGATCAGCAGCGCCATCAACAGCAGCGCCGCCAGGAGGCTGCCTGAGAAATGACTGATGCGGATGCCGCTCGGGCGGATGGGAAGAGCTGCTTTCATGCCATCTTGCAAATGTGGTGGCGCGCCCGCGCCGGGCGCGCCACCAAGAGATCATTTCTTGGGCAGCAATTTGATGCCGGGCGCCGGATTTTCCAGTGCATCCGAATCCTGGCCCTCGGCCGGGATCTCGATCCAGCGCTCGGCCGCGTCGTCGCATTCCTGTACAACCGGGAATCGGAGCATCTGGCCGACCGGCAAATCCGCGGCCAGCGAAGCGCGGAAGACGAACTCGTCATAGAACTCGTCGGGCAGGTTGCCGCCGCTCCAGTCGACTTCCTTGACGCCGCTCGTCAGTGTCTCACCGTAAAGCTGGTACGATTTCTCATACTTTCCCTTCTTGGTCTGCAGCGTCCAGCCAGGCTTGGGCATCGGTTTCACCGAGATCACCCCTTCCGGAATCTGCACCCGCACGGCGGTGGTCGCCTTGCCCGCGCAGCCATGCGGTACGCGCAAGACCGCCTTATAGGTCGAGCCGACAGCCGCTTCCTGCGTCTCCAGCGTGATGTGGGCCAGCGCGGCATTCGTTCCAAGCGCGAAAAGCGCGGTCATCGCGAAAAAATACGTCTTCATGAATTGTCCCTCTGATATCTTGTCTGGATGCGGATCAGTCGGCGTGATCCATGTCCATGCCGGTTTCGCCCATGCCTTCCACAGCGAAGTCGACGGTGACGGCGCCGGCCTTCTCGAAGGTCAGCGTGGCGGAGAATTTCTCGCCTTGCTTGGGTTGCCGCTTCAGGCCGACAAACATCAGGTGATAGCCGCCCGGCTTCAGCTCGGCCTTGCCGCCGGCAGGTATCTCCAACCCGCCGGTCACCGGTCGCATGGTCATGACGCCATCCTTGACGCCCATCTCGTGCAGTTCGGCCTTCTCGGAGATGTCCGAGGAAATCGACAGCAGCCGATCCGGCGCGCTGCCCTTGTTTGTGACGGTGAAATATCCACCGGCCACCTTGGCGCCGGGCGGGGTCGCCCGCGACCAGGGATGGCCGATCTCGAGGTCGCCGACCTTGAACTCATGGGCGATGGCGCCCGGAATACAGGCCAAGAGGAGGATGAGGACAAACACGGCAAGGCCGAGATGCTGTCCGAAGTCGCGCGGACGTGTACCGCCGAGCATCAGCGCACGTGCGGCCGGGGAAAAATTGGACATGGTTGCTCCATGGCTATGGGGTCGCGCCGTCATCCGGTCGCGAGCAGTCAGATCTTTGGATGGATGCATCCGCGAAAGCTCCGCGGATCGTCTTGTCAGGCCATCGCCGGCGGTGCCCGCGGATTTGCCGGAGAGCGGTCGCGGGCAAAATCCAGATGCACGAATGCAGGGAGCCTGAACGTGACGGTTTCGAAAATCCGGGTTCCGGCCAGCGCGACGGCACTCGGCGGCGGCGGATGCGCGGGCGAAACCATGCTGCAGCCGAGTGAGCAGCAGGCCGGCATGTGCCGCTGGTGCGGATCGCCACCGGGAAGCTTGACCGCTCCCTCATGCGTGCAGATCACATTACCGAAGGCATCGAGTTGCGAAGGCGCGCCAAAGGCGAAGGCGCCAAGCGCGGACTGAAGCAATAGCAGCAGCGCCGCGACGGACGCGGCCGGCATGCTCCATCGTCTCAGCCGGATACCCAACGGACTGCCTCTCCCAGCAACTCGGTCAGACCGTAGCATGGGGCCAGCAGTCGGAAAATCGGCAAAACCAGACTGCGGCAACGCGGCGCGATTGCGCAGGATCAGGCGGGCTGCGCCTGCCGTCCTTCCGGAATGGAGCTGAGCAGTGTCTGGCGTGCCGACTTCAGATGCTTGCGGCAGGCAGCGTCCGCCTTACCCGGATCGCGCGACTTGAGCGCCGCAATATAGGCCAGGTGTTCCTGGATCGCGACCTCGTTGCGCTGACGCTCCTCAGCCTTGTTCCACTGGTAGTGGTAGTGGAAGATCATCGCGATCACATCGTAGAAGTCGACGATGAACCGGTTGTGCGAGGCGCGGTGGATCAGCCGGTGAAAGCGCTCGTCAAGCTCCGAGAACTCATTGAAGCGCGTGGCGATCTCTGCCCCCAGGTTGCGGTGCTCGACCTCAAGCATGTCGAGGTCGACCCAGACCGCGCTGTCCTCGGGCAGTGCGACAAAGGCCGCTGCCGAACGCAACTCGAACATTTCGCGGATCTCGGTCAGCTCCAGCGCGAAGGCGCGGGTGAACCCTTTCAGCACCCAATGGCTGTTGCGCCGCTTCTCGATCAGGCCGAAGCGCGAAAAGCGGATCAGGAACTCGCGCACGCTGGTGGTGCCGACGCCGATCTCGCGCGCCAGCTCG
>NZ_JANINM010000002.1 GCF_024509055.1 Mesorhizobium sp. | reverse complement strand
GGCGCCGACATCGTCATTGCGCTCTCGCATTCCGGCATCGACATCAAGCAGGGCGACATGATGGAGAACGCCTCCTTCTTCGTCGCTGGTGTCGAGGGCATCGACGCGGTTTTCACCGGCCACCAACATCTGGTCTTTCCCGGCAAGAAGGATTTCCAGCAGCTCCAGGGCGTCGACACGGAAAAAGGCACGCTGCAAGGCAAGCCGGCCGTCATGGGCGGCTTCTGGGGCTCGCATATGGGCCTGATCGACCTGCTGCTGGAGCGCGACGGCTCGAAGTGGCGAGTCGTCTCGGCGACTTCCGAGGCGCGCCCGATCTACGAGCGGGTCGACAACAAGAACAAGCCGACCGTCGAGGACGACAAGCGCATCATCGCGGCGCTGGAGCAGGATCACGAAGCGACGCTCGCCTATGTCCGCCGTCCGGTCGGCAAGACCTCGGCGCCGCTCTATTCCTATTTTGCCCTGGTCGCCGACGATCCCTCGGTGCAAATCGTCAACCAGGCCCAGAGCTGGTATATCACAGATATATTGAAGAACACGCGGTGGAAGGATGTGCCGTTGCTCTCGGCCGCGGCCCCGTTCAAGGCCGGCGGCCGCAATGGCGCCGACTACTACACCGACGTTCCCGTGGGCGACATCGCCATCAAGAATGTAGCCGACCTCTATCTCTACCCGAACACCGTTCGCGCGGTCGAAATCACCGGCGCCGAAGTGAAGGAATGGCTGGAAATGTCGGCCGGCATCTTCAACAGGATCGAGGCGGGCAAGGCCGACCAGGCGCTGATCAACACCGATTTCCCGTCCTATAATTTCGATGTCATCGACGGCGTCACCTACAGGATCGACCTGTCGCAGCCGCCGAAATATGATTCCAAGGGTGGCACCGCCAATGCAGCATCGAACCGCATCGTCGACTTGAAATTCCAGGGTAAGCCCATCGATCCGGCGGCGAAATTCGTGGTTGTCACCAACAATTACCGAGCCGGCGGTGGCGGCAATTTTCCCGATATCAATGCTTCGAAAATCATCTACGAGGCACCGGACACCAATCGCGACGTGCTCGTGCGCTACGTCATCAGCCAAGGCACGATCAACCCGACCGCGGACGGCAATTGGTCGTTCGCCCCGCTGCCGGGCGCCAGTGTAGTCTTCGAGACCAGCCCCAAGGCGAAGGACTTCATCGCCGCGATCAAATCGATCAAGATCGAGCCCGCGGGTGAAGGTGAGGCGGGATTTGCGAAATACCGCATCACGCTTTGACGCGGCAGCCATGTCAAAGCGTGCGGCGGTCCGTTAAGGGGCCGCAGGAGCGGTGACCGGGGTCGGGAAGGCCGGCTGGATCGACGTGCCCAGCGGGTCGTTCGGTACTGTCAGCGGCGCCATGCCCTTTGGATGGTGCACCTCCGGTATGGATGACGTCGGCATGTTGTTGATCAGGTCGCTCGCCCCGGGCCTGAGGGTGGGGGCGGTGAGCACGCCCAGCGGGTCGTTGGTAATCACGGGTACGGCTACTTTTGCCTGAGCTGCGCTTGCCGACATCACGGCAAGCAGCAGGGCGGCGGTCATGGCTCGCTTCATGGAAGCCTCCTGTTGCCGAAGATTGTCCGAGCCTGCGCTGACGAAAGCAGGGTAAGCGTCGGACGATCAAGAATGCCCGATGCCGGATCGCGGTTTCATCACGCCTGCTCACGAGCATGTGCGGATCGCAACGTTTCCCGCAGGATGCGGCGACGCGGATAAAAGCGGTGGGCCGGAGCAATTGGCTGGAACCCGCTCTGGCTCCAGTCGCGCAGATGCGGTAGTTTTGGCCATGCGTTATGTGATCGTCATCGCCGCCATCACCTTCTTCCTGATCTGGGACGGCCTGTACAACCACGGCTACTACCTCGACACCACCGTCAGGGAGATGTCCCGCATCGTGCGCAGCCTCACCGGCGCCGGCTGAGCCGAACCGCATCAGCCTCCACGGGCAGGGCGCGACATCGTTGCGGATTGACGCGATCGGCCCGCTCTCTCAAAACACGCCTCAGTTGACGACCAGGGAGGCTGGCTTGATCCGGCACATCGTTTTCTTCAGCGCGCGACGCAAGGAAGATGTGGAGGCCGTGCAGGTAGGCCTGCGAGAGCTGGGCAAAATCCCGCATTCGCGCCACTTCGAGGTCACGCTCAACACCAAGGTCGATCTGTATGCCAACGCGATTGACGTGGTCGTCTACGCTGAATTCGAGGACGAGGCGGCGCTCGCCGCCTACAAGGCGCATCCTCTTTATGCCGAGACCACCAGCAAGGTGAAACCGCTGCGTGAATTGCGTTATTCGGCGGATGTCGTAGCGGCCGCCTGAACACACGCCATGCGCTTGGCGCCGCCATGCATTGAAGGCCGGTCTTGAACCATCGGCCGGAATGGGGCAAACCGCCCGGCATGACAGAACCCTCCGCTCATCCGCTCGACCATCTGGTGCTGCCGACCCAAAGCCTTGACCTTGCCCGGGCGCGCCTCAACTCGCTGGGCTTTGTCGTCGCGCCGGTCGGAATCCATCCGTTCGGCACCGAGAACGCCTGTGTTTTTTTCGCGGACGGCACTTACCTGGAGCCGCTTGCCGTCGGCAGCAGGGAAGTGGCGGAGCGAGCGATAGGCGAAGGCAACGTGTTCGTTGCGCGCGATCATCTCTACCGGGAAAGACTCGGCGAGGAGGGTTTTTCCGCGATCGTTCTTGGAACCGGCGACGCCGAGGCCGATCATGCTCGCTATCTCGAAGCGGGCCTGTCGGCGGGAAACATATTGACCTTCTCGCGCGCCTTCACCGATCAAGCCGGCAGGAGCGACACAGCATCGTTCAAGCTCGCCTTCTGCGCCGACAAAGGCACCGACGATGCTTTCCTGTTCGCCTGCGAGCGTATCAACGCGCCGAAGATCGACCGAACGGCCCTGCAGGCCCACGCGAACGGCGTCACCGGTATCGCCGAGATCGTCGCGGTCAGCGACGAGCCAGCAGCGCAGATCGCGCTGATCGCCACCGCGGCAGGCGCCGAAGCAGGAAAGGACGACGCGCTCCAACTGCCGAACGCGGCTTTGACTGTTCTGACGCCCGAGGCCTACGCTTCCCGCTTCGCGGTCCCGGCCTTGCCTCCGTCGGAGTTGCGTTTTGCGGCCCTCGTCTTCTGGGTCCGCGACAAGGCCGCCGCGATGCGCGCGCTTGCAGCCGGCGCGGTCGAGCACAACATGAGCGGCAACGACATCGTCGTGCCACCGGCGCCCGGGCAGGGCGCCGCCTTCATCTTCCGGGAGATCCCATGAGCAAGCCCCTTGCGCCCAATTCATCGGTAACCGTCGGCAAGGTTGTCTTCGCCAACGACGCGCCGCTGTCGCTGATCGCCGGTCCGTGCCAGCTTGAATCACGTCAGCACGCCTTCGATATGGCCGGCGCGCTCAAAGAACTGACAGAGCGACTGGGCATCGGCCTCGTCTACAAGACCAGCTACGACAAGGCCAACCGCACCTCGCTGGCGGCGACGCGCGGCGCCGGGCTAGATGCGGCGATGCCGATCTTCGACGATTTGCGCAAGACCTTCGGACTTCCGGTGCTCACCGACGTCCACACCGAGGAGCAATGCGCGATCGTTGCCCCGCACGTCGATGTCCTGCAGATCCCTGCCTTCCTGTCGAGGCAGACCGACATGCTGGTCGCGGCCGCCCGGACGGGCAAGGTCGTCAACGTAAAGAAGGGCCAGTTCCTCGCTCCGTGGGACATGAAGAACGTGGTGGCCAAGATCACGGGCTCAGGCAACCCGAATGTGCTGACCACCGAGCGCGGCGCGTCTTTTGGCTACAACACGCTGGTCTCCGATATGCGGGCCCTGCCGATCATGGCCGAGATCGGCGCGCCCGTGATCTTCGACGCAACCCACTCGGTGCAGCAGCCGGGCGGGCAGGGCGGTTCCTCAGGCGGCGAGCGCCGTTTCGTCGCGACGCTGGCCTGCGCGGCGGTCGCCGTCGGCGTTGCCGGGGTCTTCATCGAGACCCACCATGATCCGGACAACTCGACATCTTCGGACGGCCCCAACATGGTGCCGCTCAAGGACATGCCGGCACTGCTCGAAAAGCTGATGGCGTTCGACCGCGTCGCCAAGGGTTTCTGAAGGCATATCCGCGAATCTTGCGCCGGCTTGTGGTTGTGCTGAGCCGGCAGTACGCTTCTCCCTGCAACTGAGCGTTCTTGTAGGAGAGGAAGCCATGTCTGTCGCCCGCGTCACCGAAATCACGTCATCGTCCAAGAAAAGCTTTCAGGACGCCATCGAGAAGGGCATTTCGCGCGCCGCAAAGACCTTGAAGAACGTCGAAGGCGCCTGGATACAGGACCAGAAGATCGTCATCGAGGACGGCAAGATTGCCGCCTATCGGGTCAACATGAAGGTCACCTTCATCCTCACCGACGACTAGGTGAAACAGCAGGCCGAAAAGTCTGGAACCTTCACCCACTCCTCTCATTGTCCAGACAGGCAATTCAACCGAGAGGAGCACTACTATGACCACCCCTTCAGGGCATACCGAGGCCATTGCTGCCTCGCGCGTCATCGGCACGTCTGTCTATAATACTGAGGGTAAGAGTATCGGCAGCGTCGAGGACGTGATGCTCGACAAGATGTCGAACGGCATCATGTTTGCGGTGATCGGCTTCGGCGGTTTCCTCGGAATGGGCGAGAAGTATCACGCCATTCCGTGGGCAACCCTCGATTACGACAAGGATAAGGGCGGCTATGTGGTGCCGTTTAGCAAGGAGCAGCTGCAAGCCGCGCCGGCCTATTCCATCAAAGAACTGACAGGTTCGGATGGCGAAGCGGCCCGCGATGCGTCCTTCGATTACTACCAGGTCACGCCTTACTGGCATTGATGCCGTAGCGAAGGCCCCCGGGACCGGGGGCCTTCGCTTTTGGAACTATTCCGCAGCCTGCAGGGTAGATAGCTCCATTGAGCTCTGCTGCGGTTTCTGGCTGTCGCAAGACGTCAGGAACGCCGCCGCGATCAGGAACAAACTCACAATACCGCTCAACTGGGACATGGCGAAACCCTCTCCTGTTTCGCCCCGCGCGGATGCGACCTTAGATGAGAAGCGTCCGCGGCGCGCATGACTTATGATGACAGAAATTTGCGCTTCGTGACTCTTGCCTGCGCCAATTATTGCCGGCGGCCCGATTGCCTTTTGCGGTGCTTTGGCTAAGAGGGTCGCGACGCTTCAATCGATCAATCGGGGACATCGCAAATGACCGCCATCATCGACATTGTCGGGCGTGAAATCCTGGACAGCCGTGGAAATCCGACCGTCGAGGTCGACGTGGTGCTGGAAGACGGCTCGATGGGCCGTGCCGCCGTGCCGTCGGGTGCATCGACGGGCGCTCACGAGGCGGTCGAAGTACGGGACGGCGGTCCGCGCTATCTCGGCAAGGGAGTCCAGCGGGCGGTCGAGGCCGTGAACGGCGAATTGTTCGAGGCGATCGGCGGCATGGAAGCCGAGAACCAGATCCACATCGACCAGACGATGATCGAACTCGACGGCACGCCGAACAAGAGCCGCCTCGGCGCCAACGCGATCCTCGGCGTGTCGCTGGCGGTCGCCAAGGCCGCGGCCGAGGCTGCCGGCCTGCCGCTCTACCGCTATGTCGGCGGCACCAAGGCGCATATCCTGCCGGTTCCGATGATGAACATCATCAATGGCGGCGCGCATGCCGACAATCCGATCGACTTCCAGGAATTCATGATCCTGCCGGTCGGCGCGCCGACGCTGCGCGACGGCGTGCGCTGGGGTTCGGAAATCTTCCACACGCTGCGCAAGAAGCTCAAGGATGCCGGGCACAACACCAACGTCGGCGACGAAGGCGGTTTTGCCCCCAACCTGAAGAGCGCGCCGGCCGCGCTCGATTTCATCATGGAATCGATCGAGAAGGCCGGCTTCAAGCCGGGCGAGGATGTGGCGCTCGGCCTCGACTGCGCCGCGACCGAGTTCTTCAAGGACGGCAACTACGTCTATGAGGGCGAGAAGAAGACCCGTGACCCGAAGGCGCAGGCCAAGTACCTCGCGAAGCTCGCCTCCGACTATCCAATCATCACCATCGAGGACGGCCTCGCAGAGGACGATTGGGAAGGCTGGAAGATCCTGACCGACCTGATCGGCAAGAAGGTGCAGCTGGTCGGCGACGACCTCTTCGTCACCAACACGGCGCGTCTGCGCGACGGCATCCGCATGGGCGTCGCCAATTCGATCCTGGTCAAGGTCAACCAGATCGGCTCGCTCACCGAGACGCTCGACGCGGTCGAGACCGCGCACAAGGCCGGCTACACCGCCGTCATGTCGCACCGCTCGGGCGAGACCGAGGATTCGACCATCGCCGACCTGGCGGTCGCCACGAACTGCGGTCAGATCAAGACCGGCTCGCTGTCGCGCTCGGATCGTACGGCGAAATACAACCAGCTCATCCGCATCGAGGAAGAGCTTGGCCAGCAGGCGCGCTATGCCGGCAAGTCGGTGATCAAGGCCTGACCTGGACGAAGTTCCGATCAATCCGAAGGGGCGGGATATTTCCCGCCCCTTTTTCGTTTCCGCCGACCGCGCGGTTGGCGTCCGTAACCGTCCATTAAGCACAATCGGGCGAAAAAGGACTCCTTGGCCGCTCGGGTACGCGGCCGCGAGGGTTCGGGTTATGTGGACACGTCAGCACAAGCAGAGAAATACCGGCAGGTTGATCATTCCCTCGCTCTGCGTCCTGTTCCTGGCCTATTTCGGCTTCCACGCCTATCACGGCGAATTCGGCATCTACTCCAAGTACCGGCTGAAAGCGCAGGCGGCCGATCTGCAGGCGCAGCTCGACGCGGTCAAGGCGCGCCGGGTCGAGTTCGAACGCCGCGTCCAGCTGCTGCACGAAGGCACGCTGGAGAAGGACATGCTTGACGAGCAGGCCCGAAAGGCGCTCAATCTGTCCCAACCAGATGAAATCACCATCATGCTGCCCGTTTCGGCGAAATAACCGAATTTCGGTTAATCGTTGTTATTTTCAATGATTCTAATCGCTTAGATGCATGCCAGCCATGCATTTTTCAGCATGGCGCAATGCATTTTCGCATGTTAGCCTCTCACAAATCGGTGGGGAGGCGATCGATCTCCCTGAATGTCCGCGAAGAGACGCCAACAGGGAGTGATGCATGGCCACCGCCGCCAAAAAAGCGCCTGCCAGATCCAAATCCGACAAACAGCCGAATCTCTCAGCGCCGAAGCCGGCCGAATTCACCAAGGAAGAAGAGCTTTCCGCCTACCGGCACATGCTGCTCATCCGCCGCTTCGAGGAAAAAGCCGGCCAGCTCTACGGCATGGGCTTCATCGGCGGTTTCTGCCACCTCTATATCGGCCAGGAGGCCGTCGTCACCGGCATGAAGATGTCGCTGATCGAAGGCGACCAGATGATCACCGCCTATCGTGACCACGGCCACATGCTGGCGATGGACCTGTCGCCGCGCGGCGTCATGGCCGAGCTCACCGGGCGCCGTGGCGGCCTGTCGAAGGGCAAGGGCGGCTCCATGCACATGTTCTCCAAGGAGAAGCATTTCTATGGCGGCCACGGCATCGTCGGCGCGCAGGTGTCGCTGGGCACCGGCCTGGCCTTCGCCAACCGCTATCGCGACAACAAGAACGTCTCGCTGACCTATTTCGGCGACGGCGCGGCCAACCAGGGCCAGGTCTATGAAAGCTTCA
>NZ_JANINM010000001.1 GCF_024509055.1 Mesorhizobium sp. | reverse complement strand
TCAATGGCGAGCAGCGCCATGTCGTCTCCTACATGAAGGATTTCCTGTTCAAGCCGGAACAGGCTCGCACGCCGGTGCGCGAGCTTTCCGGTGGCGAGCGGGCGCGGCTGCTGCTGGCCCGCGTGCTGGCGCGGCCGGCGAACCTTTTGGTACTCGACGAGCCGACCAACGATCTCGACATGGAGACGCTGGAGCTGCTGCAGGAGCTGGTCGCCGGCTTTGCCGGGACGGTGATCCTGGTCAGCCATGACCGCGATTTCCTCGACCGCACCGTCACCAGCGTGATCGCGCCGGACGGCGGCGGGCGCTGGATCGAATATGCCGGCGGCTATTCCGACATGCTGGCGCAACGCGGCGGCTCCAGGCTCGAGGATCGCAAGGCACGATCGAAGGCTGAAACGGCCGCTGCGGGCTCTGCGCCGAAGGCCGATCAGGCCGCAGTGAAAGGCCCGGCGAAGAAACTCTCGTTCAAGCAGAAGTTCGCGCTGGATTCGCTGCCGAAGAAGATCGAGGCGGTGGCGGCTTCGATCTCGCGGCTGGAAAACAACATCGCCGACCCCTCCTTCTACGAACGCGACCCAACCTCGTTCCAGAAGACCATCGCCGCCCTCGACAAGGAGCGCACCACGCTTGCAGCGCTCGAGGAAGAGTGGCTGGAGTTGGAGATGTTGAGGGAAGAGATGGAGGGATAGTATCCTCGTTGCGCTGGCGAACCGATGCGCATACACTATGCGCATATCGAGGTGATTATCATGCGCAAGACATCGACGAACGCGGTGCGTCAACCGGCTAACCTATCGATCGATTCCCAGCTCATGGCGGAGGCCAAGGGGCTCAACGTGAATGTGTCGCGCGCGGCGGAGGCGGGGATAGCGGAAGCGGTCGCTGCCGAGAAGGCCCGGCTATGGAAGCTTGAAAACCGTGCGACGATGGACGCTTGGAACGACTATGTCGAAAAGCATGGCATTCCGCTCGCCGGGCATCGGCAATTCTGATGGCGCGTTATGACGTCTTCGCTGGTGATATCGAAGGCGGATATCTGCTCGACGTTCAATCCGACTTGCTGGACCACTTCAAGACTCGCGTGGTCGTCCCGCTTCTGCCGCTGACCTCGGCACCTTCGCCAATGCGCAAACTGCATCCGATCTTCGAGATCAACGGCCGGAAGATGGTGATGGCCACCCACCTGATCGCTACGGTCGCTGCGACCGAACTCGGCGAAAATCGAACTAATCTTACGAGTCACCACGACGATATCGTCGCGGCACTCGATATGCTCTTTCAAGGTTTTTAAGGCGCTCCCGCCTCACCCCGACGTCTTCGCCGCCCAGGCTTTCAGCGCTTCGTCGAAGACCTTTTCGCCGGGAATGCCCTTTTCCATGGTGAGCAGCGCCCGGCGTCCGGTCTTGTAGACGACCGGCACGTCGATCCAGGACTGTCCGCGAAGCAGCGTCAGGTTGGCGTCCTCGTCGGCCTTGGTGTCGTTGAGCGCGACGAGGAAAAAGCCATCGGCGATCTTGGCCGGAATACCGATCAGCGGGCTGCCGGCGTCCTGTTCCGAGCTCTTCATGGCGATGCGCAGGATGTTGTCGACGCCGCCGCCCTCGAACCCTTCAGGCGTCAGGAAGATCATCTCGATGATATGGCTGGCCGGCAGGGTCTGGTCGGTGTTGCGTCGGATCGTCATGCGCAACTGGATGTTCTTGCCGGGGATCGTCGCCTCGGCGCGGATCGCCGGCTCCGGCGGCAGGTCGCCGCCGGGCGATTCCTGCACCAGCGACCAGACGATGCTGCCGGGTTCCGCCGTGCCTTGCTGCGTGCTGGTGCGCTCCTCGTAGAAGATCGCCTTCTGGCCGACCGGCACCGTCGCTTCGCTAGCAGCTGGCGTCGCCGCCGCAGGCGTCGTCGCCCCTGCCGTCGGCTGCGGGGCCGGTGAAGTCCCGGCTGCGGGCGGGGTGGTGCTGGCCGCGGGCGGGGTTGTCCCGGCCGCTGGCGTCGGCGGATTGGCGGCCGCGGTGGCCGGCGCCGGCGTGGTTGCGGCTGCAGGCGGGGTCGCGCCAGACGTCGTGGTCGCAGGTGCTGGCGGCGTGGCCGCGGACGCCGGCGGCGTAGTGGGCCGCGTCGTCAGCGCGGCGACGGACTCGCCCTCGCCAATCGTGCTCTGGCCGGCTGCCGGACCAGGATCGGTCTCTTTGCCTTCCGGCGTCAGCCGCTGGGTGAACTTGGTCGTGTCGGCTGGTTCGGTGGTGCCGGTCGCAGGTGGCGCCGCCGCCGTATCCGTAGCCGGCTTCGCGGGAGCCGGCTTCACCAGAGGCTCGGTCGAAACCGTCTTGCTGCCGCTGCCGCCCACGCCGAACAGCGAGCCGAACGCGGCCTTGTTCAACCAGATTCCATAACCGCCGCCGCCCAGCACGAGCAGCGCGATGACGGCGGCGATCAGCCCGCCGTAGCTGCGCTTGCGCGGAGGCGGTCGCAGCCGCTGGAAAGTATCGGCCGCCGGCTGCTCGTCGTTTGCGAAGACATCGTTGTCGCCGTCGGCCTCGGCAGCATTCATTCCGGGAAGGCTGACATCGTCCTCGCGCGGCGACGGCATGGGTGGCGCCTTCTGCCAATCCGGCTCCGCCTTCGCCGTGCCTTGCCGGCCTGGCTCCATGTTCACCGCGCCTTGTCGGCCCGGCTCGGTCTTTGCCTCGCTCTTCCAGCTCGGCTCCGTCTTTACCGGGGCCTGCCAGCTCGGCTCCGTCTTTGCCGGGGTCTGCCAGCTCGGCTCCGCCCGGGGCGCGGCAGCGGGGGCGGCCTTGAACGGCTCAGGTCTGGAGGGCTCGGGTCTGAAGGGCTCTGGCCTGGCAGGCTCAGTCTTCGCCACCGTCGGCTGCCGGACATGGCTCGGCTGGTTCTTGTTACGGTCGATGGACGAAAAGATATGCTCCAACTCAGCGAGCGGATCCTCGGCCGGAGCCCGCCTGACATAGTCTCGCTCGACGCTTGAAATGGCATCTTCCAGCGAGCGCTTCTGTTTGCTGACGACATCGGCCGCGAGCGGTGGGGAATAATCCGCCAGCTTCTTGGCCAGCACCGCGCGGGCACCATCGTATATCTGCTTGCGCACCTCGAATGAGGGCTCGCCCTTCTTCTCGAGCTGCTTTTTCAGAACGCTAACGAAATCTGCCATGCGTCAGGTGACCTGCAATCGTTTCCCGGCCGGCCGCAAATCAGCCGTACCGCCGGGAAGGGCTGTGAAACTAGTCTTGAAACGGGTCGGTCACAAGTATCGTGTCGTCCCGTTCCGGGCTGGTGGAAAGCAGCGCCACGGGGGCGCCGATCAATTCTTCGATGTAGCGGACATATTTGACGGCCTGCGCCGGCAAGGCGTTCCAGCTCCTGGCCCCGGCCGTGGTTCCCTTCCAGCCTTCGAGCGTCTCGTAGATCGGCTCGACGCGCGCCTGAGCGCCTTGGCTGGCCGGCAGATAGTCGATCGTCTCGCCGTCGAGCTTGTAGCCGGTACAGACCTTGATCTCGTCCAGTCCGTCGAGCACGTCGAGCTTGGTCAGCGCGATGCCCTTGATGCCGTTGACGGCGACGGCCTGGCGCACCAGCACGGCGTCGAACCAGCCGCAGCGGCGCTTGCGCCCGGTGACGACGCCGAATTCGTGGCCGCGCGTGCCGAGGAATTCGCCGATTTCGTTCTTCTGCTCGGTCGGGAACGGGCCTTCGCCGACGCGCGTCGTATAGGCCTTGGTGATGCCGAGTACATAGCCGATAGCACCGGGGCCGACGCCTGAGCCGGCGGCGGCCTGGCCGGCCACGGTGTTGGACGAGGTGACGAACGGATAGGTGCCGTGGTCGATGTCGAGAAGGGTGCCTTGCGCGCCTTCGAACAGGATACGCTCGCCAGCCCGGCGCTTGTCGTCGAGGACCTTCCAGACCCTGTCCATGTAAGGCAGGATCTCGCCGGCCACGGAGGTCAGCTCCTGCATGATCGCCTCGTGAGTCGCTTCCGGGTGGCCGAGCCCGCGGCGCAGCGCGTTGTGATGCGTCAGCAACCTGTCGACCTTCAGGGGAAGCGTTTCCAAATCCGCCAAATCCATCACCCGGACTGCGCGCCGGCCCACCTTGTCCTCGTAGGCGGGGCCGATACCGCGGCGGGTCGTGCCAATCTTGGTTCCGGAGTTCGAGGCGGCGTCTTCGCGGAATCCGTCCAGTTCCCGGTGCAGCGAAAGGATAAGCGCGGTGTTTTCGGCTATTTTCAGGCGCTCGGGCGTCACATCCACGCCCTGTTCCTTGAGCTTCGCCGCTTCGGCGACGAAGGCATGCGGATCGAACACCACGCCGTTGCCGATGATCGAGAGCTTGCCTTCCCGAACCACGCCGGAAGGTAGGAGCGAGAGCTTGTAGACCTTGCCGTCAACGACCAGTGTATGGCCGGCATTGTGGCCGCCCTGGAAGCGCACGACCACGTCGGCCCGCTCCGACAGCCAGTCGACGATCTTGCCCTTGCCTTCGTCGCCCCACTGCGAGCCGACGACCACCACATTGGCCATGTTCTTTTCCCTTGAGACGCCGCCCTGGCGGCTTGAAAACGACAGGCCTCTATAGCCTCATGTGTCGGCCGACGCGACCCTTCTTTTGCCGTCGAAACCGCCCCGAGGCACAACAAATTCCGCCTTCCGTATCATTTACTTGCCGAGGTGGGCGCATTAGGCCGGCTCCCATCTTCGAACGCGCGTCCCCGCACGGAACCTGCGATGTATCGAGCCGCCTACCTGTTTCTTCTGTCGACCATGCTGTTATGGGGCGGCAATTCCGTGGCCGGCAAGCTCGCCGTCGGTCACATATCGCCGATGACGCTGGTCTTCCTGCGCTGGGTCATGGCTGTGCTGATCCTGCTGCCCGTTGGCTGGCGGACGCTGCGCGAGGATTGGCCTCAGGTGCGCAGGCATTGGCGGCTGCTGGCCGGCCTCGGCGCCTGCGGCTTCACGATCTTCAACGTCATCTTCTACACCGCGCTGAACTACACCACCGCCATCAACGTCTCGATCGAGCAGGCCGCTATCCCGATCGTCATCATCCTGGCCAACTTCGTTCTCTTCCGGCTGCGCGTGCAGCGGCTGCAACTCGTCGGTGTCGCGTTGACCGTCATCGGCGTTGCGCTCACCGCAAGCCATGGCGACCTCGGCCAATTGCTGAAGCTCGATCTCAATTTCGGCGACGCGATCATGCTCGTCGCGGTGCTCTGCTACAGCCTCTACTCGGTGGGATTGCGCATGAAACCGGCAATCCGCTGGCAGAGCCTGATGCTCGTTCTGTCGATTGCTGCCCTTCTCACCTCGGTACCTTTCTTTGTCTGGGAGGTCGCGGCTGGTCGGGTCATCGTCCCCGACGCGCGGGGGTGGGCGCTCACGCTTTACACCGCGCTCGGCGCGTCGGTTGTCTCGCAAGTCCTCTACATCAAGGGCAACGAACTGATCGGCGCCAACCGGGCGGGCCTGTTCATCAATCTGGTGCCGATCTTCGGCACGCTGCTTTCGGTGCTGATCGTCGGCGAACAGTTCCAACCCTATCAGGGCCTTGCGCTCGCGCTCGTGCTTGGGGGCATAGCACTCGCTGAATACAGCGGCAGAAGAGCGGCCCTGCAAATGCTATGAATAGGCCAAGAAGCCGCCAGCAATGCGACATCATTAAGGATATCGATATTTGGATATATAGGCCATCCCGGGCCGATTGACTTTCTCATCTTCCGGGGACCAGATATCGAGGTCTAGTGTATTTTCATTCAGGCAGGGAGGGGACTATGAATTTCCGAATGCTCGCGGCACTGATCGTCGCCTTTGTCGGCCTCGCCGTGTTTCCCGTTTCGGCGTCGGCTGCGACCCTCGCCCACGCCACCACCTCGCTGAATGTACGCAGCGGCCCAGGCGCTCACTATGCAAGGGTCGCCACCTTGGCCGCCGGCCAGCAGGTGACGCTGCTCCATTGCGAAGGAAGCTGGTGCTCGATCCGTGTTGGCGGCATCCACGGCTGGGCCAACGCAAATTACCTGGACCGGACCCATGTCGTTCGGCCGGTGATCGTGCAGCCGCGCATCATCATCCGCCCGCCGCATCACCACCATCGGCCGCCGCACTGGCATCATCGGCCGCCGCACAAGCCCCACAAGCCACAGAGGCCACACAAGCCTCAGTGCAAAATCGCGCCCGGGTTCCCTTGCAAGTGATTTGACGGGACGACCCGTTTCAAGGCCCGACATGAAGCCCCGCGCATAACAATGTGCGGGGCGCTTTTCACATCGATACCGCCTCAGGCGCCGCCGACATCGAAATGCAGCGGCTTGGCCGAGTCGATCGACTTGTGCGCGCGCAGCTGATCCAGCACATTCTCCGGGAACGGCGCATCGAGATAGAGCAGCGCGATCGCGTCGCCCCCCGGCCGGTTGCGGCCAAGCTGGAAGTTGGCGATGTTGACGCCATTCTCGCCACAAACCGTGCCGAGCAGGCCGATGATGCCCGGCGCATCGGCATTGGTGGTGTAGAGCATGTGCTGGCCGACCTCGGCGTCGAGATTGATGCCCTTGATCTGGATGAAACGCGGCTTGCCATCCGAGAAGCAAGTGCCGGCGATCGAGCGCGTCCTGTGCTCGGTCGTGACGGTGAGCTTGATGTAACCGTCGAAGACGCCTGACTTGTCGCGCTTGACCTCGGCGACGATGATGCCGCGTTCCTTCACCATGATTGGCGCCGACACCATGTTGACGTCGGAGACCTGCGGCCGGATGAGGCCGGCAAGCGCTGCGCTGATCAGCGCCCGCGTGTTCATCGTCGCCGTCGAGCCGTCGAACAGGATCTCGACCTCCTTGATCGGATCCTCGGTGACCTGGCCGACGAAGGCGCCGAGCACTTCGGCAAGCTTGACGAAGGGCTTCAGCCGCGGCGCCTCCTCCGCCGTGATCGACGGCATGTTGATGGCGTTGGAGACGGCGCCCTTGATCAGGTAGTCGCTCATCTGCTCGGCCACCTGCAGAGCCACGTTTTCTTGCGCTTCGGTGGTCGAGGCGCCAAGGTGGGGGGTGGCCACCACATTCTCCATCCCGAACAGCGCGTTCTGCTCGGCCGGCTCGACCTCGAACACGTCGACACCCGCTCCCGCCACCTTGCCGCTCTTCAGCGCCGCGACCAGGTCGGCCTCGACGACGAGCCCGCCACGCGCGCAATTGATGATGCGAACGCCGTCTTTCATCTTGGCGATCGCATCAGCATTGATGATGTTGCGCGTCTTGTCGGTCAGCGGCGTGTGCAAGGTGATGAAATCGGCGCGGGCGAAGAGTTCATCAAGCTCGACCTTCTCGACGCCGAGCTCTTCTGCCCGGCTGTCCGACAGGAACGGATCGAAGGCGATGACGTGCATCTTCAGGCCGACGCCGCGCGTCGCGACGATCGAGCCGATATTGCCGCAGCCGACCACGCCCAGCGTCTTGCCGGTGATCTCTATGCCCATGAAGCGGTTCTTCTCCCACTTGCCGGCATGCGTCGAGGCGTTGGCTTCCGGAATCTGGCGGGCGAGCGCGAAGATCATGGCGACGGCATGTTCGGCCGTGGTGATCGAATTGCCGAAGGGCGTGTTCATCACGATGATGCCCTTGCGGCTGGCAGCCGGGATGTCGACATTGTCGACGCCGATGCCGGCGCGGCCGACGACCTTGAGCCTGCCGGCGGCATTGATCAGCTTCTCCGTGACCTTGGTCGCCGAGCGGATGGCGAGGCCGTCATACTGGCCGATCACTTCGAGCAGCTTTT